>NZ_SZZZ01000002.1:0-467971 GCF_009830025.1 Pantoea sp. Taur
ACAATCTGGTGAGATATCAGATGATAAGAATGGCCTCAACGCTGAAGGGATACTGGCCTAACCAGCTCAGCTTCAGGGAATCGACAGCGTGGGTGATGAAACTGCTCTGGACACTTGAAGGCGCTTCGCCTGGGCGTATCCCGGAACTGGTAAAGGACGTAAGTTCGATAGCAGAGATGGTCAGACTACCGGGACGACGGGAGCGCTCGTTCCCAAGGGTGGTGAAAGAGAGACCCTATAAATATCCGACAGCCAGAAGAAAAAATGCCAGTCAGGCTTAACTGACTGGCATTAGGGCGTTTGCCCGGCTTATTCACATCACCTTCATTACTGATTGGCGTTAGCGCTTTTCAGTTCAGGCTGTGAAGCATCACTCTGCGTCATGCGGTTCAGCAGTGGCGCGGTGATCAGCATCAGGATAGCGATCACACCGGTCGCAATACCAATCTGCTGGAACACATGGCTGTAAACTTCCAGTGAAGCATGCGGATCGGTCACATCATTCGGTACGGCCATCAGATTCGCCACTTTACCGGCAATCATTGCAGCACCCGCCGTGGTGAGGAACCAGGAACCCATGATGAAGCCCATCAGACGCTGTGGGACTAACTGCGCCACCATCGCCAGGCCAAGACCGGAAATCATCAGTTCGCCCACACTCTGCAGTGCATAGCTGATGATCAACCAGTTCACAGACACAATACCGGCATCATTAGCGAACTTGGCACCAAATGGCAGCACCAGGAACGCAGCAGAGCACAGCACCATACCAATCGCGAACTTGTGTGGCATAGGCAGTTTGTCGCCCAGCTTGTTGTAAACCGCTGCCAGAATCGGGCTGGCCAGCATGATCCAGAACGGGTTCAGTGCCTGGAACTGTTCAGGTTCGAAGGTAATGCCCAGAATGGCATGCTCAACGTTACGAATAGCAAAGAAGTTCAGTGAGGTTGGCATCTGCATGTAGAGCACGAAGAACACAATCGCTTCGAGCATCAGCAGGAAGGCGACGATCATTTTACGGCGTGCTGCACCTTGCAGGGCAAAGGCTTCTTTCGCGAACACCAGCACGATGCCGATGGCAATCACGCCCAGTGCCATACGCGCAATGCTTTGGTGATGCAACAACCAGGCGGCAATGGCAACCAGCGCCACCACACCTACCAGCGTCATCAGCAATTTGCTGACATTCAGTGGCGCAAAGTCCGGTTTAGAACCGTAGTTTTTCACCAGGCGCTGGCAGAACAGGAAGTTCAGTAAGGTAATCACCAGACCCACCACGGAGAGCGAGAACGCTGCGCCCCAGCCGTAATGTGCAGCCAACCACGGTGTCAGCATCATCGAGAACAGAGAACCGATGTTGATCGACATATAGAACATGGTGAACGCACCGTCGATGCGCGGATCATCTTTCTCGTAGCAGGTAGACAGCAGAGAAGAAGGGTTGGCTTTAAACAAGCCACTACCCACGGCGATAGTCGCCATACCGACGTACACCATCGCAGTGTCATGACCTGAGAAAGCGATCAGTGCATAACCGAGCGCCAGCACGATCACGCCGAGCACAATCACGCGTTTGGTACCCAATACTTTATCGCCCAGCCAGCCGCCAATCGCGACCATGCCGTAAACCAGGGCGCTGAACGAGGTGAACAGGGTAATGGAGTCCGCTTCGGACATGCCAAGCTGTTTCACCAGGTAAACGGCCATGATGGCTTGCAGACCGTAGTAGCCGAAACGCTCCCACAATTCGATGGAGAAGATCAGATAAAACGCTTTCGGTTGCTTGAACGCGTTGAGGCTTACTGCCTCGTCAGTGTGTTTGTTTGCAGTTGACACGTGTACCTCAGTTTATACATAGCCTGTTTTACGACAGGAATTAAGTCTGCGTCGGGCTGAGTAATCCCGCGCAACATTGTTATTAGAAAGGAAAAACGGCGCCTAATTTGGCTGAATCAGGCCAACAGGGCAAGCATTTTTTGCACGCTGAAATACTTGTAACAGGTAGGGTTAATGCCGTTATAAGAAGCTGTAAATCAGTGTTAAATATTGCTGTGTGGCATTATATCAGAATAATCGTGCTAACTGGAGATCCTTAGGATCATTTTCCTGATATAAACCGCTTAAGGTGTATTTTACAGAACATAACGCTATAGATGATAATTTAAACCAATATAAAGACCGTGAATGTACATTTACTAAGCACAATTGCTTGATAGTTGAGCGTAATAGGCTGACTAAAGTTTCCAAATGGCTAATTTGTTGATCCTGCGCACAAAATTACGAATTAATTAAAACTGTAAAAGAAGTAAACGATTGCGTGGTCAACATCCGTCGAGTTAATCACCACAAAGAGGAATGTTTAGCCGTATAAAAAGCAGGCTATAACCAAAATGCGCGCAAACGAAAGTGAGTGATATCGCGCTGAAATGCGCTTAGACAGGTCGTGATGTTTGCTGTAACCTCGTTTTTTCCCTAAAAGGACGTAGCCATGACGCAGTCAGTTCGTGTCGCCCTTGTTGGCGATTACCGTGCCAATGCCGTTGCACATCAAGCCATTCCTCCTGCTGTACAGTTTGCCGTAAAATCCCTCTCGCTCGACGTCACCGCCGACTGGATCGCCACCCCAGACATCCATCAACACAACTGGAACGATTACGATGCCATTTGGGTGGTGCCGGGCAGCCCGTATCTCAACGACGAAGGTGTCTTTGCGACGATCCGCTGGGCGCGTGAAAACCACAAACCGTTCCTCGGTTCGTGTGGCGGTTTCCAGTATGCGGTGGTGGAGTACGCCCGCAATGTACTGGGTTGGGAAGATGCCGGGCATGCGGAAACCGATGAAAGTGGGCGCTGGGTGATTGCCCCACTGGCCTGTTCGCTGGTGGAACAGCGTGGCACGGTGACTTTCGAAGCGGGTTCAAAGATTGCGCAAGCTTACGGCACGCTGGAGAGTGATGAAGGGTATCACTGCAATTTCGGCGTGAACCCGGAATTCAGTGACGCGCTGGCAACCAAGAATCTTAAGATTACGTCATGGGATTTGGATCGTGACGTACGCGGTGTTGAACTGACCGATCATCCGTTCTTTGTCGCGACGCTGTTCCAGTCAGAACGGGCGGCGCTGCAAAATCGGCTATCCCCGCTGGTGGTCGCCTGGCTGCAGGCTGCGGCTAAATAATTGATTGAACAGAGAGGCTGCTTCGCCTCTCTTTACTCGTCCAGACACAGCAGGGGTTTACGCGCACGACCCGACTGGTGATAACTTTCGATTGCCGCGCGCCACTCTTTCAATGGGAAAATTTCCACCTCACCACACTCGCTGTCGCGCAGCAGTGGCCAGATCTTTGAGAAAAGCTGTTGCCACGGTGCCGCGCCAATATCGCCCAAGGTGTGCCGCACATGAAACCAGTGCAGTGCTGGACGGGCGGCATTCACTTTTACCGGCGCGCCGCTTAATACCCCGTAAGCCACAAAGTGCGCGTGCTCAGGTAGCGTTCGCCAGATCAACTGCCCCACATCGCCCCCTACCGCATCAAAGACGATATCGGTTTGCGCACTCACTGCTTCTATCGCTTCACGCGCGTTGTCCTGCAACGCAGTCAGATCCAGGGCATGCAACCGTTCGGCATGTGCTGACGCGCGATACACCACCACAACCCGACGCGCACCGTGCAGTTTCGCCCACTGGGCCAGCAACAGGGCGCAAGCAGAACCACCGGCAGTGATCAGGACATTTTTACCGCTGACCGGCCATTGCTGCAGCATCAGCCAGGCGGCCAGCGGATTGATATAGGCGCGTGCGGCCAGCGTACTCGTAATATCCGATGGTACCGGAATAGCGAGTTGTGGATCGATATCCACATAACGTTGCCAGCAGCCCATACCACGCAGCGGTAACACGCGTTGCCCCACTAAATGTGAGTAAGCAGAGGGCGCGGAGATCACGGTGCCCACGCCTTCGTAGCCAGCGACCTGTGGCGGCGCGACACGGTGACGATAAGCACCGGTAATCGGGATCAGATCAGATGCGTTCACTGGCGCATAGTGCATTTGCACGCGCAGCAGATCAGCGGAACAAGGGGATAAAGAAGAGGATTCCAGCGTCAGTACATCAACAGGATCGCCAAACTGCCGATACCAGAGCGCGAGATTGCGATCCGTTATCGGCATGGACTCAGACTTCGGTTTTGGCGTCGAATTAGGATGGTGAAGTCCTAAATAACCATTATTTAATGTCATGAGGTTTTAGCTTAAGGACGATTTCTTATAATTCTACATGACCACTTTTGCTTTTTTCCATTAATAGCAACCCGCTAATGCAATGGATTATATCCTTTCGGTTAAAGCCCAGATCTGCCGGCATCTCTGATAGAGAGGAAAATGTGTCCCAAACTGAGTGCTATTTGTGAAACAGAGATAGCGGTGGCGCTTTTCCCCCCCTCAACCTCGGCAATGTGTACCGGGCGCAACGATCACGGCAATCGCCCCCCAAAATAATCCCTCGGAGAAAGTTGTTATATTTTCTTACTGGTTTTTCCTCATTTGAATGAAGTGACCGCCTGAGAATAAATTTTCTCAAAAATTTTTTCAGATATTTCTGGCTAAATTATGAGCCATCTAACAATGACTTAAAGCCAAATCTAAGAATTTCCTTATATAAATCAGCAATAAGAGAACGTGTCAGGCTGTTGCTTTAGGTCCATTGATTACTTTATATTCGTGCGCGGACTTACAGGAAAAGTCGGGTCTTAATGCTTTTCTCCACTATTTATACGATTGAATCATAAGTGTGGATTATCAAACTGGGGCTTTGAAAGTCCGTTCCAATTTACGCCAGTGCCTGCACACCGCAGGGGCGCATAAGTCAATCGAGCTTCCCCTCTCGTTCATAAGGAGAACGCAAGGGTGGTTAAGGTTAACCCTGTGATGCACGACATCAAGGGCACTTATAAAAAGAAGGGCAACTACCTGGAGCAGATTGAACTGCGCAGCGAATAAAAACCTGGACTTACAAGGATGTCAAAATCATTCATTCCAATTCATTGCACGAACGCGCCTTCGCGTAAGCCCGTGTGGGTGGTTCACTGTGCGCTTTTTCAGAGGTTCGCCTGCGCGCAGATACGCCTCTGAAAAATACACCGATTTACAGATGCCTCAGACCTTATAGGCCTCGGTTAACGGCCAGGGGCGGTAGCGTGCCTGAAACAGAGTGAGAATTTATCAAATTTAGTAGTCGCAGCAGTCGTATGACAATCACTGGGGGCGGTTTTTCCCTATGGAAAAGCATGCGATATCGGTGACGTTAATCCCTGATAGCTTGATAAAGAAGTCATTATCGGCAATCAAGAAATAAAAATCTTACTGACGTTATTCTCTCTGCAATTAGTGGGAGACATAACAATTCGTCATCAAGGAGAGAATGACAATGATCCCCTCTGGCCTAATAGAAAAAACAGCATCGGTAATTTCCTCTACGCTCAATCGATATTCTTTATTGATTCCAGCCTGCAATTCACCGATTGATGTGGAAAATCTTACGGGCATGGAAGCGCTGAGCGAGAACTACCTTTACAGCGTGATGTTCACCAGCCCGGATAATGACATTTCACCAGACCGGATGCTGCGCAAAGCGGTGACGCTGATTATGGGCATTGGACCTCTGCAGAAATTCGAATCGCAGAAGATTGTTCACGGCTACATCACCGACTTCCGGCGTCTGACGGGTTCCGCAGACCAGGTTAGTTATCTCATTATTATTGAACCCCGCTTTGCGCTTCTGGATAAGCAATACCGCTCACATCGCTTCTTTGTGAATAAATCCGTTCCGGAAGTTGTCAGTCAGATACTGGATGAGCATGGTTTTCAGGGGTGGGAATATGAATTCAGCCTGAAGCATGACTACCCCAAAAGAGAGCAGATTAACCAGTATCAGGAAAGTGACCTGAAGTTTGTACAGCGTCTGTTGTCTGAAATCGGCATTTTCTATTACTTCACACTTCATCCCGACACTCAGACTGAGGTCATCCGTTTTGGTGACGCGCAGAGCGCTTATTCCGATCAGAAGTCGCTGCCGCTGAACAGCCCGTCAGGTCTTGAAGACAATGCTCAGGAATCTGTCTGGAACCTGAATCTGACCCATAACGTGGTTGAAGCGGGTGTGACAACAAAGGATTACAACCACCGTGAGGCACAGCGCGTGCTGCGGTCGGTGAAGGCTGATATGACACGGGGTGATGGTGAGAATATCTCTTACGGGGAGGTTTATCACTATCGTCCCCGCCATCCTTACAGCGGCGATAAGTTTGCTCCGGAGACCGAGACCGCAAACTTTTATGCCCGTCTCGATCATGAACGTTTTCTTGCCCGGCAGACGCTGATATCCGGTATTTGCAACGATACTTTTATCGGCCCCGGACATGTTTTATCTGTTACCGAAACAGGCATACCCACGCTGCCTGCACAGTTGCAGAGTCCCGTTTTAATCACCCAAATCAATGTCAGTGCGAGCCGACGTTCGGCCTTTCAGGCAACGCTGAATGCTGTGCCTTACAGTGAGACGCTTTGCTGGCGCCCCGCACTGCCTGCTCGTCCTAAAGTCAGCGGTACCATGACGGCGCGCGTGACCAGTGCGAAAGACAACGACATCTATGCCTGGCAGGATGCATCCGGGTTATACCGAGTGGTGTTTGATGCGGACGAGGAGGGTAGAGAGCGCGGCCTGGAAAGCATGCCCGTTCGCCTCGCGAAACCTTACGGTGGAGATATGTACGGCTTCCACTTCCCGCTGATACAGGGGACGGAGGTGGCAATAGCGTTTCGTGAGGGTGACCCGGACCAGCCGTATATTGCTCATGCGCTGCATGATTCTCGTCATGTTGATCACGTCACCGAGAAAAACAGCACCCGCAATGTTATCCGTACGGCAGGGCTGAATAAACTGCGTATGGAGGATAAGCGTGGTGAGGAGCATATCAAGCTCAGCACGGAGTATGGGGGCAAGACGCAGCTGAATCTGGGGCACAATGTCGATGCGCGGCGTGAGCTTCGTGGCGAAGGAGCAGAGCTACGGACTGATAATCATATCGCTATCCGTGGTGGCAAAGGCGTGTTTATCACTGCGGATATTCAGCCTCAGGCACATGGGAAGATGTTGTCGATGCAAGATGCACTTAGCGAACTTCAAAAGGCGCAGCAATTAACTGAGTCCTTGCGAAGTGCAGCAGAGATGGCAAAAGCCGAATTGGCGGATTTACAAACCCAGAAGTCGCTTTTGAGTGATGCCATCACCGAGCTTAGGCAGTCTGCGTTACTACTCTCAGCGCCTGGTGGCATCGCGCAAGCCACGAGTAAAAGTCTGCAACTGTCAGCAGGTGAAAACCTCATTGCAACCAGCGGTAAAAACACTGACTTCAGCGTAATGAAAGCTTTTACGGTGGCAGCGGGCGAAAGAATCAGCCTGTTTGCACAAAAGCTGGGACTGAAGTTACTAGCAGCTAAGGGGAAAGTCGAAATTCAGTCTCAGAGTGATGAGATGTTGCTGGACGCATTCCAGGATGTACGCATCAGTAGTAGCGAAGGTAAAGTTATCATACGTGCAAAACAGGATATTTTGCTGGTAGGTAGCGGTGGTGCTTATCTGAGAATAGGAGACGGTGAAGTAGAGAGCGGTGCCCCGGATAAAATTATTCAGCGCGCAGCGGTATGGCAAAAATTCGGTGGTCAAAGCGCAAGCGAAATGTTTAATACCTGGCAACAGGGTAATTATGAACTCAACACGCAACTCATCCGGGCAGGAACCAAAGAAGCGGTAAAAAGTCATCAGGGGAATGTGATTAGTGCTCTTGGGAAGACATTGGCGACCTCAGATGATGCAGGGAAAATAGCCCCTCAAAGCTTTCCTGACATTGCCAGCATCAATTTAAACTTGAACAAGGAGCGTTAGTCATGTCTGAGGAAAAAACGACACCAAAAATTGAGCCGACATTTGATGAGGATGGTAATGCTTGTTATCAGTTGTTTACCACGCCTAAAGAAAAAAACATTTTACAGCGATGTGTCGTGTATCCAGACCGGGTTATTCCAGTCATTTTTATACCGGGAGTAATGGGTAGCAATTTAAAAGATAAGAAAGGTAAAAAAATCTGGAGGCTTGATAGTAATCTCCAGATTTTAGGCGACTGGTTTAAAGAAAATGCGGCAGTCCGAAAAAAGAAATTAGACCCTAATGAAACAATAGTTGATGATGGCGGAAATATTATCGGAAAATCAGAATCCCATTTGCTCAAAACTCGCCGGCAGCGAGGATGGGGAACTGTGGGATACACAAGCTATGCCACTTTTCTTGACTGGCTGCAGAACACGCTTAACGACTTTGAAAACACCCCTCTAACGAGCGCGTGATTCTACTGAAATCTATGCTGAAAACAGAAACAGGTGATGTCTCACTGAGTAAAGGTGAGGTGGATTTGACTTACCGTTACCTTTTTCCGGTATTTGCCATGGGTTATAACTGGCTGCAGTCAAACGGTGATTCAGCAATTGCATTGGCTAAATTCATTGACAAGCAAATTCAGTTTTATCGGCAGAAGGGCCGGATGTGCGAGAAGGTGATCCTGATTACGCATTCCATGGGGGGGCTCGTTGCCCGGCACTATACTCAGAACCTTGGGGGGGCAGCCAAGGTTCTGGGAGTGGTACACGGCGTGATGCCGGCACTCGGAGCCGCAGCGACTTACCGCAGAATGAAAGCCGGGACGGAAAATGGCTCAGGCAACGTAGTTGGTTGGTTGGGTGCACAGATACTTGGCCCAAGTGCGGAAGCCATGACCGCCGTGCTATCTCAGTCTCCCGGTCCTCTGCAACTGTTACCGGGAAAAGCTTACGGGCAGCGCTGGCTGAAAATCAGGGATGACAAAACCATCCATGCGTTACCGGTAGCCGACCCTTACAGCGAAATTTATCTGCAGCGGGATAAATGGTGGGGGCTGTGTGAGGGTCAGTTTATAAACCCTGGCAAAAGCACTGACCCGGCAGACAGGGATAAAGATTGGCAAACATTCTCAAAAACAATTCAACGAGAAGTTAAGCCTTTTATCGAGGATCTCTGCGGAAAGTATCATCCGAATAGTTGGGCATTCTACAGTGCGGATATGACGTACCGGGCCTACGGTGACGTCTGCTGGCGCGCAAATACTCCTCGTGCAGAAGCGTGGCTGAATCGCAACCGTAAGCGTGACGGGCTTGCAGCTCGCGCGCTTGATAAAACGGAGATGTTTGAGAAACGAAGCGTTTCTTCCCCCCTCTCAGGTAGCGGCTGGGCAACGGGCATTCATCAGACTTATCAGCTTTTGCCAGCAGAAGAGGCTGGGGACGGGACGGTTCCGGTGCGGTCTGGACGTATTGCTGAACATCATTTGCAGGCGCGTTTTCAGATTTCCGTTTCACATGAGGCAGCCTTCCAGAACAGACAGGCGCAGAAGTTTACCTTGAGGGCGCTGGTGAAAATCGTTCAGCAGATAGAACAGACCGCGCTGAGGTATGAATGAGTATTAAAAAACCAATCATAACGCTGGTGCTGCTGGCCACCGGTTTTACCAGCTGGTATGGCTACAGATGGATGCCGCCGAGAATAAATCTGACCACTGAGGAGCACAATAACGTGACGCACTTTTTACAGGGAATGGCCACTCGATGTCTTGGACGTTATCTGATAGACCTACCCAATACCTTCGCCACTTCATCAGATCAGGTTATAGCATATGTTAACAAATCACCGCTGAATTATAAACGCATCTATCCTCCGGCTTTTAAACAGAAGATCCGTTTGAGAGAAATTGAATTATCTGCCACAAAAACATTACGCCCACAGGATATGCCATTTTTGAAGGCTATCCATTCTTTACCTGATGGCATGCAGGGCGTTGTATTTGAACGAAATGAAAGCACCCAGATTCCTGATGCTTCACGTATCCTTGAGGCGCACCTCTATACCAATGGTGTTGCAGTAGAAATAACCATGGAAGCCGATAATGGATTATCGTCGCGCTATGATGAAGAGCGAAAGCAGACCCCCGAAATCTACGGTAATACCGTTCCGCAAAAACTGATTGAGCTGACTAAGCTGCTTAAGCGCATTTCCGGCAGGAAAGAAGATGACATACCCAACACCCCCGGTTTTTGCCTGCCAGAGTTGTTCATTAAGGATGGTGATAGCAAGCAAAAAGAGCGCTACGGTTTCCTTTACAAATCATCAGAATTTCCCGCATTAGATTTTGATTTTGACAGCGATAATTACATTGCGTCTGATGATTCTCTGCTGGAGAGAAGTGCCATGATGGAGCGCAACATCAAGCGAGCCGAAGGCAATACGATCGCCAGTGGACGCCGTAACATTAATGGATTGTATGCAGAACAGTGGCTGGCAAAAGGATTGCTTAGTGACACCTACGGTGAAAAAGCCCTCCGATTTGTCATTAATTTCAATGAAAAAACGGCATCTCTCATGCATCCAATGTTATCTCTGACGTTCCTGCAGCAGGGTCTTGAGGGCGAGGGACGTCTTACAGAGGCCGAAGCAGTAAGTATCTGGCAGCAGATTACCGACACTATCCGTATCCGCCCAAATGCGATAGCAAAATAGCCTGCTTTACCTAATCATTAGTACAACCGCATGACATATATGTTTTTTTGCACTGAATGTCGCCTGTCTATTGCCAGACATTCTCCCATTCAATCCGAATATTTTTACTGTTTTTAGTCAACGGCTGTTTGAAAAATGCGCACAGGGCGCAATGCCCTGGTGCATTGGTCTGAATTTAATTCCGGCGGCAGGTCTTTTTAACATTTTAACTTATTTTTAATAAATTAAAGGAAATCCTATGAAAACGCAGAATATCCCTGTTTCACCCGCATTTATCGCTATTTCCTGGATTGCCATGATCGGCGGCAGTGTGGTTTATTTGGCCGGTTTGTGGCAGGCAGGGATGGAGCTAAATGAAAAAGGCTACTATTTTTCTGTGCTGATTCTTGCGCTGTTTGCTGCGGTTTCATTGCAAAAAACGGTTCGCGATCGCCAGGAAAATATCCCCACAACTCGCCTTTACTACGGAGTGTGCCTACTGGCATTTGGTCTTTCAGTTGCGCTGCTGGTTATCGGATTGGTGAATGCAACACTGATGCCTAGCGAAAAAGGGTTTTACGGTGTGTCATTCTTCATGGCGCTATTTGGTGCAGTAGCCGTGCAGAAGAATACCCGTGATAACCAATTCACAGAACAAGGGATACCGGTTAATAATAACGTTGAGAATACTTTGGAGTAATGGCTGTCGGGCGGTGATGCGCCCGATTCGAATTATACAATTAAAGATTGTTCATATTTATTTTTATTTGGCCATTACACCTTTTGTTGAGAGTATGCACATTTAATAGAGTATGCAATTATGATTGACAGGAATGCCGTGGTTCAACTTTTATGCGATCACGTTTTTGTATACTATCGATATAGTGAATAAATAAGTTTAAACTAGTCAACCCTTAGTCGTAATCATGCAACAAAGTATATTTGTCTGTTATTTATTATTTTAAACTATTCACTTTTATATTTCATGGTTTATTCATTTCCGTTAATGCTTTATCTCACCATTTAAAATAGGAGGGAAAGTATATGCCAGCACTGACTTGCTTAGGCGATGCAACCACACACGGCGGTAAGGTTATATCAGCCACATCAACCATGTATGTCGAAGGTGTACAAGTGGCATTAGTAGGAGATAGCGTTTCATGCCCACTGCATGGTTCTAACCACATTCAGCAAGGCGATCCTACAGTGTTTGATAATGGCGTTCAGGTGGTTGTTCACGACTGCGTATGTGAATGTGGTTGCAAAGTTATCAGCTTTCGAAATGAGATGGTAGATTAAATAAAATGAATTGGCCAATTCCAGATATCCCACCAAAAAAAATCTTGAAGAAACCATCCATTAAATTCTTGACGATTGTTTTTATTCTTTTGATTTGCTTAGGTGCATTAACTTCAATTTTTCTGCTGAAAGTTCATGATTACAGAGATATAATAATCAATGGTTTGCTACCTTCAGGGTTGATATGGCTATGTCTCGTGGGAATTATTTGGTTTCGCTATGATCAATCTTCCAATGCAGCTATATTATGGGGTATTCAGACTCAACTTACCAAATCTCATTGGCAGCGTTGGGCTATGTGGCAAAGGCCGATTATAGCAAATATAATCTTGTGTCCTGAAGAAAATGGAAGCGAAGCTTTAATTGGAGATCCTTCTAATATTCCAGCATATCCGGTTAAATGCAGGCATCTACACCACGATTTTTTAAATTTAAGCTCTAAGTTTATTTTTTTAGATGAAAATCTGGAAAGACAATGCCCTGGTTATCGAAATAGTCTTTATGACATCATTTTACTCAAAACAGAAAAGCATGATGCATCTCACATTTCTGAGGCTGTATTTAAACAATGGGATATTGTCCCTAATATTGTGTCTGTGACTGACCAATACTTTTCAGGTTCTGAATTCTGTTCGATTAAAGAAATGGCACTGATTATTACATTACAGGATTGGCCTAACTCTGTTGAATGTGGATATAGTGAATTCATTAACGCAAGTCTTATATGTTCATCAGAAATGATCAAGAGTGATTCATTTCTTGTCAAAGCAGGTGTAGGGAGATTTTTGCATTCAAACTCTCTGACGAAATCACTTGATATTCTCACAGAGTATAACAGGTTGGAGGCTTCAGAAATGAAGCGTGTATGGCTTTCGGGAGTTGAGGAGGCTGATAAGATTACAATCGTACGCTATGCTGAAGAAAAAAAATGGGCACTTCCTTCTCGATATCCATTTTTGGTTGTTAATCATTCATTTGGCCCGCCAGGACCACTATCCTTTCCTGTTTCTATTTCACTATTAGTTGATGCTGCAATTAGAACGGGAGAAACTCAATTATTAATATCAGGTGGCAAGGATAAAGCCTATTCATTTTGTCTGATTACAAGGAAGTTGTTTTTATGACATCAGCAGCTTCGCCGGTCATTCGGCGTTTTAGTGTAACAGGATATTCAATATTAGTCGTGGCGCTTGCATGCGTAAGTGCATTCCTGATCACTACTTTCAGAAGTGGTATGGATATCTTAGGCGTAAATGTTGAATATTTTTGGTTAATCTGGGGGATGTGTGTAATAGCTTTAATAATAGCTGTCTTTACTCTTCATTTTTATCAGAAAAAGTCAATTGGCGAAAAGCAAGAGCAATATTTACCTCAAAAAATAATTGGGCACGACAAGCAATTAGATAAGAAAAAAACCACTTCAACTGAAAATCACCGGATTATTCTTCAGCATCTCCATTATGCTCTCCGCCAACAACACGGCCGTCTTTGGAATTTCAAAGTTCACATCCTTCTCATCACGGGCAGCGTGTCAGACGTTGAACGCTTGGCACCTGGCCTGACCAATCAACTCTGGCAAGAGGACAGTGGTACGCTGTTGTTGTGGGGCGGCGATCCCGCCTCTCAAACTGATGAAAACTGGCTGATTGCTTTAAAGCGTCTGCGTCGCCGTCCTGCAGACGCGATAATTTGGGTGACTTCTGCTGCTGACCAGCTTAACGACATTGGCGGGTTGCCCACTACTGCGCAACCTTCCAGTGCCGCGATTGATGCCACCGCACATGCCTTATCGGCTCGCTGCAATATGCTCGGCTGGCGACTGCCGCTGTTCGTCTGGTCATTGCATATACGGGCTGGAAAGCAATCTGGCCGTATAACTCAGGCCGTTGGGTTCCAGACTTCCACAACCAATAATCACGATGCATTGCTCGCGGCACTGGCGGCGGATCTCATCGCGCAGGGGACCCAGCAGGTGGCGGGCTCGCCGCAGCATCACTTTTTGCTGAGCCTCGCGGACCAGCTGGCGCGTGTGCCTGAATCGATAACTACGCTGCTTTCTCCGCTGCAGAGTGTTCATCGCTCTCTGCCGCTGGCGGGGATGGTGTTCAGCCCGCAATCGGAAGGTACGGCACTTACGGTGCCACACCATTGGATACGCGCTAACCGCTGGGATGCGCTGCCTGCGTCTTCAAATGAACTCCCTGCTCATCTTCGCCCGTCTCGCTATGGCATGCAGTGGAATCGCATTCTCGCCGCAGCCGCCTGTGTGCTGGTGGTACTGTGGGGAGCAGGAATGCTGGTCTCTTTCGCCGCCAATCGCAGCATTATCGGTGATGCCGTACAGGTGACTGAAAACGCTTCTGACAGCAGTCAGTCTTTAAAACAACGGCTTGCTGCGATGGGCGTGCTTCAGGATACGATCGGGCAATTACAGTATCGCCAGGAGCATGGTACGCCCTGGTACAGCCGCCTCGGACTGAATCAGAACGAAGAACTGCTGTCTGCCCTGTGGCCTCTTTACCGTCAGGCGGCGCTGCCCCTGCTACGCGACGCCGCAGCCTTGCAGCTTACTGACGCGCTGAAAGCCTATGCCGCACTCCCACCTGACAGCCCATTGCGGGAAACGCAGTCAAAGCAGGCCTACACACAGCTCAGACTGTATCTGATGCTGACGCGCCCTGAACGTATAGATCCCAGTTGGTTCAGCCAGACGCTGATGCAGAACTGGACGCAGCGACAGGGTGTGGACAAGGCATACTGGCAGGGCGCCGGGAGTCCGCTGCTGGCCTTCTATGCAGATAATCTCAATGCTCATCCTGAGTGGGCGCTGAAAGCAGACCCGGAGCTGGTCAGGCAGGTGCGCGCCCTGCTGGTTCGCCAGATGGGGGTGACCAACAGCGAGTCCCGCCAGTATCAGAGGGTGCTGGCGCAGGTGGCGCACCAGTATGCCGATATGCGCTTGGCCGATATGACCGGCGATACGGATGCCGGTCGGCTGTTTACCACCGATGAAGTTGTTCCCGGCATGTTCACCCGTCAGGCCTGGGAAGATGGCGTTAAACCCGCGATTGAAAAGGGGGCGCGGGAGCGGCGTGAGGAGATGGACTGGGTACTCAGTGATGCGCCGCCCCCCGCTGGTGATGCTTCCTCACCCGAAGCGCTGGAGGCGCGGCTCACCAGCCGATACTTTGCCGACTACAGCGCAGCCTGGCTGAACTTCCTCAACAGCCTGCGCCTGCAGCCTGCACCGACGCTTTCCGACGCAATTGACCAGCTCACGCTGATGGCGGATGTGCGCCAGTCGCCGCTGGTGGCGCTGATGAACACCCTTAGCGTGCAGGGACGGACCGGGCAGAGTGGGGATGCTATTGCTGACTCGCTGGTGAAGTCTGCGCAGAACCTGCTCAGTAGGGAAAAGCGCCCTGCCATTGACCAGAACAGCGGCCCGAGCGGCCCACTCGATGCGACTTTCGGCCCGCTGCTGGCGCTGACTGACAGTCAGGGCAGCAGCAGTATGAGCCTGCGCACCTTCCTGACGCGCATGACTCAGGTGCGTCTGCGCCTGCAGCAGGTCACCAACGCAGCAGACCCGCAGGCCATGACGCAGATGCTGGCGCAGACGGTGTTTCAGGGGAAAACCGTGGACCTGACTGACACGCGTGATTACGGCAGCCTGGTCGCTGCCGGGCTGGGACAGGAGTGGAGCGGTTTCGGACAGACAGTGTTTGTGCGCCCGATGGAGCAGGCCTGGCAGCAGGTGCTGATGCCGGCTGCGGGCAGCCTGAACGCCCAGTGGCAGCAGGCGGTGGTGAACGAGTGGAACAGCGCGTTTGGCGGCCGCTATCCGTTTAAAAATGTCAGCAGTGAGGTGTCACTGCCGCTGCTGGCGAAATATCTGAATGCGGACAACGGTCGCATCACCCGCTTCCTGCAGTCGCGCCTGAGCGGTGTGCTGCACCGCGAAGGCACCCGCTGGGTACCGGACAGCATCAACGCCCAGGGACTGACATTCAATCCCGCATTCCTGAAAGCGATGAACCAACTGAGCCGGATTTCTGACGTGGTGTTCACCCGCGGAGAGGCCGGGCTGCACTTTGAGCTGCGTCCTGGCACGGCTGCAGACGTGATGCAGACTGACCTGATTATTGACAGTCAGAAGCTCACCTACATGAATCAGCAACCGGTGTGGAAACGCTTCACCTGGCCGGCTGACACTGAAGCGCCCGGCGCATCACTGAGCTGGATAAGCACGAAGGCTGGCACCCGCCAGTATGGTGATATGCCAGGGAGCTGGGGCCTGATTCGCCTGCTGGATAAGGCTCAGGTCAGCGCTAATCCGGGCATCAGCAGCAGCTGGCAGCTCACCTGGCAGGCTCCCGACGGCCGTCCGCTGAACTACATTCTGCGAACAGAAGCGGGGGAAGGGCCGCTGGCGCTGCTGAAGCTGCGCAACTTCACGCTCCCGGCCGACATATTCATTATCAGTAACGCCCCGGACGTGCCGGATGAAACTTTTGTCAGCGAGGAAGACTCATGACCCTGCAATCCCTGATTAATGCCTGCGGTGCGAATGCGGACCATCTTCGCGTGCTGGCGACGGACTCAGTCTTTCTGTGGGAGCCGTGGCTGAAGCCCCTGGCGGACACTAAGACTCTTTAGCGTCGAACTCACACAGATCTTCAATCAGGCAGGAGCCGCAGCGTGGTTTACGTGCCACGCAAGTATAGCGGCCGTGCAAGATTAACCAATGGTGGCAATCGACTTTAAAGGCAGATGGCACCACTTTGATCAGTTTATCTTCGACTTCTTCGACATTCTTGCCGGGCGCGAAGCGGGTGCGATTGCTGACGCGGAAGATATGCGTATCCACGGCAATGGTCGGCCAGCCAAAGGCGGTATTCAGCACAACATTGGCGGTCTTGCGTCCGACGCCGGGCAGGGCTTCTAATGCCGCACGGTCCTCCGGAACTTCACCACCGTGCTGCTCGATGAGAATGCGGCAGGTTTTAATCACATTCTCTGCCTTGCTGTTAAACAGGCCGATGGTCTTGATGAACTCTTTCACGCCATCAACACCCAAAGCCAAAATAGCGGCGGGGGTGTTCGCTACCGGATACATCTTCGCCGTGGCTTTGTTCACGCTAACATCCGTGGCCTGTGCGGATAACAGCACCGCAATCAGCAGTTCAAACGGCGAACTGAAGTACAGTTCCGTTGTGGGATGCGGGTTGTCATCACGCAGGCGCGTGAGAATTTGCAGTCGCTTTTCCTTGTTCACACGGCCTTCCCGGTTTCACCTTGTGGCGCGGCTTCAGGTTCAGCAGCGCGCAGTGCGGCTCGTTGCTTCATTTTCTGATCGATCAGATATTTACCGGCCAGCAGCATGCCTAAGCCAATAAAAGCTCCAGGCGGCAGCATCGCCAGCAACATCGGTGAATCGAAATGGAACACTTCAATGCGCAGCGCTTTGGCCCAGGGGCCCAGCAGTTGGTCAGCACCGTTAAACAGGGTGCCGCTACCGATCAATTCACGAATCGAACCTAGCGTCACCATCGCGCAGGTCGCGCCCATACCAATGGCAAAACCATCCAGCGCCGACAGCGGAATACTGCTCTTAGAAGCCACTGCTTCAGCGCGGCCCACCACAATACAGTTGGTCACGATCAGGGGAATAAAGATTCCCAATGACTGATACAGGCCATAAGCGTAAGCATTGATCAGCATCTGCACGCAGCTCACCACCGAAGCGATGATCATCACGTAAATCGGGATGCGGATTTCAGCCGGCACCCAACGACGCGAGGCGGAGATAGCGCTGTTGGTGATGGTCAACACCAGCGTGGTGGCCAGGCCAAGGCCGAGGGCATTAGTGGCGGTTGAGGTCACGGCCAGCAGCGGGCACAAGCCGAGCAGCTGCACTAAGGCGGAGTTGTTCTTCCACAGGCCGCCAACCAGCAGGGATTTTGCTTCACTCATGGTGCATCTCCACATTCGGGCAGCGAAGAGAGCTTCGCTGGCAACGTTTCAATCAGTAATGCGGTACGTTTAGTGGCATTCACCACTGCGCGCGGGGTAATGGTCGCGCCGGTAAATTGATCAAATTCACCGCCGTCTTTTTTCACCGCAAAGTTCTTGTCGTCGGCACCGTGCACCACTTTGCCGTTAAAGCTGTTGATCCAGTCGGAGATACGCAGTTCGATCTTGTCGCCCAGACCCGGTGTTTCATGGTGTTCCACCACGCGGACACCTAATACTTTGCCGTGAAAATCGGCACCGACCAGCATCTGAATTGCACCAGAATAGCCGTCTGGCGCGGTGGTCTCAAGCGCCGCCGCGACGGGTTTATCACCTTTACGCGCCAGATAGAGATGATGCGGCTGGTTATTGCCTAATGCCGCTGCATCCGTCACCAGGAAACACTCTTGCTGAATGTGGTTGTCATACATCTCGGTAGGCACTACCTGATCGAGCAGGTTTTTTTGCTGCAGTGCCGTTTGATGTTCCACCGTCGGCTTGGTGACATAGTTCACCACCGCAGTGACGCCGGTGGTGATCACCGCAAACGCCGCCAGCGTCACGGCATTTTTACGAATAGCATCGAACATCATTAATCCTTGCGATGGCCGTAAACGCGCGGCTGAGTGTAGTAATCAATCAGCGGCACGCAAATGTTTGCCAGCAAAACGGCGAACGCCACGCCGTCCGGATAGCCGCCAAAGCTGCGAATCAACCACACCAGCAAACCAATCAGTGCACCATACACCAGGCGACCACGGTTAGTCGTCGAGGCGGTGACCGGATCGGTGGCGATAAAGAACGCGCCGAGCATGGTCGCGCCGGAGAACAAATGAATCAGCGGCGAGTTCAGCGATTCCGGTGAAAACAACCAGCCAAGGGTGGCGCAGAAGGCCAGCGACACCAGGAAACTGACGGGGATGTGCCAGCGAATGGCATTTTTTGCCAGCAGCAGCATACCGCCCAGCAGGTAACCGAGGTTGATCCACTGCCAGCCCAATCCCGCCAGCACACCGGTATAGATCGGTTCCGCCAGCAACTGTTCTGCGCTATGTCCGGCGCGCAAGCCGGTTTTAAAGGTATCCAGCGGCGTGGCCTGGCTGACGCCATCCACCCCGAGCTGCAACTGCTGCATGGTTTCACCGGCCAGCGTGTGATTGGTGAAGATCATGCTGAGAGAATCCAGCAGGCCGGGTTTGATTGCCTGCAATGTATCCGGCGGCAACCAACTGGTCATCTGCACCGGGAAGGAGATCAGTAAGACCACATAACCGACCATCGCTGGGTTGAAGGGGTTTTGACCCAGGCCGCCATACAGTTGTTTCGCGATAACAATGGCAAACACGGTACCAATGACCACCAGCCACCAGGGCGCCAGCGGCGGCAGACTGATGCCGAGCAGCAGCGCGGTGAGCAGGGCGGAGTTATCCGAGAGAGTCGGAACCACTGGTGTTTTGCGCAGACGCAAAATGGCGCCTTCGGTGATCCATGCGGTGGCGGTGGCCAGCAAAACCTGAATCAGAAAACCCACGCCAAAGAAATACCACTGCGCGGCCATACCCGGCAGCGCAGCCAATACCACCAGCAGCATGATGTTGCCGGTGCTGCGGCGGTTGTGGGTATAAGGGGAACTTGCGATACGAAAAGCCATTTAATCCTCAGTCGTCGAAGGCTGCTGCTGCGCTTTACGCGCTTTGGCACGGGCGACCGCGGCGGCAATGGCCGCTTTACGTGGGTCGGCGGAGTCAGGAGAGGCAGCAGCCTCCACTTCAGAAGATGATTCAGGTGCGGCTTCAGCAGACGCAGAAGCTTGCTCTGCAGCCGCTGCAGCTTTCTTCGCTTTAGCGCGCGCAATGGCCGCTTCCACCGCGGCTTTGCGCGGATCGACTTCAGCGGCAGGTGCTGCATCAGAAGGCTCAGGTGCGTGTGGTTCGTCAGCAGGTTCAGAAATCTGCTCAGCCGCCGCAGCCGCAGCCGCTTTCTTCGCCTTAGCTCGAGTAATGGCGGCCTCAACCGCTGCTTTACGCGGATCAACTTCAGCGGCAGGTGCTGCGTCAGCAAGCTCAGACACTTGTTCACCAGAAGCCGCCGCAGCTTTCTTCGCTTTAGCGCGCGCAATGGCGGCTTCAACCGCCGCTTTACGCGGATCAACTTCTGCAGCCGGGGCTGCATCAGCAGATGCAGGCGCTTGTTCGCCAGCCGCAGCGGCTTTCTTCGCTTTGGCACGGGCAATAGCGGCTTCAACCGCGGCTTTGCGAGGATCGACCTCAGCGGCAGGAGTGACATCAGCAGGTTCAGGCGCTTGTTCACCAGCCGCCGCAGCGGCTTTCTTAGCTTTAGCGCGCGCAATGGCGGCTTCAACCGCCGCTTTACGCGGATCAACTTCAGCGGCCGGGACTGCATCAGCAGATGCAGGCGCTTGTTCGCCAGCAGCAGCGGCTTTCTTCGCTTTAGCACGTGCAATGGCGGCTTCAACCGCCGCTTTACGCGGATCAACTTCAGCGGCCGGGACTGCATCAGCAGATGCAGGCGCTTGTTCGCCAGCAGCAGCGGCTTTCTTCGCTTTAGCACGCGCAATGGCGGCTTCAACCGCGGCTTTACGAGGATCAACTTGAGCGGCCGGGGCTGCTTTAGCAGGCTCAGAAACTTGTTCACCAGCCGCAGCCGCAGCTTTCTTCGCCTTAGCGCGCGCAATGGCGGCTTCAACTGCCGCTTTACGCGGATCAACTTCAGCGTCCGGGGCTGCTTTAGCAGATGCAGGCGCTTGTTCGCCAGCCGCAGCAGCTTTCTTCGCTTTGGCGCGCGCAATGGCTGCTTCAACCGCGGATTTGCGTGGATCAGCTTCAGCAACAGGTGTTTCAGCAACGTCGCTGATCGGTTGCTCAGCCACACCAGACTTCTTCGCCTTAGCACGCGCAATGGCCGCTTCAACCGCGGCTTTACGCGGATCGCCAGACTGGCGACTCAGCGCCTGCGTTTCAGACTGTTTTTCCGCCTGCTGAGCTAACGCCTGTGCATGGCGAGCCTCACGCTCGGCAGTTTCCTGTTCCGGTGTTTTGGCGGCACGCGCCTTCACGCGAGCAATCGCCGCGTCACGTTCACCCTGATCGCTACGTGCCACACGCTGTTTAGCTTCTTCATGACGCGCTTCACGCGCCAGTTTTTCCCGCTCTAAACGCGCCTGACGCGCTTCAAAGCGCGCTTTAGCTTCAGCGGTGCGCTTCGCTTCGAGATCGATAGCGCGCAGCTCTGCCTTCTCCTGGCGATAATATTGCACCAGCGGAATATTACTTGGGCAGACGTACGCACAGGCACCGCACTCAATGCAGTCATCGATATTGTGAGCGCGCGCCTTCTCATGATCGCCGCCCTGGCTGTACCAGAACAGCTGCTGAGGCAGCAGTTTCGCCGGGCAGGCATCCGCACAGGCACTGCAACGAATACAAGACTGTTCTTCTTCGTTATTGCCCATTTCACTGGCAGAAGGTGCCAGAATGCAGTTGGAGATTTTAACCAGCGGCACATTCAGTGACGGCAGCGTAAAACCCATTAGCGGGCCGCCCATGATCACCATCTGACGCGAACCCGGTGCGAAACCCACATGATGTAACAGATGGCTAACTGGCGTACCCAGGCGTCCCCAAACGTTACGCGGCTGCGCAATGGCTTCGCCGGTCAGGGTCACGACGCGTTCGGTAATTGGCTCGCCATCGATAATGGCGCGTTTTACCGCCCAGGCCGTACCGACGTTTTGCATCAGCACGCCAATATCGGTGGAACGACCGCCGTGCGGCACTTCAACGCCAGTAAGAATCTGGGTCAGTTGTTTAGCACCGCCAGAAGGGTATTTGGTGGGGATGACACGCAGTTGCAACTCGCGGTCACCACCCAAAGCCTGCTTCAGCGCTGCAATCGCTTCGGGTTTGTTATCTTCGATGCCAATCAGCACACGCTCAGCCTGCAATACCCAGGCGAGGATACGACAACCTTCCAGCACTTCAGCCGCGCAGTCCTGCATCAGACGATCATCGGCGGTGATGTAAGGCTCGCACTCTGCAGCGTTGATAATCATGGTTTTGACACCGCGCAATCCGCCACGTAGCTTGGTGGCGGTCGGGAAGCCTGCACCCCCCAAACCGGCGACGCCTGCCTCATGGATGCGCTTGACGACATCTTCACGAGTAAGCGAACGGAAGTCAGGTTGCGGATCGAGCGTGGTCCAGCGATCTTCACCATCGGCGCGCAGGAAAATGCACAGTTCGGAAAGACCCGAAGGGTGCGCGGTCATATGTGGCGCAATCGCTTCGATGGTGCCGGAGGTCGGTGCGTGCACCGGCAGCATGCGTCCGCTGCCAAACGTCAGCGGCTGACCACGCAAGACGTGATCGCCCGGTGAGACGCAAATCTCGCCTTCATGGCCGATATGCTGTTTTAACGGAATGATGAATTGTTCAGGCAGCGGTAACTGGCTTAACGGCGTGCCGTTAGACTGGGTTTTCATTTCCGGCGGATGAATGCCGCCCTGGAAATCCCACAGCTTCTCTTTACGGAACAGTTTTAACAGATTAAGCATGAGTTTCTACCGGGATCACCCGTACAGGAATGGTTTCGAGATCCCATTTCCAGTTGGCCGTGGTCGTGGCAACCGGACGCATTTCAATACAGTCGGTCGGGCAGGGAGCAACACACAAATCACAGCCGGTACAGACATCGCTTAGCACGGTATGCATGGCACGGGTCGCACCGACAATCGCATCTACCGGGCAAGCCTGAATACATTTGGTGCAGCCGATGCAGTTGGCTTCATCAATCCAGGCTACCGTACGGATCGGTTCCTGCACTTCCTCACCGCCATCAAGCGGTTGCGGTTCAACGTTCAGCAGTGCGGCCAGCTTGAGCATGGTCTGCTCGCCACCGGGGGCGCATTTATTAATGGCTTCACCGTTATTACCCACGGCATCCGCATACGGACGGCAGCCCGGATATCCGCACTGGCCGCACTGACTCTGCGGCAGAATACTGTCGATCTGTTCAACGATCGGATCTTCTTCTACCTCGAATCGGCGCGAGGCATAGCCGAGCAGGGCGCCAAAAACCAGGCCCAGCGCAGCAATAGCCACAATAGCAATCCAAATCGCGGTCATTAGAATTTCACCAACCCGGTAAAGCCCATAAAGGCCAGCGCCATCAAACCTGCGGTGACCAATGCAATCGAGTTGCCCTTAAACGGCGCAGGGACGTTGGCCAATACCAGACGTTCACGCATGCCGGCGAACAGCACCATCACCAGCGAGAAGCCGAGCGAGGCACTGAAGCCATAGACCGCAGCCTGCATAAAGGTATGGTTGAGATTGACGCTCAGCAAAGGGACACCCAGCACCGCACAGTTAGTGGTAATCAGCGGCAGAAAAATGCCCAGCAGTCGATAGAGTGACGGACTGGTTTTGCGCACTACCATTTCGGTGAATTGCACCACCACGGCGATCACCAGGATATACGCCAGGGTTCGCAGGTACACCAGATCGAGCGGCACCAGAATCAGATGGTTCACCAGCCAGGCGCAAATCGACGCCAGGGTGATCACGAAAGTGGTGGCGAGTCCCATGCCAATGGCCGTTTCCAATTTTTTTGACACGCCCATAAAGGGGCATAGGCCGAGAAACTTCACTAATACGAAGTTATTCACCAGCACGGTGCCAATAAAGAGAAGTAAGTAATCGGTCATTTTTTAACCTGGGAAGCCGAAAGGCGCCTATTATCCGGAATTGAGAGGTGCATCTCAACCTCTACACAAAATCTGTGGATGTTGAGAGCACGCAGAATTAAATTCCTGACGAAACTCGCGCCGTTATGGCTGGATAAACGTCTCTTTCACACGTTGAGAACGTTTGAAGTAGGGCACAAAGACCGCCGCCGCCAGCAGTGACAACAACAGCGTTTGAATGGCTTTGTTATCCGCCACCGGGGTGAAAGCGAACGTTTTTAACGCCAGTAAGACCGTCATCAGCAACCACAGGATGTAATGACGCGGTAGACGGCGCGAACGTTTACAGAACATCCAGCAAACCCAGATACTGTAGACCCAAACCACGCCTGCGGTGAGCAGGGAAATCGCCCATTGCGTGAACAATTGGCTGGCATGAGTGAACAACGTGGTACGCAATTCTGTATCAAACAACGGGCTCAGATACATGGCCACCACCAGCGCACTGGTCAGCATCGTCATAATCAACCAGGCTAGCGGCAACAACAGCCAGCCAGCAATACGCGGCGGGTTTACCGATTCGGTCATCTTGCGGATCCTGTAGCGAAATTAAGAAGGCGTTGTATGTCCAAACGGGGCACGCCCGACATGGACAACGCAATAGTGCAGAAAAAGGCGGGGAAAACCCATTACATTACGTAGCGCCAGACTGATTTCGGCACGCGGCCCATATCATAAAGGCGGCCGCCGGAAACAAGTTCAGCACGACGATGATCGGCAGCGCGATACATATTGATGATGTCATTGTCATCGGTCAGCGAATAATTAAGATGGTCGTAGAGTTTTTCCAGACTATCGAGATTATTCACTTTGCGGAATTTCAGCAGGTAATCTAGCGCAGTCATGATTGCCATTTAAAAATAAAGTGCTCGGAAGTGCCCAAGTATAGGGAGCACACTGACAGAGTCCATACGCCAGCGTTAAAAAAATTCAAAAATCAGATAACGTGAGCTAATTCGCTCATCAAAAGACATTTTTTCTTCATTTTGCCATTTTAAACGCGCATTTCCAGACGGGATTAAGACAAATTCAACCCTGACAGACGGCATAATGTGAAAAAAGCTCACACCCTTAACGCAAATGAAAGTTGTCATTTTTTATCTGGCTTAGTGCACTGACTTTCATTCATATAAGACGTTTATTAGGCCGATTTATGTCGAACTGTTAAGCAATGGCATCTACACGCTTTGAAACTGTAAATCATGTAGTGTGCGAATAATCACAAAACTGATCATTGCTTGTGCCCGCAGTCGATAACCATTCTTTACGCAGCGTCTGTAATCGCTTCCAGTATCCACCATCCTAACCGATTCTGTTTATTACATTTATTTAACCGACACTGAAATAAATATCAGGCAAATTGTCCATATGGCTGGTATGACTTCTTATATGCATAATTTCGTAACTCCTTTAATTCATTCTATTTTGTGAGGCATGTCGCGCTTGTTTTCTCGCTTTTGCGCCAGGCTTAATCTGCGTTTTGTACCCCTACAGCACACTCCCTTCAGAGGAATGAAATTATGTGGAAACGTTTACTCTTAACCGCCATGGTCAGTTCAGCACTCAGTGCTTCGGTACTTGCCGCTGACATGACGGTGGGCTTCTCACAGGTTGGCTCGGAGTCTGGCTGGCGTTCAGCAGAAACCAACGTGGCGAAAAGCGAAGCGCAAAAGCGCGGTATCACGTTGAAAATCGCCGATGGTCAGCAGAAGCAGGAAAACCAAATCAAAGCGGTGCGCTCGTTTATCGCGCAGGGCGTTGACGCCATCTTCATCGCCCCGGTAGTACAAACCGGTTGGGAACCGGTGCTGGAAGAAGCCAAAGACGCCAAAATCCCGGTGTTCCTGTTAGACCGCGCTATCGTGGTGAAAGATAAGTCGCTGTACATGGCAGTGGTGACCGCAGACAACGTGCTGGAAGGCAAGTTGATCGGTGACTGGCTGGTGAAAACGGTCGGCGATAAGAAGTGTAATGTGGTTGAGTTACAAGGCACCGTGGGTGCCAGCGTAGCCATCGACCGCAAAAAAGGCTTCGCCGAAGCCATCGCAGGCCACAACAACATCAAAGTGATCCGCTCGCAGTCCGGCGACTTTACCCGTAGTAAAGGTAAAGAGGTGATGGAGAGCTTTATCAAAGCGGAAAACAACGGCAAGAACATCTGCATGGTGTATGCGCACAACGATGATATGGCGATCGGCGCCATTCAGGCCATTAAAGAAGCGGGTCTGAAGCCAGGCAAAGATATTCTGACCGGTTCTATCGACGGCGTACCGGATATTTATAAAGCGATGCTGGCGGGTGAGGCCAATGCCAACGTCGAGCTGACGCCAAACATGGCGGGTCCGGCATTCGATGCGCTGGAGAAATTCAAAAAAGACGGCACGATGCCACCAAAAATCATCAAAACCGAATCGAAACTGTATCTGCCAGACTCAGCGCAGGCACAGCTCGACACCAAAAAAGGCATGGGTTACTGATCCCCGCAACCGCCCTTCGGGGCGGTTTTTCATGACGTAAGGCGAGGTAGAACCTGATGAGCACCGCAGATGCATCCGCACTCCTGACTCTCAACGGTATCAGCAAAGGTTTCCCCGGCGTGAAAGCGCTGGATAATGTGTCGTTCAGCATTCGCAAAGGCGAGATCATGGCGCTGCTGGGCGAAAACGGTGCCGGGAAATCCACGTTAATTAAAGTGCTGACCGGCGTGTACACCCGTGATGCAGGCACCATCACCCTGAATGGCACTGCCATTTCACCGCACAATACCGCCGATGCACAGCAAATGGGCATCGGCACGGTTTATCAGGAGGTGAATCTCCTGCCGAATATGTCGGTGGCAGACAATCTCTACATCGGCCGCGAGCCGCGCCGCTTTGGCATGATTGACCGCAAGCGTATGGTGCGCGATGCCGATGCGCTGATGCGCAACTACGGTTTTGCGCTCGACGTGACGCGTCCCCTGGGCCATTACTCGGTGGCGATGCAGCAAATCATTGCGATTTGCCGCGCCGTGGATCTCTCCGCACAGGTGTTAATCCTCGATGAACCCACCGCCAGCCTCGATGCCAGCGAAGTGGAAATGCTATTCACCCTGATGGCGCAACTGAAAGCCAAAGGGATGAGCCTGATTTTTGTCACTCATTTTCTCGACCAGGTATATCGCATCACCGATCGTATTACCGTTTTGCGCAACGGGCAGTTTATTGCCACGCGTGATACGGCATCGCTGCCGCAAATCGAATTGATCAAACTGATGCTGGGGCGGGAGTTACTTGAAACCGCCTTGCAGCGTCAGGGCAGCACGCTGAAGAGCAATCAACCGGTGGTGTCATTCAAAGATTACGGCAAGAAGGGCACCATTGAACCTTTCGACCTTGAGGTGCGTCCGGGAGAAGTGGTGGGCTTAGCGGGATTACTGGGATCGGGGCGCACGGAAACCGCCGAAGTGCTGTTTGGTATCCGTCGAGCGGATCGGGGTACTGCCACCATCAAAGGCAAAGTGCAGCACATCCGGACACCGGCTAAAGCTTCCCATCTGGGCATGGGGTTCTGCCCGGAAGATCGTAAAACCGACGGTATTATCGGCGCTGCATCGGTGCGCGAGAATATTATTCTGGCGCTACAGGCCCAACGCGGCTGGCTGCGACCGATTAAACGGCGTGAGCAGCAGGCCATCGCCGATCGCTTTATCAAAAGCCTGGGAATTCGCACGCCACATGCCGATCAGCCGGTGGAATTACTCTCCGGCGGTAATCAGCAGAAGGTGCTGCTGTCACGCTGGCTGGTGACGAAGCCGCAATTCTTAATTCTCGACGAACCGACGCGCGGCATTGACGTCGGTGCTCATGCCGAGATCATTCGTTTGATTGAAACCCTGTGCGCCGATGGACTGGCGTTACTGGTTATCTCCTCTGAACTCGAAGAGCTGGTGGGCTATGCCGATCGCGTGTTAATCATGCGCGATCTGAAGCAAGTGGCTGAAATCCCGCTGGAGCAGCTGTCGGTGGCGTCGATCGTCAATGCCATCGCCGATGGAGGAGCACAACATGCTTGAATCCCCTATGACACATCCAAAACCTGAACGGCGTAAGCCGAAGTTACCGCCAGGCATGCCGCAAATCGTCGCACTGATTCTGGTGCTGTTGGTGGATAGCCTGGTCGCCAACAATTTTTTTGCCGTGCATATTCAGGACGGCCGCCTGTTCGGCAGCCCGATTGATATCCTGAACCGCGCTGCACCCGTCGCCTTACTGGCGGTCGGTATGACGCTGGTGATTGCCACCGGCGGCATTGATTTGTCGGTCGGCGCGGTGATGGCGATTGCGGGGGCGACGGCGGCCACGTTAACCGTTGCGGGGCACAGCCTGAGCTTTATTATTCTCGCCACCCTTGGCACCGGCCTGGCCTGTGGCTTGTGGAATGGCGTGCTGGTGGCGCTGCTGAAGATTCAGCCGTTTGTTGCCACGTTGATTTTGATGGTGGCCGGACGCGGTATTGCACAGCTGATTACTCAGGGCCAGATTGTGACCTTTAACAGTGACAGCCTCGGCTGGTTTGGCAGCGGCTCGTTGTGGATGCTGCCGGTCCCGGTGTGGATAACCTTGCTGGTGGCGCTGTTGGTGTGGCTGCTGACACGCAAAACTGCGCTGGGCCTGTTTATCGAAGCGGTGGGGATTAACCTGCGTGCTGCCCGCAATGCCGGTGTTAACGGTTGGTTAGTAGTGATGTCCACCTATGCCATCAGCGGTGTGTGTGCGGCTGTCGCGGGCCTGATCGTGGCAGCCGATATACGTGGCGCCGATGCTAACAACGCCGGTCTATGGCTGGAGTTGGATGCCATTCTCGCCGTGGTGATTGGCGGTGCATCGTTGATGGGCGGGCGTTTTAATCTGGTGTTGTCGCTGGTTGGCGCGCTGATTATTCAGTCGATGAACACCGGTATTTTGCTGTCTGGCTTCCCGCCGGAGCTGAATCAGGTGGTGAAAGCGGTGGTGGTGATGTGTGTGCTGTTGCTGCAATCGCCGCGCTTTATCGCCATGCTGAAAGGGAGACATCCAAAATGATTAAACGCCATCTGCCATTGATGATTACGCTGCTGGTGTTTGTCGCCGGTTATCTGTTCTGCCTGAGTCAGTTCCCCGGTTTTGCCTCGACTCGCGTGATCTGCAATATCCTGACCGATAACGCGTTTCTCGGCATTATCGCCGTGGGCATGACGTTTGTGATTTTGTCAGGCGGTATCGATCTGTCAGTGGGGGCCGTTATCGCCTTTAGCGGTGTATTTTTGGCGAAAATTATCGGTGATTATCACGTCGATCCGATTCTTGCCTTCGCGATTGTGCTGGCGATGGGAGCACTGTTTGGCGCCATGATGGGCTGGCTGATCGATGCGCTGAAGATCCCGGCCTTTATTATTACCCTGGCGGGGATGTTTTTCCTGCGCGGCTGTAGCTATCTGGTGTCGGAGAATTCGATTCCCATTGATCATCCGCTCTATTCCACACTGTCGAGCCTGGCGTGGAAGATTCCCGGCGGCGGGCGTCTTAGTTTGCTGGCAGTGATTATGCTGGTGGTGGTGATTGGCGGGATCATCCTCGCGCATCGCACGCGTTTTGGTAATCAGGTGTATGCCATCGGCGGCAATCTGACATCAGCGCAGTTGATGGGCGTTTCGACGCGCGCCACCACCATCAAGATTTATATGCTTTCCACCACCCTGGCGACACTGGCGGGGATTGTGTTCTCGATCTATACCTCAGCAGGCTACGCCCTGGCAGGGTTGGGCGTGGAACTGGACGCGATTGCCTCTGTGGTTATTGGCGGCACCTTGTTGTCCGGTGGCGTGGGCACGGTGCTCGGCACGTTGTTTGGGGTGTTGATCCAGGGGCTGATTCAAACATGGATTAACTTCGACGGCACGCTGAGTTCGTGGTGGACGAAGATCGCCATCGGTATTCTGTTGTTCGCGTTTATCGCACTGCAGCGCCTGCTGACCGTGATGTGGGATCGCCAGAAGAATGCGCCGGTTAAGCGTTTAACATCGTAGTTGTCAGTGGGATGTTTAAGAGGTGCGCAAATTGGCGCACCTTTTTTGTTTTGGGTCGCCAATTCGAGGATGTTGGAGGCTTGGTGCTCAGAATTGTGGATGTTGGGTGGGGATTGCAGGGGTTGGCGCTTATATTTTGAATGTTAGGTAGGGTTGCTGAAAGTTTTGTGCATAGCCCCATAAAGGCCAGCCCGATCGCAAAGGAACCCCGCATCCATGCAGATCGACCGCGCCATCCCTGGCGCGAACGCTTTGCTCTTCGGGCTGGCCTCTATGGGACAATTGAGACTGTCATTGCTGTAGTCAGTGCAAATCTGAAAATTCGATTCAAATTCAGCTCCAAAAAAACCGCAACGAACCTGCATAAAGGAGACAAAGGTGGGCAGTGGAGTAAAGCGTACGCCGCATGGATGCGGCGTCCGAGGCTACAGTGATGTATTCACGCCGACTTTACGTAACGCCCACCTTTGTCGACTGGACCGCACGTTTTTAGTCACAGCGCCCATCTTGGCAAGTTAGGTGGAGTTGCTGATGGTTCGGTGCGAAGCCCCACAAAGGCCAGCCCGGTCGAAAAGGAACCCCGCATCCATGCAGATCGGCCGCGCCATCCCTGGCGCGAACGCTTTGCTCTTCGGGCTGGCCTTTATGGGGCAATTGAGACTGTCATTGCTGTAGTCCCTGCAAACTTGAAAGTTCTGTTCAGTACTGGACTAATAAAACATCGCATCAAGCCTCCGTATAGAGACAACGGTGGTCAGGGCTGTTATTGCTGTAGCCAGTGTGAACCTGAGCGTTCGATTCAAATTCAGCGCCAAAAAACCGCAACGAACCTGCATAAAGGAGACTAAGGTGGGCAGTGGAGTAAAGCGTACGCCGCAGGGATGCGGCGTCCGAGGCTACAGGGATGTATTCACGCCGACTTTACGCAACGCCCACCTTTGTCGACTGAACCGCGCGTTTTTAGTCACAGCGCCCACCTTTGTTGAATGGAACGCAGGTTTTAGCCACAAAAAAGCCGCGACTCAACGCGGCTTCAACAGGTCATAACACAATCAACGCGCTAACCGGTAATACGCCTCATTCCAGCGCAATGCGTCTTTGAACGCCGGCAAACGCGTATCCTCATCAATCACCAGCACCTCAATGCCGTTCAGCTCGCCGTACAAATACATATCATCCAAATCCAGTGCCTGACTAAACACCGTATGGTGTGCGCCACCGGCTAAAATCCAAGCCTCGGAAGCGGTAGCCAGCGATGGCTGGGCACGCCACAAGGCACGCGCGACCGGCAGTTTAGGCAGCGGTTTCGGCTGCTCAATCGCATCCACCACATTCACCAGCAAACGGAAACGATCGCCCATATCAATCACACTGGCATTCACCGCGCGACCAGCTGGCGTGGAGAAAATCATGCGCGCCGGATCGGCTTTGCCACCAATGCCGAGGAACTGCACATCAATCAACGGCTTCGCCTCTTTGGCAATCGATGGACACACTTCCAGCATATGTGAACCCAGCACCAAATCATTGCCCGGGGAAAAGTGATAGGTGTAATCCTCCATAAATGAGGTGCCGCCCGCACGATTCCCGGCTTGCACCTTCAAAATATGCAGCAGCGCAGCGGTCTTCCAGTCACCTTCACCGGCAAAACCATAACCCTGGCCCATCAAACGTTGAACGGCCAAGCCTGGCAACTGCGTCATGCCGTGCAGAGTCTGGAAATTAGTGGTAAAGGCTTTGCAGCCCTCATCATCGAGGAAACGCTTCAAACCTAATTCAATGCGCGCCGCATCCAGCACGTTCTGACGCTTCTCGCCATTCACGGCGGCAGCCTCGCTGAACAAATACTGGCTCTCGTATTCATCAATCAACGCATGCACATCGCCATCGCTGACGCTGTTCACCACCTCAACGAGATCGCCGACGCCCCAACCGTTGACCGAATAACCAAACTGAATCTGTGCCGCCACCTTATCGCCTTCGGTCACCGCCACTTCGCGCATATTGTCGCCAAAGCGCGCCACTTTCAGCTGCTGACTGGCCTGCTTCGCTAGTGCCGCATTGATCCAGCGCCCGATGCGTTGCTGGCTGGTCTTATCCTGCCAGTGGCCAGTCACCACGCTGTGCTGTAAGCCCATGCGCGCGCCGATAAAGCCGAACTCTCGGCCGCCGTGTGCGGTCTGGTTCAGGTTCATAAAGTCCATATCCATACTGTCCCACGGAATTTCTGCGTTGAACTGGGTATGGAATTGCAACAGCGGCTTATTCAGGATACTCAGCCCACCAATCCACATCTTGGCCGGTGAGAAGGTGTGTAACCAGGTCATGATGCCGACACAACTATTGTCGTGATTGGCTTCGCGGCACAGCGCCAGCGCTTCATCCGGTGATTTCACCAGCGGCTTCAACACCAGCGGCACCGGCAGCGTGCCCGCCTGATTCAATCCGTCCATCACCTGGCGCGCGTGATGTTCAACCTGGCGCAAGGTTTCCGCTCCGTAGAGATGCTGAGTCCCAATCACAAACCAAACGTTCTGTTCCATTTCTCGCTCCTTTACTTAGCGGATGTGGCGCGGGCGGCATACTGAGGTTCAGCGGCCTGGCACCAGTTTTGATAGCGTTGATAAAGCTGTTGATAGCCCGCCACGCGCAAACTGTTGGGTTGCAAGGTCACGGCGATCGGACTCGCCATCACCTGCTGTGCGGCAGGCACATCGGCATACACGTTCGCGGCGACGGCAGCAAAAATGGCAGCGCCCAGCGCACAGCACTCGTCAGAAGCCACGATATCCAGCGGACGATTCATCACGTCGCAACAGGCTTGCATAATGGCAGGGGACTTACGCGCGATGCCGCCGAGCGTCAGAATGCTCTCCACCGGAATCTGCTGTTGCTCGAAACACTCCATAATGGCGCGGGCACCAAACGCCGTGGCGGCCACCAGACCACCAAACAACGCAGGCGCGTCGGTGCCAAGATTCAAATCGGTGATCACGCCTTTCAGACGCTGATTAGCATCCGGTGTGCGACGCCCGTTGAACCAATCGAGCACCACGGGCAGATGATCAAGATGGGGATCGGCAGCCCAGGCTTCGGTAAGGGAACGGATTAAATCCTGCTGCATCTCGGCGAGTTGCGGCTGCAACTCAGGATGGCGCGCCACGGCCTGCTGCAGCGGCCAGCCCAGCAAGCGGCTAAACCAGGCGTAGATATCACCAAACGCTGATTGACCGGCTTCGCAGCCAATGGCACCCGGCACCACGCTGCCATCGACCTGGCCGCAGATACCTTTGATGGCGCGATCGCCGACTTTCTCGCTGTCGGCAATTAAAATGTCGCAGGTTGAGGTGCCAATCACTTTCACCAGCGTATAAGGCTGCGCGCCAGCACCGACCGCGCCCATATGACAGTCGAAGGCCCCACCGGACAAAATTACCTGCTCAGACAATCCCAAACGCTGCGCCCATTCGCTGGAAAGCGTGCCCACCGGTACATCAGCAGTGAAGGTGTCGGTAAACAATGGAGAATCCAGCTGCTCAACCAACATCGGCTCGAGTGCACGGAAAAAATCTGCGGGCGGTAAACCCTGCCATTCAGGATGCCACAGCGATTTATGCCCGGCGGCGCAGCGTCCGCGTTGCAGCTGTGCTGGGGCGGTGCGACCACTCAACAGCGCAGGCACCCAATCGCAGAGTTCCACCCAAGACACTGCCGCATCACGCACTGCTGCATCCTGGCGTGACACGTGCAGAATCTTGGCCCAGAACCACTCCGACGAATACACGCCGCCGATATAGCGGGTGTAATCGGTGAAATGACCGTTGCGGCACAGCTGATTAATCTCTTCCGCTTCTTCGATCGCGGTGTGATCTTTCCACAACACAAACATAGCGTTGGGGTTGGTGGCGAATTCCGGGCGCAAGGCTAACACATTGCCGTCACGGTCAATCGGTGCAGGGGTTGAACCCGTTGAATCCACTCCTATCCCCACCACGGCAGCGCGTTGTTCGGGAGTTAACGCTTGCACCACCGCGACCACCGCCTGCTCCAGCGCGTCGATATAGTCTTGTGGATGATGGCGAAAACGGTTGGCGTGCGCGTCACAGAATTCACCCTTCGCCCAGCGTGGATAGTTCACCACCGCCTTTTCCAGCTCTTTACCACTGTGGCAGTCCACGGCGAGGGCACGCACCGAGTCACTGCCAAAATCCAGCCCAATTGTTATGGCGCCAGCACCCATTGGGATTCTCCTGTGTGAGTTATCTGGCTCTATCCTGGAATGCGGGTGCATAAGCGGTTAGTCATCGCTGGCTGAGAATATGCACTTTTCTGTCATCGGAACCGTTCTGTGATCGGCAGCAAAAGTTAATGACTGGTTAATTTCGCTGAATATATGGAGGAATTGGTCATCGTTTTGGGATGTGATACCGCTCTACATTTTTCTTCGCCATTACCGCTACAACTAGCCCAGCGTTTGCACAGCCTTTGTACAACCTTTGAGCTAACGCGCTGATTTTGCGCTGTACCCAAACGTGAAATCCAATTGGTAGCGTTTACACCGATTCGTTATTAACAGCGATAAAACATCATTGTGCCGGAGAGCATCATGCATAAATTCACTAAAGCGCTGGCGGCGGTAGGTCTCGCCGCGGTTATGTCACAATCCGCTATCGCCGAGACCATGAAACTCGGTTTCCTCGTCAAACAACCGGAGGAACCCTGGTTCCAGACCGAATGGAAGTTCGCAGATAAGGCTGGCAAAGATTTTGGCTTTGACGTGATCAAAATTGCCGTGCCCGACGGCGAGAAAACCCTGAATGCTATTGATAGCCTGGCGGCAAGCGGGGCCAAAGGCTTCGTGATTTGCACCCCGGACCCGAAGCTGGGTTCAGCCATCGTGGCGAAAGCGCGTAGCTATGGCCTGAAAGTGATTGCGGTTGATGACCAGTTTGTTACCGCCAAAGGCAAGCCAATGGACACCGTGCCGCTGGTGATGATGGCCGCAACCAAGATCGGTGAGCGCCAGGGCCAGGAACTCTACAAAGAGATGCAGAAACGCGGCTGGGATGCGAAAGAGACCGGCGTCATGGCGATTACCGCCAATGAGCTGGACACTGCGCGTCGTCGCACCGGCGGTTCGATGGACGCGCTGAAAGCGGCTGGATTCCCGGAGAAGCAAATCTATCAGGTGCCGACCAAATCCAACGATATTCCGGGGGCATTTGATGCCGGTAACTCGCTGCTGGTGCAGCATCCAGAAGTAAAACACTGGCTGATTGTCGGCATGAATGACAACACCGTGCTGGGTGGCGTGCGCGCGACCGAAGGCCAGGGCTTTAAAGCGCCCGACGTGATTGGCATTGGCATCAACGGTGTGGACGCGGTGAGCGAGCTGTCTAAAGGCGCACCAACCGGCTTCTACGGTTCGCTGCTGCCCAGCCCGGATGTGCACGGTTATAAGAGCAGCCAGATGCTCTATAACTGGGTGACCAAAGGCGAAGAGCCCGCGAAATTCACCGAAGTCACCGATGTGGTGCTGATTACCCGCGACAACTTCAAAACTGAGTTGGCGAAGAAAGGGCTGATGTAAGTCGCCTGATTGATAAACGCAGCCTCCATCCCGGGTGTTGCAGCAGGTTGGCCATCGCGTTTGCGCCCGTTTCATTGATGGCTGGGGCAAAGCGCGAAGACAACACAGCAACGGCGCGAAGGATGGAGGCGAAGAGGAGTTTCCATGGAAACTGATCAAGCTTTTCTGTCCTTTCATGGCATCAGTAAAACCTTTCCGGGCGTGAAAGCGCTGCAGGATATCTCATTCCAGTGCCGCGCCGGGGAAGTGCACGCGCTGATGGGCGAAAACGGCGCGGGAAAGTCCACGCTGTTAAAGATTCTCAGCGGCAGTTACCAGCCGACTGAAGGTGAGATTCGCATCAAAGGCGAAGTGAAAAGTTTCAACAACACCGTGGATGCGCTGGATGCGGGCGTGGCGATCATCTATCAGGAACTGCATCTGGTGCCGGAGATGAGCGTGGCGGAGAACATCTATCTCGGGCAGTTGCCGCACAAACGTGGGTTGGTGAATCGCAAACTTCTGCGCTACGAAGCGGATTTGCAGCTGAAAAATCTCGGCATGGATATTGATCCTGATATGCCGCTGAAATATCTGTCGCTCGGCCAGTGGCAGATGGTGGAGATCGCCAAAGCGCTGGCGCGTAATGCGCGCATCATCGCCTTTGACGAGCCAACCAGTTCACTTTCAGCGCGTGAAATCGAGCATCTGTTCCGCGTCATTCGTCAGCTGCGCGATCAGGGCCGTACGGTGCTGTATGTGTCGCACCGTATGGAGGAGATCTTTGCCCTGAGCGATGCGATAACCGTGTTCAAAGATGGTCGCTACGTGCGCACTTTCACTGATATGCCGAATACGCATCATGACGACCTGGTGCAGGCGATGGTCGGTCGTAACCTTGGCGATATCTACGGCTATGCGCCGCGCGCCTTGGGCAAAGTGCGTTTGCAGCTTGACCAGGTCGAAGCCAAGGGCGTGCGTATGCCGATTTCGCTCACGGTGCGAGCCGGTGAAATCGTCGGCCTGTTTGGGCTGGTGGGGGCGGGGCGCAGCGAATTGATGAAAGGGCTGTTTGGTGCCACCAAACTGCGCGGCGGTAGCGTGTCGCTGGATGGCAAAAAGCTCAACATCCGTCAGCCGATCGATGCGATCCGCGCGGGCATCATGCTGTGCCCGGAGGATCGTAAATCCGAAGGGATTATTCCGGTGCACTCGGTGCGCGACAACATCAATATCAGCGCGCGCCGCCATAACCTCACGGCGGGTTGTCTGATTAAACCCGGCTGGGAGGCGAAAAACGCCGATCTTCACATCCGCTCATTGAATATCAAAACGCCAGGACCGCAGCAGCTGATCATGAACCTGTCAGGGGGCAATCAGCAGAAGGCTATTCTGGGTCGCTGGTTGTCCGAAGAGATGAACGTGATTCTGTTGGATGAGCCAACACGCGGCATTGATGTGGGTGCCAAGCATGAGATTTATAACCTGATATACCAACTGGCAAATAAAGGGATCGCGGTGCTGTTTGCCTCCAGCGATTTGCCCGAAGTGATGGGCCTGGCTGACCGCATCGTGGTGATGCGTGAAGGAGAAATTGCCGGAGAACTGCCACACGACGCGGCCACGGAGCAGCTGACGCTGAGCCTGGCGATGCCGAAAACCCCTCAAGCGGCCGCCGTGGCCTGATGTAAAGGAGAGCAACAATGGCTTCATCTACCACTTCCAACACGCCACCGGTGCAGCGTAACGGCCTGCAACTGGGACGTATCTGGGATAACTTCGGCATGCTGGTGGTCTTCGCGCTGCTGTTTATCGTTTGCGCCATCTTCGTACCCAACTTTGGCACGTTCATCAATATGAAAGGGCTGGGGCTTGCCATGTCGATGTCCGGCATGGTGGCCTGCGGCATGTTGTTCTGCCTCGCGTCAGGCGATTTTGACCTTTCCGTCGCCTCGGTGATTGCCTGCGCAGGTGTGGTAACCGCCGTGGTGATCAACATGACGGAGAGTCTGTGGCTGGGCGTTGCGGCCGGTTTGATACTCGGCATGGTCACCGGATTCATCAACGGCTTCGTGATTGCCCGGCTGAAGATCAATGCGCTGATCACCACGCTGGCGACGATGCAGATTGTGCGTGGTCTGGCCTATATCTTCTCTGACGGTAAAGCGGTCGGCATCGAGGATGAACGCTTCTTCACCCTCGGTTATGCCAACTGGCTCGGCTTGCCAGCGCCAATCTGGCTGACCATCGCCACTATGATTGTGTTTGGTTTCGTGCTGAATAAAACCACCTTTGGCCGCAACACGCTGGCGATTGGCGGTAATGAAGAAGCGGCTCGTCTGGCCGGGGTGCCAGTGGTGCGTACCCGCATCATCATCTTCATTCTTTCGGGACTGGTTTCGGCGGCGGCGGGCATTATTCTGGCCTCGCGCATGACCAGTGGTCAGCCAATGACCTCACTCGGTTATGAATTGATTGTGATTTCAGCCTGTGTGCTGGGCGGCGTTTCGCTGAAAGGCGGCATCGGTAAGATCTCTTATGTGGTGGCGGGCGTGCTGATTCTGGGTACGGTTGAGAATGCGATGAATTTATTGAATATCTCGCCGTTCTCACAGTATGTGGTGCGCGGTTTGATACTGTTAGCGGCGGTGATTTTTGACCGCTACAAACAGAAAAACAAAGCGGCCTGATTCCAGCCGTAAAAGATGAGGCAGGGCGGCCAAATGGTCGTCCTTCTGGCGCGCGGCACTGCGCATTTACAGGTTACCGTGAGGGCACTATGTACCATCGTGAACCCCCCAGTGAGCAGCAGAACCCACTGCTACCCGGCTATCCGTTTAATGCCTGGCTGGTGGCGGGATTAACGCCGATCAATGCCAACGATCAGCTGGACTTCTTTATCGACCGACCGCTCGGCATGAAGGGTTACATCCTTAATCTGACCATCAAAGGTCAGGGCCGCATTTTTGATGGCGAATCGGCGTTTGACTGCGAACCCGGTGACTTGCTGCTGTTCCAGCCTAAAACCCCGCACTACTATGGCCGTTCACCAGACAGCCCATGCTGGTTCCATCGCTGGGTCTATTTCCGTCCACGGGCTTACTGGACGGACTGGTTGCAGTGGCAGGATGAGAGCCAGGGCGTGGGGCGGTTACGCTTGCCGGAAGCGCAGCGTGCCGAGTTTGATCGTCTGTTTGCCAGCATTGAGCAAACCCACAATTCGGGGCGTCGCTTTGCCGAGGAACTGGCGATGAATCTGCTGGAGCGCCTGCTGTTGCGTGCGGTGGAGGAGGATCCGCGTAGTCATCAGCAAATCCGCGATCCGCGCGTGATTGAAGCCTGCCAATACGTCACCAACCATCTGGCAAGCGAGGTGAAAATCGAGGAAGTGGCGCGCCATGTGTGTCTTTCCCCATCACGACTGGCGCATCTGTTTCGCGAACAGATGGGGATCAATTTGCTGCGCTGGCGCGAAGATCAGCGGGTGATCCGCGCCAAACTGTTACTGCAAACCACGCAGGAGCCCATTGCCTCGGTCGGGCGCGAAGTGGGTTATGACGATCAGCTCTATTTTTCTCGCGTGTTCCGTAAACGGGTTGGCGTCAGTCCCAGTGATTTCCGCCGTCGCAGTCAGGATGCGCACGATGCCCTGGTGGCGCAGGAAAGCTGGCAACCGGCACGGAGTGCTATCTCCTGAGTTTTCAGGTGATTCCGCCTTGTTGTTGCTGGCTGATTCGTCTTAAATCAGTCTGGTAACGAACAAGAGGAATGAGAATGAGCGATAAATTACGTGTCGGCCTGATTGGCTACGGTTTTGCCAGCAAAACCTTTCATGCTCCTTTGATCGTCGGTACGCCAGGCGTTGAACTGGCAGCCGTCTCCAGCAGCGATGCCAGCAAGGTGCATGCAGATTGGCCCTCGGTGCAGGTGGTCTCTGATCCACAAGCCCTGCTGGATGACCCGACACTGCAACTGATTGTGATACCCACGCCAAATGATACTCACTTCCCGTTAGCCAAAGCGGCGCTGAATGCCGGTAAACATGTGGTGGTGGATAAACCGTTTACCGTGACACTGTCACAAGCGCGTGAGCTGGATGCACTGGCCAAGGCCAAAGGGCTGCTGCTCTCTGTCTTCCACAATCGTCGTTGGGACAGTGACTTCCTGACGCTGAAAACCTTGCTGGCTGATGGCGCCTTAGGTGATGTGCGTTATCTCGAATCGCATTTTGATCGCTTCCGCCCTGAAGTTCGTCAGCGCTGGCGTGAGATGAAAGGCCCTGGCAGCGGTATCTGGTTCGATTTGGGGCCGCATGTGCTGGATCAGGCGTTGCAGTTATTTGGTCCGCCAGTAGCGATCACCGTGGATATGGCTGAACTGCGTCCGGGTGCGCAAACCGCCGATTATTTCCACGCAGTGCTGACCTATCCTACCCGTCGTGTGGTGCTGCACGCCAGCATGCTGGTGGCGGCAGAATCGGCGCGCTTCGTGGTGCACGGCACGCGGGGCAGTTACGTCAAATACGGCCTGGATCCGCAGGAAGACCGTCTGAAAGCCGGCGAACGTCCACCACAGGAAGACTGGGGCTACGACATGCGCAACGGCACTCTGACGCTGGCAGAAGGCGATGTGATGGTGGAAAAAGAGCTGCTGACGCTGCCGGGTAACTATCCGGCTTACTATGCAGCAATTCGTGATGCGATTGCGGGCACCGGTGAAAACCCGGTACAGGCTGAAGAGGCGATTCAGGTGATGGAGCTGATTGAACTCGGTTTACAGTCCGCTGAGAAGCGCCAGACGATGTCGCTGAAGTGACAAAATATAAAGCGCACGATGAGAGAATCGATGCCATCAAATAGGCAAGGTCACTCTAAAGTGCGACTTCATTAAAGAAGGTGCGCAGCGATGCGCACCTTCTTTGCTTTTAAAGTGCTTTATCCTGCTACGCGCTGACGCAGCGCAGCTTTCTCTGCATCGCTGAGGAAGGCAATCGTCACACCATTTTCCTGCGCCTGACGCATCTCTTCGGCAGTGAGTCCTGCCTGCGGCGCTGCATGCTCATATTCATGCGCCAGCTCAATACCCTGAACTGCCGGATCATCGGTGTTAATAGTGGCGAGAATGCCATGTTGCAGGAAGGCTTTCAGCGGATGGGTTGCCAGCGAAGCCACGGTGCTGGTCTGAATATTCGAGGTCATGCAGGATTCGATACCTATGCGCTGCTCTGCCAGGAAATCCATCAGCGCGCGGTCTTCAATCGCTTTCACGCCATGGCCAATACGCTCCGCGCCGAGTTCGCGAATCGCCTGCCAGATGCTTTCCGGACCGGCAGCTTCACCGGCGTGCACGGTAATGCGGAAACCAGCATCACGCGCGCGATTGAAGTGGCTGAGGAACTCACTGCCCGGGAAGCCGAGCTCATCACCAGCCAGATCCACAGCAGTAATCCCATCGCGGTGTGCCAGCAAACCTTCCAGTTCGCGCAGGCAGGCCTCATCACCAAAGGTACGGCTCATAATGCCGATCAGGTTCACATCCACGCCATACTGTTTTACGCCAGCACGCACGCCATCAATTACGGCTTCCACTACACCGGCAATCGGCAGGTTATGCGTCATCGCCATGTATCCCGGTGAGAAACGCAGTTCTGCATAATGAATCCCTGCGCGAGCGGCATCTTCCACGTTTTCCAGCGCAATGCGGCGGCAGGCATCTAAATCGCCCAACACTTTCACGCCCCAATCCAGCTTCTGCAGGAAGCTCACCAGGTCGGGTTCATTGGCCGTCACTTGCACATGCGGACGCAGATCGTCGAGCGAGTTGGCTGGCAGCGCGAGATTAAACTGGCGACCTAAATCAAGAATGGTTTGTGCGCGGATGTTGCCATCAAGGTGGCGGTGGATGTCGGTCAGGGGGAGTTTCAGGTCAATCATGTCGCACTCGCTAAAGTTTCATAAAGTGCAGAGCATTATAAAAACATCTTGCGCAACAGCGCCAGTGATTTGCGCAAGTCGTGAAATGGATGCTGAATTAATCAGCATCCGAGCGCATTTAATACGATTTTAAAGCCGCAATCAGGCGATCCAGCCCTTCATCCAGCTTGCTGCGTGGGCAACCCGCGTTGAGGCGCAGATAACCGCGGCTGGCATCACCGTAAGTCGAACCCGGCATGATCGCCACCTTGTACTGATGAATCAGCTGCTGTTGCAGTGCCTGTTCATCAATACCGAGCGGAGTAAGATCAATCCATGCAAGATAGGTGGCGGCAGGGGGCTGCCAGCTCAGCGCAGGAAACGCGGCATTCAGCCGTTGCGCGATGTGCTGCATATTCGCCTGCAGATAGTCGCGCAGTGCATCCAGCCAGGCTGAACCTTCACGATACGCGGCAATGGTCGCCGTGACGGCCATCACCGCCGGTGACGATAAACCATCCTGCTGCTTCAGCGCGTGGAACCACGCCTGGCGATCGGCTTCATGCGGAATGATGCCCCACGCGCCGGTCAACGCCGGAATGTTGAAACTCTTTGATGCCGACGTGAATAACGCCCAGGAAGATTGCGCCACCTGGCTCCACGGGGTGTGGTGTGCGTCGCCCAACACCATATCCATATGGATCTCATCGCTGATCACTTTCACATCATGACGCGCACAGAGCGCGGCCATTTGCTGCAACTCCTCACGCTGCCACACTTTACCGGTAGGATTGTGCGGGCTGCACAGCAGCATCACTTTGCAATCGGGTCGCGCCAGCAGCGGTTCCAACTGCGCCATATCACACTGCCAGTCATTACCCTGGCGCTGTAGCGGCAGTTCCAGCACGCGGCGCTGATTACCGTTGATGGTGTGATAAAACGCATCGTAGGCGGGCGTATGAATCAGCACTTCATCGCCGGGTTTGGTCCAGTGGCGCAGCAATTGCGCCACCATGTAAATCACCGACGGGCCGTAAACCAGCGATTGCGCCTCAACCTCTGTGGCAAAACGATTCTTCATCCAGTGTTGAATGGCCGAGGTAAAGTCCTCATGCTGCCAGCGGCTGTAGCCCAATACGCCATGGTTTAACCGCTGTTGCAGGGCCTCAATGATGCAGGGCGCCGTGGCGAAATCCATATCGGAGATGGTGAAGGGCAATAAGCCCTCCACACCAAAACGGTCCGCCACGAAATCCCACTGCGTGCACCAGCTGCCGTGGCGATCCACGGCCTGGTCGAAATCAAACCTCTGCATCATGACACCGTCGCGCTCATCAGGTGTGCCATTTCATCTTTCACCGACTGCACCTGCGGACCGATCACTACTTGCAGGCTGGTTTGGTTGAGATGCACCACACCAATTGCGCCATTGGCTTTCAGTGCGGCATCGTTCACTTTGCTCATGTCCGCAATGGTAAGACGCAGGCGCGTCAGGCAGTTATCCAGCGAGGTGATATTTTCCACACCGCCCAGAGCCGCCAGAATCGCCGGGGTGTTGTAGCCTGATTTCCCCACGCCTGCGCGGCTAACCTGCTGTTCCACGCTGCTGGTTTCTGCTTCGCGACCCGGTGTTTTGATATTGAAGCGGGTAATAGCAAAACGGAAGATGGCGTAGTAACCCACGAACCACACCGCCGCAATCACCGGCACCCAATACCATTTGGTGGAGAGGCCATGCAGCACGCCGAACACTAAGAAGTCGATAACGTTGCCGTCGGTGTTACCGATGGTCACGCCGAGTATCGCCATCACGGTGAAGCCCAGACCCGTCAACAGGGCGTGGATCAAATACAGTACCGGAGCCACGAACAGGAACAGGAATTCGATCGGTTCGGTAGTCCCGCCGACCACGCAAGCCACCACACCCGAAATCAGCAGCCCTTTAATTTTGTGACGATTTTCAGGACGTGCGCAGTGATAAATCGCCAGTGCGGCACCCGGCAAACCACCGAGGAAGGCCGGCATTTTGCCTTGCGACAGGAAACGCGTGGCGCTTTCCGCAAAGCCGTGGGTATCCGGGCAAGCCAGCTGCGCCTGGAAGATGGTGAGGGCACCGCTGACGCTTTTGCCGCAGACGTCGAGCGTACCGCCCGCATCGGTGAAGCGAATAATTGCCACCAGAATATGTTGCAGGCCAAACGGCAGCAGCAGACGTTCACCGGTGCCGAAGATCATCGGGCCAAATTCACCGGCACTGTTGATCATCCAGCCGAGGCCGGTGATGGCGCGCGCAAAGAATGGCCAAATCAGAGGCACCACTAAGCCGAGTAAGCCCATCACCACGGTGGTGACAATCGGCACAAAGCGCGTACCGCCGAAGAAGGCCAGCGCATCCGGCAGACGGATATTGTGGAAGCGTTCATGCAGCCAGAACACCACTACACCAACAATCACCGCGCCGAGAATACCGGTGTCGATCGACTGAATGCCAAGGATGTTTTGTACGTTGTTGGCTTTCAGCACCGCTGCGTCGGTGGTTGGCAGAATGCCATTGATATTGAGCCAGAAGTTCACGCTCAGGTTTAGCACTGCGTAGCCGACAAAACCGGCAAAGGCAGCGACGCCTTTGTTCTCCCGCGCCATGCCCAGAGGAATCGCAATCGCGAACATCACCGGCAGATAACTGAAGGCAAATGAACCCAGCTTCGCCATCCAGATAAAGAGGTATTGCAGGAACGGCTGATCGAGCATCGGAATCGGCGTGAGCACATCGTGGCTACTGAGTGAACTACCGATCCCGAGCAAAATGCCGCAGAACGACAGCAGGGCAACGGGCAACATAAAGGTTTTACCCAGACTCTGGAAAAATTCCCAAAGTGACATTTTGGGTCGGCTGGCGGACATAGTCTCTCCTGGTTAAAAAGCGGCAAATTTTCAAAATGGTAAAGAATGATAAAACGTTTTACCAAGCAGTTTTGTGGCTATAGTCACAAAGCGTGACTAATCCCAGGCTTTATTTTTGCGTGAATCAGTGTAACGTTTTACCTCTTTGTTTCTTCATCAGTTGTTGGAAACGGAACCGGATGTCTCAGCCTAAAACCACTATTCACGATGTCGCGCAGGCGGCTGGCGTATCGGTATCGACAGTCTCTCTGGTGCTGTCCGGTAAAGGACGTATCTCTTCCGCCACGGCCGAGCGGGTTAATCAGGCGATTGAGCAACTGGGATACGTGCGCAACCGTTCAGCCTCCATCCTGCGTGGTGGCGAGAGTGGTGTCATAGGTTTGATTGTGCGCGATCTCAGCCAGCCGTTTTATGCGGCGATGACGGCGGGGCTGAGTGAAGTGCTGGAGCAGCAGGGAAAAGTGCTGGTGCTGACGCAAAGCGGACAGCACGGGCAGCATCTGCAACGCTGCTTCGATTCCCTGGCCGCTCAGGGCGCGGATGGCATTGTGTTGGGTGGTGCCGTTGCGCAGGCGGATACGCTGGTCGCGCAGGCGCATGAGCAACAGATTGCACTCATTTGCGCCGCGCGGGCCAGTAGCCTCGATAAGGTCGATTCCTTGCGTCCGGATAACAGCCAGGCGGCGCGCATCGCCACCGAATATCTGATCCGTCAGGGGCATCAGCGTATCGCGTGGGTCGGCGGATTGGGTTCTTCTCTAACGCGCGCGGAACGTATTGGCGGCTATTGTGCGACCCTGTTGCAATACGGTTTATCGTTTCGTCCAGACTGGATCATTGAGTGCGACGATCGGCAGCAGAGCGTATCGGCATTGACGCAGGACCTGCTGCATCACCATCCGCGCATCACCGCTATCATTGCCCATAACGCCAGTACCACGCTCGGCTGCTATTTTGGTGCGATCCACAGCGGACGCTCGCTGGGCGAAGATGCGGTGGACAGCTACTTCACGCAAAAGCTGGCGCTGGTCGGCTTTAATGACGATCCGCTACGCGAGTCGTATGACTCCTCGCTAACGTTTGTCAGCAGTGAAGCGCGTGATGTGGGAAGGCGAGCAGGGGAAAGGATGCTGCAACGACTGGCGAAACCGGATGCGGAAGTGCAAACGCTGATTGTGCCGCCGCAGTTGGTGCGGGGCGTTTAGCGGCGCGATAGCTCGCGCCGCGGGTATATCGCTGTTACTCAGGCATTCCTTCGCTGGTCTGCGCACCCAGCATATAACGTGACAGGAACTGCTCCAGTGACATCTTGTCGCCGTTCATAGTCACCTGACCGTTGCCGTATTGCAGGCTGGTGGTGATGTTATCATCCTGCTGCTGCGTCAGACGGAACATCTGGCCCATTGCCGCCAGACCTTTCACCTGCTGATCCGCCAGCTTCTGCGCATCGTCGCCCTGATAACCTTCAGCCAGCCCCACATGACGCATCGCTTCGGTAGCCATTGGCATATTGATGTTCAGCTTGCCATCCAGGGTTTTTAGCACGCGATCCACTGCGGCACCAAGATTCTGCGCCTCACCCGTTACGGTAGCAGGATCGTTGAAGCCAACGCTGAGGTTAAAGGTACTTTCCCCTTTATCGTTTTTCCAGCTCAGCGGCGCGATGCTGACGGTCGGTGAACCCTTCAGCAGCGTCGGCAGGTTATTCTTCAGGATGGTCTGCACGCTAGCCTGATAGCGGACGGGATCCTCGACTAAACCTGGCTGGTTCAGCAGTGCCTGCATCTGCGCGTTGTAGCTGTCCGAGAAGGTTTTCACCGCTTGCGCATCAAACTGTGCAAACTTCATCGCCAGCTTAGCTTCGCCGAACGGCTGCTTCTGCAGGCTGATGTTGCCGACGTTCATATTCAGATCGCCGCCGATTTTGCCATCTTTATTATCGAAGGAGGATTGAGTGTCCAGCTTCTGCAATGACAAACCTTCCTGACCGTTAATGCTGGCGTCGAGTTTATCCAGGCTGATGGACTGATCCCCCACGCGCACACCTTCCGGGCTGAGATGAGTATCACCCTTCAGCTTCAGGCCGTTAAGGGTAAACAGCACCGGCTGCTCAACCTGGTTTTTGCTGGTAACAGCGATGCTAGAGAAATCGCCATTCAGACTGACTTTATCGCCCTTGCTGTCGGCGCTGATTTCGAGGGTGCCGCCGTTGGTGGCAAGACGATCGCCGGTCTGCGCGTTGTTATAATCCACCGCCAGCAGATCCAGTGCGGTATCAGTGGCACCGCTGTACCCGACGCGCGTATCAGCGGTCACCAGCGATTTACCGTTGGTGAGTTCAAACAGTTTCTTCACCGCATCGGTGTTTTCCAGCTCGGTATGCACCGAAGCCATGCTCGGAATCAGGCTGCCGCGCTTCAACTGTGCAAAGGGGAAGGGACCATGGTCGATGGTTTCGTTCAGCACGATGCTTTGACCCGGCTTCAGCAGCGGGTTGTCTTCCGTCTGTGAACTGGCCTGAATCACCAGCTTAGTTTTGCTGCTGAAGATGCCGCGCTGGTAATCCTGGTAGCTAAGCGTCAGGCGAGCGTTCGGTGCATAGGCATTAAGCTGGGTGTTGGCGTTCTGCAACATCTGATCCATATGGCTTTCCAGCTGCTTGCCGGTAAACCAGGCCGCGCCTGTCCAGATCACGCCGATCGCTACAATTACACCTACGGCAACCTTGGTCTTTTTCATCGCTGAGTCGTCCTTATCCTTGGGTCCGCACGCCGCTGCTTGGGGGCGGCGGTGAAGAAAAACGCCCGCAGGCGTTTTAAAGTAATAGTTTGAAAGAATAGCAGTTAATGCTGGTATCGTCAGCCGGATCAGCTGAGCGCGTTATAAACCCGCGCCAGGCGTCCTGTACCTGCGGCATTAACCGGGGATTCATTGGCGGCAACGAAGCATGATTCACCGGGCTTCAACAGCAGTTGCTCACCTGACTTCTCAATCACCGCCTGACCTTCGATACAGAACAGCAGCGCCGCACTCTGTTGCGCTAACGGCTGCGGTGTGGCGGAAAGAGCGTGGATGGCAAAGGCAAAATCGTCCACCGGAATTGGGAAGTTCAGCGTGTCGCCCACTTGCTGAGGCTGCGTCAACAGCGTGGCAGCCGGTTTGGCCTCAAACTTCAGGTTCGCCATCAACTCCGGAATATCGATGAATTTCGGTGTCAGACCCGCGCGCAGAACGTTATCGGAATTCGCCATGACTTCGAGTGCCACCCCCTTTAAATAGGCATGCGGCGTCTCGGCAAACAGGAACATGGCTTCGCCAGGCTGCAGGGTGATGACGTTCAGCAACAACGGCGAGAACAAGCCGGTATCGTCCGGATAATCAGCCGCAATGCTTTTGATGGTCTGCCAGGGTTCGCCACTACGCGAGTTAAGTGCAGATTTCAGCACCGCCAACGCCAGTGATTTAGGCTCGTCTTTTAACGACAGCAGGGTGGAGAACAGTTTGGCGAGGCTTGCCTCATCAGGTTTTTCGAGGAAGTGAGCGATCTGCGGATGGGCACCGGCCACCGGCTCAAGCAGTGAGACGATTTCGTGCATCTCGCGGAAGCCGTTCATCGCCTGGAATGGGGTCAGGGCATACACCAGTTCCGGCTTGTGATTCGCGTCTTTATAGTTGCGCTCAGCAGCGCCAATCGGAATACCGGCGGCATTCTCGCGCGCAAATCCCTCTTCGGCTGCGGCTTTGCTTGGGTGAACCTGAATCGATAAGGCCTGATCGGCACACAGCACCTTAAACAAAAACGGCAACTCGCCAAAACGCTGTACGACGGCCGCGCCTAAGGCTGCGGTTTGGTCATCATTGATGACATCGCGCAGGGAACGTGTTTCACCTTTGATCTCAACGGTTGACGGACTCTTCGGATGGGCGCCCATCCACAGCTCCGCCATCGGTAATCCTTGTGGGTTCTCAATGCCGTAAAGTTCGGTCAGCGCAGTTTTACTGCCCCAAGCGTAATTTTGCAGCGAATTGTTCATTTTTTGCATCGTTTACCCTTAATAACCGTAAGTAAATAGGCTTATTAAAGCAGAAAGTGCCATACAAAATACATCAACAAGTGCAATAAACGCGATGGGCTCGCATAATGTTAATTTCTTGTGTGTGACAATCTTGCTCGCTCAACGGCGTCGCGGGAAGACGACCTGAGCGGAAACCTCTAATCTGAGCTAAGGAGACGTAGTCATGGCAGCGAATCGCATTGAAAAAGATTCAATGGGACCGATCGAAGTACCGGCAGATAAGTTGTGGGGGGCACAAACCCAGCGTTCGCTGGAGCATTTCCGTATCTCAACCGAGAAGATGCCCGTTGCACTGGTGCATGCTTTGGCGTTGACCAAACGCGCTGCAGCACAGGTGAACCGCGATCTCGGCCTGCTTCCGGCTGAGCGTGCAGAAGCGATTCTGAAAGCGGCTGACGAAGTGCTGGCTGATAAACACAGTGAAGAGTTTCCGCTGGCCATCTGGCAGACCGGTTCCGGTACCCAGACCAACATGAACATGAACGAAGTGCTGGCCAACCGCGCCAGTGAAATTCTCGGCGGCGAGCGTGGCATGTCGCGTTTGGTGCACCCAAACGACGACGTCAATAAGAGCCAAAGCTCCAACGATGTGTTCCCCACCGCCATGCACGTGGCCGCGGTCATCGCCGTGCGGGAGCAGCTGATTCCGCAAATTCATGTGCTGAAAAAGACCCTGAGCGAGAAGTCTGAAGCCTTCAAAGACATCGTGAAGATTGGTCGTACCCACCTGCAGGATGCTACGCCATTGACGCTGGGCCAGGAAATTTCTGGCTGGGTGGCGATGCTGGAGCATAACCTCAAGCACATCGAACACAGCATTCCACACGTGGCCGAACTGGCACTGGGTGGCACCGCCGTGGGCACCGGTTTAAACACCCATCCCGAGTATGCGGTGCGCGTGGCGAAAGCGCTGGCCGATCTGACACAGCAACCGTTTGTGACTGCGCCGAATAAATTTGAAGCGCTGGCAACCTGTGATGCGCTGGTGCATGCACATGGCGCATTGAAAGGTCTGGCGGCTTCACTGATGAAGATCGCTAACGACGTGCGCTGGCTGGCATCGGGTCCGCGTTGTGGTATTGGCGAACTTGCCATTCCAGAGAACGAACCGGGCAGCTCAATCATGCCAGGTAAAGTGAACCCAACCCAGTGTGAAGCGCTGACCATGCTGTGCTGCCAGGTGATGGGTAACGATGTTGCGGTGAATATTGGTGGTGCTTCGGGCAACTTTGAGTTGAACGTGTTCCGTCCAATGGTGATCCACAACTTCCTGCAGTCCATTCGCTTGCTGGCCGACGGGATGGACAGCTTCAACCATCACTGTGCGGTAGGCATCGAACCGGTGCGCGAGCGTATCGATCAGTTGCTGAACGAGTCGCTGATGCTGGTGACGGCGCTGAATACCCATATCGGTTATGACAAAGCGGCGGAAATCGCTAAGAAAGCCCATAAAGAAGGGCTGACGCTAAAAGGCTCAGCGTTGAAGCTCGGCTATCTGACTGAAGAGCAGTTTGACGAGTGGGTGCGTCCTGAAGAAATGGTTGGCAGCATGAAGCAATAATTATTGCGATAACTGAGGGGGAATGCCGCTCAGTTCAGCGATGATTGGCGATGACAGAGGCGGCCTTAGGGCCGCTTCTTCATTAAAGCTTGTCACTCCACAAGTGCAGCCGTGGGATCACCAGATGCAGCGGCAGCGCTAGCGGCTTATGACGATGCGTGACGTTATCGGCATCGTAGTCCAGCAATTCCCCTAGAATCGGTACCTGAGTTTTATCCCGACACAGCACCAGCAGCGGTGAAGGGCAGGCGAGTTGCACCTGCTTCTTATTACTGGCGCGCCAGACGCGGGCAATTGGTTGGACCTTAACCGGACGCTTGATTTTCAGTTTGGCATCGACGGGCAGTGACAAAATCATCTCCAGTTCTTGCTGCACCTTCTCGGCCCACTGTTCGCGCGTCCAGGGCGCTTGCGCACGGTTTGCCTTTAGGCTGCGTTCCAGCTGCTCGACCACGGCTTCACGGGTCAGGTTTTTAATGATGTTCTTGTTGGCCCAGCCAAAGCGCAGGCTATCCGGCGCGTGCAGCAGGGTCACACTGCGATAGGCGTTCAGGGTGATTAAACCGCGCAAATGCTGGTGAACAAATTCAAAGCGTGCCTCACTCGGCAGCCCCGACTCCACGGTAATCAGGTGTTCCAGGCGCAGCTTAAGCGCATTGATATCGGCCACCTGCTGACTGATGTGCTCGCTGACGGCTTCATCCGCTTCTATACAGATGGCGCCAGGCAAACGCACCGCAGCCTTGGTGCTGAGTTTTTCCGACTGATGCTGCATAAACAGACGACAGTAGTGAGCCAGCGCCATGTCTCGCGCTTTCTGCCCGAGATGTTGAGTCACGGCGATACGCTCAATTTCATCATTCTCGTGGCCTTTCTCGATTTCGGGCAAGCTGAATGCGCGCGCGATCAGCAACGGCTGCTGTTCGACTTGCTGGCGCAGGCTACTTAAACCGCGTTCCAGTGCGTTGACGCACTCGTGCAAATCAGCCACTAAATCATAGCGAGACATGTTACGCTCCATAGTTACAACATACCATTTAACTTATCGTATTTGGTGCCAATCTTCCACTCTGAAACGTGATTTCGCTAAGCAGGGCACACAAACATTTTTCCAGCAGGATGAACATGTTATAACAATGCTTTGCCTGCTAACGGAAACCTGTCGTGGAGCATCACCCTAAACCTGCGGTTCCTGCCATTGTGACACTGGGAGGCGTTCAAATCCTTTCGTGGGGCGGTTCGTTTTATCTTATGGCCGTGATGGCGAATCCGATCGTCGCGGAAACCGGCTGGTCACAGCAGTGGGTGTATGGCGCATTATCCTTAGGCATTTTGGTTTCTGGCCTGCTAGCCCCCTTAAGTGGCCGCCTGATTGCGGGCAGCTATGGGCGCGTGCTGCTGGCGTCGAGCGGGGCGGTGATGGCGCTGGGCCTGGTGATTATGGGATTCAGTCACCATTTGCTGCTGTTTCTGTTTGCCTGGCTGATTATCGGCATCGGAATGGCGATGGGTTTATATGACGCCCTGTTTGCCACCCTCGGAACGCTTTATGGTGGACAGGCTCGTGGCGCGATTACCGGCATTACCTTAATCTCCGGCTTTTGCACCACGCTGGTGTGGCCGGGGACTGCGTTGCTGATTCACTGGCTTGACTGGCGCGGCGCCTGTTTCGCCATCGCCGCGCTGTTATGTCTCACCGTGTTGCCAGCCTACTGGTATGCACTGCCTGCGCCGATTAAACCCATCGTGAAAACGGCGAAAAAGCAGCATAACGCCAGTGGTGAGTTGGCACCGGCGCTATTCTGGCTGCTATGCAGCATTTTTACCCTTGCTTCAGTGATCATGACCGCTATTTCGGTGCAGTTGATTAGTCTATTACAAGCCAGCGGCCACTCATTGACCGCCGCCTTAGCCATCAGCGCGATTCTGGGTCCTTGTCAGGTTGGGTCACGTATTGTGGATATCGCGTTCAAACGGGGACATCCGATCTGGACGACGTTTTTCTCGGTAGGACTGGTGGCCATCGGATTGCTGTTGCTGACCCTGTATCCGCAGTTCGCGCTGGTCAGTATGGTGCTATACGGCGCCGGAAATGGTTTGCGGGCGATAGTGCGGGGAACTTTACCGCTGGTGATGGTCAAACCAGAGGCCTACGCCATTGTGGTAGGGCGCATGGCGCGTCCGGCTCTGATTGGTCAGGCATTAACGCCGCTGGTAGGGGGATATGTTTTTCAGCAGCTTGGGGCGAATGCCACATTATGGCTGCTGTGCCTGTTGGCGTTCGTGAATGTGGTGCTGGTGGGCGTGCTAAAGCAAAAATTGCCCGCGCCCAATCCGCAACCGCAAAAGGGAGCCGTAAACTAAGCAGCCTGTGCGCTTCTGCCTGATCAAATGATGAATACGTGCCTTGATCACAGCAGCTCGCTTCTAAAAAGCAACAGTGTTTGTTATATTTATTGCTCATTGATTACTCACTGCCGCGGCAAAAAAACAATAAGATAAACCGCAACTCAGGATACAGAAATGCTTGATTACCGCTTCCCGACAGCTTTGCAGATGGTTTTGAGCGTAGCGATGGCGGAGCAACTGGGCAAACGCTCGACCAGTGCTATTTTGGCGTATGGTCTTGAAGCGAACCCCAGTTTCATTCGGAAACTGATGGTTCCGTTAACTCGCGATGGCATCATCGTCTCTACGCTTGGCCGTACTGGTTCGATTCACCTCGGGCGTCCGGCCGCAGAGATCACGTTGCGCGATATTTACACCTCTGTGATTGAAGACAAAAAACTCTGGGCTTCACGCCCTGATGTCGCACCGCGTTGTCTGGTGAGTGCCAACCTGTGCTGGTACTTCAAATCGATTGCTGAAGAGGCGGAAGAAGCCTCGTTGAAAGTGCTGGAGACGCGTACGGTGGCTGACGCACTGGCTGAGCTGAAAAAACACGACACCAGTAGCTGCGATGAACTGCCCGATCTCGAAATCGAAGACCTTTGTAAAAAATCCCGCTGATATCAGTAAAACAGTTACCGGGCATACGCCCGGTAACTGACACTGTTACTTAGACATCCCGTCCTTAGACATCTCATCCTTCGCCATACCGTCTTTAGCCATGCCATCTTTAGACATGCCATCTTTCTTCATGCTGTCATGTTTCTTCATCGGTTTTTTCATGTGGTCTTTTTTCATGCCGTCGTGCGACATACCGCTTTCATTCTGCATACCATCTTTGGCCATATTGTCAGCAGCATAAGCGCCAGAGAAAGCCATCAACAGTGCGCCAGCGAATACAGTTGCAATAATCTTTTTCATCTTCATTTCCTTACAGGGTTTTGGGGAGATTAACTGCCGCCAAACCAGTTATAGCCCTGGTCTTCCCAGTAGCCACCGGTAAAGCGGTTGGTGATTTCAATTGAAATAATATGCTTGGGGTTTTTGTAGCCCAGTTTGGTCGGAATCCGTAATTTCATGGGATAACCGTATTCCGGCGGTAATATCCGACCATCCCAACTCAGTGCTAATAAGGTTTGCGGGTGCAATGCCGTCGCCATATCAATGCTGGTGTAATAATCATCGGCACAGCGAAAGCTGACATATTTCGCTTTGGTGTCAGCCCCAATCAGTTGCAGGAAGTCGCTGAATCGAACGCCGCCCCAGCGGCCAATGGCACTCCATCCTTCTACACAAATATGGCGGGTGATTTGTTCATGCTGAGATAATTTATATAACTCAGGCAGTCGCCAGCTGCGTTTATCACGTATCAGTCCGCTCAGTTGCAACTGGTAATCATCACCGTTTACCTGCGGAATATCCTCTTCACCGTAAAAGGCATTAAACGGGAAGGGCCGCGTAATATCTTTTAGGGTATATTCTGGCGCCATTTGATAACCGCTGAATAACCATCCCTGAATACGGTCATTAAAACGTGACATGCGGCTTAAAATGTTTTCGATGTCAGGATTATTGTCGATGTCGCACCCGGTCAGCAACGCCACACCGCCCGCAGTCAAGCCCATGCGCAGAAATTGACGTCGTGAATGGCCAGACATTTTTTTCGCCAGAATCGTGGTGGCGTCTTTTAATAGGGCGTCAGTTTCACTGCTGGGACGTTCAATCTTTTTCATCGTCATTTTTAGCGTCCGCGTGTCATCAATAATAACGTTTTAGGTACCAGTGCCACCATGATCAGATGGATAACAACAAAGGCGCATAAAAAAGCCATGGCAAAAAAGTGAATGAAGCGAGCCGTGTCATAGCCGCCCAATACTTCTCGCAAAAACGGAAATTGCACCGACTTCCACAAGACTAACCCTGAAAAGGCTAATAACATGCCATCAATGACCACCAGCAAATACGCAAATTTTTGCACCATATTATATTGGCGTAAATCGTGATGGCTAAGATGTCCTTTTAATGCAGATAGGCCATCTTTTACTAATTGAGTCATGCTTAAGGGCAGAAAACGTTGGCGAAAACGTCCGCTCAGAAGATTCAGCGTCAGATAGAGCACGCCATTACCGGCAAAAAGCCACATCGCCGCAAAATGCCATTGCAGTGCACCACCCAGCCATCCTCCCAGGGTATAGCTATTGGGAAAATCAAATGGAAATAAAGGAGACGCGTTATAAATCCGCCAGCCACTGAGAATCATTAATGTCATCGCAACGGCATTGATCCAGTGAGTCAATCTCAACCACAACGGATGAACCTTTTTATCGGGAGCACATTTCACTCTGCACCTCTGCATATTGCTATGCCGTCTGGAATGAAGAGACTTTGCGCCGATATTGATCACAGAGTCCTCACGCAGAGTTAAACAAAATGTGATAACTCCGGGGGGCAATTCTGTATAAGATTTAAAGGATGTTCATTGAGGCGGTCAACATGGCGAAGAAGATCTTAATCGTTGAAGACGATGGCAATATTGCCGAGCTGTTGCACATTCATCTGCGTGACGAGGGCTTTGATATTACGCATGCTGCGGATGGTGATAGTGGCAGTCAGCTGCTGGAAAGCCAGCGTTGGGATGCCTTGATTTTTGACATTATGTTGCCTGGTGTTGATGGGCTGGAACTGTGCCGTCGTGCACGCAATATGCCGCACTACACGCCGATTGTAATGATCAGCGCTCGCGCCAGTGAAGTGCATCGCGTACTGGGGTTGGAACTGGGCGCTGATGACTATTTGACCAAACCCTTCTCGATGCTGGAGCTGGTGGCGCGCGTTAAAGCACTTTTCCGCCGCCAGGAAGCGATGAGCCAAAATTTGCGTCAGGATGCGGGAAACCTGCGTCTTGGCAGCCTGAGTATTGACCCGGTAGCCCGAGAGGTTCGGCTGGCTCAGACGCTAATTGAGCTGACGCCTCGTGAATTCGAGCTGCTCTACCATTTTGCCCGTCATCCAGGAAAGGTCTTTTCGCGACTTAGCTTGCTGAATCTGGTGTGGGGCTACCAGCACGAAGGTTATGAGCACACGGTTAACACCCATATCAACCGATTACGCCTCAAAATTGAAGCGACGCCAGCTGAGCCACGTTGGATTCTTACGGTGTGGGGACAGGGCTACAAATTCGTGGTGCCGGGTGAGGGAGATCAGGTTACATGAAACGTCTGTCACTCACTCAGCGTTTGACGCTGGTCTTTGCCCTGATGCTACTAATCAGTAGTGCGCTGATCCTGTTGATTCAGGACAACAACCGCCAGCAATACAGCGATGCCATGATGCAGAATTTATCGCGAAATCTGGCCGCTTCTATTGCCAAAAGTAGCGCATTGATGAATGCCGGAAACACCGATGCTCCGGCACTCAAGCAGCTGTTCGGCCAGATGATGTCCTACAACCCGAGCGTTGAAGTTTACCTGCTGGATGCGCAAGGACAGATTCTGGCCAATGATGCGCCAGCCGGCCATGTCCATCGCGATCGGGTCGACGTGCGTCCACTGCAAAAGTGGCTGAATGGGGCGCCACTGCCGGTGTATGGTGAGGATCCTCGTTCACCTTCCGCGCTCAAAGTGTTCAGCGCTGCGCCTATTCTGGATGGCAACAGAACGGTGGGTTATCTCTATGTGATTTTGCAGGGGGAGAATTATCAACATCTGCAGCAGGGCGTTAAAATGTCCGTGCTGCGCAGCGCCATGCTTGGGTCGGTGGTGGTGATTGTGCTGCTCGGGTTGATGGCTGGTGCGGCCGCCTATTATTGGGTTACGAGACCGGTGCGACAGCTGACACAAAAGGTGACAGCGGGTGAGGATGCGCTACAACGCCTTGCCGCGCTACCTCATTCCCCGCAACAGGATGAAGTGGCGCAGTTGCAAAACGCCTTTATCGATATGGCGCAGCGTATTGATGCTCAGGTACAGACGCTGGAGCTGAAAGATCAGCAGCGTCGTGAATTTGTCGCCAACATTTCGCATGACTTGCGCACGCCGCTGATGTCGATTCAGGGTTATCTGGAGACGCTGGCAGTGAAAGCTGGCAGCTTGACTGAAGCGGAGCGCAGCCGATATTTACAGATTGCCCTGACGCAAAGTGAAAAGGTCGGCATGCTCGCGCAGCAACTGTTTGAGTTAGCGCGGCTGGAACATGGTGTTGTCACGCCACAGTACGAACGGTTTTCGCTGCCGGATTTGGTTCAGGACGTGATACAGAAATTTGAGCTGGCGTTGGAGAAATCCCGCCTGAATTTGTCGGTTGATATCGCGTCGGGTTTGCCCATGATCGACGCGGATATGTCGATGATAGAGCGTGTTCTGACCAACCTGGTGGATAATGCCATCCGTCATACGCCGTCGGGTGGGAACATTACCCTGCGTTTATGGCTGGAAGGGGAGAACGTGATGATGGAGCTGGAAGACAACGGCCCAGGTATCTCACCGGAAGTCAGTCAGACCCTGTTTGAACGCCCCTCCATTATCGATCCTGACCGTCGTGATAATGGTGGATTGGGGTTGGTCATCGTTCGTCGTATGTTGCAATTGCATCGCGGTGATATTGCCCTGAAACCCGCGCCGGGGGCCTGCTTCCAGCTCTTCGTTCCCTTATAAAAAAGGCGGCCATCTCTGGCCGCCGCAATTTACCCTAAAACAGATTTACACCGTCTGCACTTCCGCATCCGGCTGCTTTCGCGTCACCAGTTTACGTAACGTCACATAGAACACCGGCGTCAGGAACAGACCAAACAGCGTCACGCCCAGCATGCCGGAGAATACAGTAATCCCGGTGACACCACGCACTTCGGCACCGGCACCTTCACCCAGAATTAGCGGAACGGTACCGGCAATAAAGGCAATCGAAGTCATCACGATCGGGCGCAGACGCAGGCGGCAGGCTTCCAGCGCCGACTCGACAATTCCTTTGCCCTGCATTTCCAGCTCACGGGCGAATTCGACGATCAGAATGGCGTTCTTACACGCCAGCCCCATCAGTACCACCAGCCCTACCTGCACAAACACGTTGTTATCGCCGCCGGTGAGCCACACGCCAACCAGCGCGGACAGCATGGTGACCGGCACAATCAGGATCACCGCCAGCGGCAGCGTCCAGCTCTCATACAATGCCGCCAGCACCAGGAACGCCAGCAGTACCGCAACCGGGAAGACGATAAACGCCGTGTTGCCCTGAGTGGCCTGCTGATAGCTCAGGTCGGTCCATTCGATGTTCATGCCATTCGGCAATACCTGGCCCGACATCGCTTCCAGCTTCTCCATTGCCTGCGCTGAAGAGAGCACGCGTGGATCGGCATCACCAATCAAGTCCGCCGCCGGATAGCCGTTATAACGAATCACCGGATCGGGGCCGTAAGTGGTGGTGATGTTGACCATACTGCCGATTGGCACCATCTCGCCCTGATTGTTACGGGTACGCAGATTGGCAATATCCTGTACGCTGCTACGGAAATCACCGTCCGCCTGCGCCATCACACGCCAGGTACGACCAAACTTGTTGAAGTCGTTGACGTAAGAAGAACCCAGATACACCTGCAAGGTGCTAAACAGATCGGTCAGCGAAACGCCTTGCGCCTTAGCTTTATCACGATCCACCTGCACATCCAGCTGCGGTACGTTGGCCTGATACGAGGAGATCGGGAACATCATGCCCGGCGTCTGCATCACCGCACCGGAAAGGGTATTAATGGCGGTTTGCAACGCACCGTAACCTAAGCCCGCACGATCCTGCACATACAGCGAATAACCCGAACCTTGCCCCAGACCCAGAATCGGCGGTGGCATAATCGAGAAACCGAAGCCCTGCTGGATTTTGGAGATTTTCGCGTTGATTTCAGCGTTAATTTCCGCAGCCGTACGGGTACGTTCATTAAACGGCTTCAGGCCGAAGAATACGGTGCCGGTATTCGGCGTATTGGTGAACTGCAAGGCATTCAGGCCAGGGAAGGCGACCGAATAGGCCACGCCTTCGGTGTTCATGCCGATTTCGCTCATCTTGCGAATCACTTCATCGGTACGCGCCAGTGATGAACCTTCTGGCATTTTCACGCCGCCAATCAGATACAGCTTATCCTGCGTCGGAATAAAGCCGCCCGGCACGGTGTGGAACATAAAGCCCGCGCCCGCCAGCAGTATGACGTAAACGCCAAATACCGCACCGCGACGACGCAGGGTTTTGCCGACCATCGACTCGTAGCCATCGGAACTGCGCTGGAAGAAGCGGTTAAACGGACGGAAAATCCAGCCGAGTAAGCGATCAATCAGACGCGTCGGCATATCTTTCGGTGCATCATGGGCTTTCAACAACTTGGCCGCCAGCGCCGGAGAGAGCGTCAATGAGTTAATGGCGGAGATCACCGTGGAGATGGCAATCGTCACCGCAAACTGCTTGTAGAACTGACCGGTTACACCAGACAGGAACGCCATCGGCACGAATACCGCACACAGCACTAACGCAATCGCGATAATGGGCCCCGACACTTCGCGCATCGCCTGATGCGCCGCCGCCGTCGGTGAGAGTCCCATCGCAATATTACGCTCAACGTTCTCCACCACCACAATGGCGTCATCCACCACGATACCTATCGCCAACACCAGCCCGAACAAACTGAGGGTGTTGAGCGAGAAGCCCAGCAGGTAAAGCACGCTGAACGTTCCCACCACCGAAACCGGCACGGCCAGCAACGGAATGATCGATGCACGCCAGGTTTGCAGGAACAGGATCACCACCAGTACCACCAGCACAATCGCTTCAAACAGCGTTTGCACCACGGCACGGATCGAGTCACGCACGAACACGGTTGGATCGTACGGTGCGGCCCACTGCACATCGTCCGGGAAACGAGTGGCCAGTTCGGCCATCTTGTCACGCACGGCGTTAGACAGATCGATAGCGTTGGCGCCCGGTGCCTGGAAGATACCGATGCCGACCGCGTCCTTGTTGTTCAGCTGAGAGCGCAGGGCGTAGCTACCGGAACCCATCTCGATGCGCGCCACGTCCCGCAGGCGCACCAGCGAGCCGTCATCGGCGGTTTTCAGGATGATATTGCCGAACTGCTCTTCGCTCTCCAGACGGCCCTGGGTGTTGATCGACAGCAGGAAGTCGCTGGCCTTTTTGGTCGGCTCTGCACCTAACTGACCGGCAGACACCTGCACGTTCTGCTCCTGCATGGCGCTCACCACATCAGAAGCGGTCATGCCACGCGCCGCAACCTTGTTGGGATCGAGCCAGACGCGCATCGCATACTCGCCCGCCCCGAAGATCTGAATCTGACCAACGCCTGGCAGGCGCGCCAGCTCATCTTTCACCTTCAGGGTGGCGTAGTTACGCAGATAAAGTGAGTCATACTTGCCCTTCGGCGAGAACATGTGCACCACCAGCGTCAGCGTCGGTGACATCTTCTGCGTGGTCAAACCGAGTTGACGCACCTCTTCCGGCAGACGCGCTTCCGCCTGCGCCACACGGTTTTGCACCTGAACCTGCGCCTGGTCTGGGTCGGTACCCGGACGGAAGGTCACGGTGGTGACCAGCACGCCATCAGAACCGGCCACCGACTTCATGTACATCATGTTTTCGACCCCGTTGATCGCCTCTTCCAGCGGCGTCGCCACCGAATCTGCAATCACTTTGGGGTTGGCACCAGGGTATTCCGCACGCACCTGCACGCTGGGTGGCACCACGTTGGGGTATTCACTGATCGGCAGTAGCGGTATGGCGATCAGACCGGTGGTAAATATCAAGATCGACAGCACCGCCGCGAAAATCGGTCGGTCGATAAAAAAGCGGGAGAAATCCATAACAGGCAGTCTCGATTATTATTGAGCGGAGCGCATTGCCACCGGCTGAGCTTTTACCGGCATGCCAGGCATGAAGACTTTCTGCAGGCCATTGACGATCACTTTGTCACCCGGCTTCAAACCGGATTGCACAATGCGCAGGCCATCAGCCAGCTCGCCAGCCTGAATATCGCGACGCTCGGCTTTACCCTGCGCATCGACCACATACACGTATTTACGATCCTGGTCGGTCAGCACCGCTTTATCGTCGATCAACAGCGCGTTAAACGCGGCACTGCCGGGCAGACGCACGCGGGCAAACAGACCGGGCGTGAATTGACGTTCATGATTATCCAGCGTGGCACGCATGCGAATGGTGCCAGTGCTGGCGGTGAGTTGGTTGTCGAGGAAGTCAACGGTGCCACGATGCGGATAACCTTGCTCGCCGGTCAGCGCGATTTCCACCGGCAGCGAACCGCGATTTTGTCCCTGACGTGCCATCGCCTGATACTGCAGATAGGTGGCTTCATCGACGTCGAAATAGACGTACATACGATCCTGCGACACCAGCGTAGTCAGCACGCTGGCACTGTCACCGGCGGTCACCAGGTTACCGGTGGTGATCATCGCGCGGCTGGCACGGCCATCAATCGGGGCAGTGACGCGGGTAAAATCGAGATTCAGCTGCGCCATATCAACGGCGGCCTGCGCGGAGAGCACATTGGCCTGCGCCTGACTCGCTGCAGAACGACGCTGTTCCCACTCTTCACGGGATACCACATTGGTGCCAATCAGTTTATCGGTGCGTGCCGACTCACTGCGCGCCAGCGATGCCTGACTGCGCGCGGTCGCGAGTTCAGCTTGTGCCTGCTCTAACGTCGCGCGATAGGTGCGGTCATCAATGGTAAATAGCACCTGACCCTTTTTCACGTCATCGCCTTCGCGATAGTTAACCTGATCGATATAGCCGGAAACGCGAGGGCGCAGTTGCACACTTTGCACCGCTTCAAAGCGACCATTGAAGCTATCCCATTGGCTGACTTTTTGTTCGACCACCTGCGCGACACTCACTTCGGGCGGCGGTGGCGGGGCGTTTTGCGCCACACCCCGATCGCAAGCGGCCAGCAGGCTTCCCAGCAACATCACTCCTGACAGGCTTACTGCCCGACGAACCCCATATGTTTGCAGATGCATTGTTGTTATTCCGCGTTGGTGTGAAAAAAGAAAGGACATGTACGAAAAATCTGCAACTTTTAAGATTGCATTAAAACGCGATGAGTGTAGGCTGCTGCAAACTGCATCTGCAAGAATATCTGATACACTTTATGTGCTGTTTTGATCAATTCGTTTCAGCGGGGGAAAGCCCCTACGGCGAGTGCGGCATTTAATGCAATAATAAAACTTGCATTAAATGTCATAGTCAGTCACCCTTAAAGTGTAATTGCAACTGATACTGATACTGTTCGTTAAGGCGACGGGAGAAAATGGGATGATGAGCGACGCATTTATTCACGATCTGATCGACTGGATTGATAACAACATTGAAGCACGTCTGGATCTGGACACCGTAGCAGGGCGCGCCGGTTATTCGAAATGGCACCTGCAGCGTATGTTCAAAGAGCACACCGGCTACCCGCTGGGTGAGTACATTCGTAATAAGAAACTGAAAAAATCGGCGGACCGTTTAACGACCACCAACGAACCGATCCTTAATGTGGCGATTTCACTGGGGTTTGATTCGCAGCAGTCGTTTAATCGCAGCTTCAAACGTCAGTATGGCGTGGCGCCAGGCGCATGGCGTCGACATGCCGTGCCAGCCGCGAGTGCGATGCAGTAACACCTCCGCCAGGGCCAGCCATGCTGGCCCGCGTTCTTCTTCACGATAATCCTGCTATTATCGGCGTCCTGCACTTCGGGATGTCACTATGTCAAAGAAACTCTGGATTGGACTTATTCTCGCGCTGGCCGCTACCTGGGCCGGGCTTAAGCCGCATTTAACCGGTAAAACCGCTGCACAGGGCACAGATATTGCCAAACTCACCGATGCCCACACGGTGGCGCAGTGGTTACAGCAAAATCATCAGTTGCCGGATCTTTATCTCACCAAAAGTGAAGCACGCCGTCAGGGCTGGAACCCCAGCAAAGGCGACTTGTGCACGGTGTTGCCGGGCCGCGCCATTGGTGGCGATCGTTTTAGCAATCGTGAACAGCGCCTGCCAATGCAAGCGGGGCGGCAATGGTATGAGGCCGATGTGAATTACGATTGCGGCCACCGCGACGCCGATCGTCTGCTTTACTCTTCAGATGGGCTGATCTTTCTGACCACCGATCACTATCGCAGCTTCAAACAGGTGAACTAACCATGTTGACGCTCTCTTTTGATTTCCAGCAATTGGCCAGCCGGCAGGCGTTCTACCGTGAGTTTGTGGCGCAAAGCGGCTGCAGCGGGGAGTTTGGCTGCAATCTGGATGCACTGTGGGATTGGCTGACGGGCGGGATTGCGCTGCCGGCTGAACTGCATTTACATCATATTGCACAGGCGAGCGAGGCGGAGTTTGCACCGGTGTTGGCGCTGATGGAAGAGGCGGCGCAGCAGCTGCGAGGCGAGCTGCGCCTGATTCATGACTGATTACGCGTGCAGCGGCAACAGTAGTATCGCCAGCATCTGACGGGCATTGGCGGGCAGATCGCTGCCGCCGGTATAGCCGTTGTTTTCCACGATCACCGAATTTAATCCCACCAGCCAGTCATAGATATAATAGGCGGTATGATTGGCGGGTGCGGCTGACAAACGTGTTAAACGTTGACCTGGCGAGAAGCTCACGCTCGGCGCAGGCGGTCGGGCGAAGATGGTTTGTCCGCGATTAACGCGACTCTCAGGCCGCTCGCTCTCCGGACGCTGCAGGAAGCCGAGCCAGGCGACAAAATCACCCAACACCGTCATCGCGCGCGAGACCTGACGATCGGTCCGCGCTTCATGCGCGCTGGCCTGCGCATCCGGTTCGTTAAGCGCGCTTTGCAGCTTACTTAATACCTTCAGGCGGAAGCTGGCGGTAATCAGCTCTTCTACCAGCAATTCCATGGTCGGCTTATCCACGTTCAGCAGCGTCAGCAAACTCCGGCTTTCCGGCAACTGTCGCAGATGTTCAAGCCACAGCGCAAACACCTGCTGCGGGAATTGCTGATCGCGCTGGCCGCTGCTGTTACGCGGTTCCGCAGGGGCCACCGGTTCATCTTTAAACAGGTCAAACTCAAAGCCAATACCAAAATAGCTCTGCTCAGCCGCAGCGGTTTTCGCGCTGTGCTGCACGACAGTGCTGCTGCTCTGGCTCAGCCACAGCTGACGCACCGCTTCGCGCGAAGGCTGCAAGCGCTCCAGCAGTTCGCCGTGCAGGCCAGTGCGATGTTGCAAGCATTTCAGCAAGGTATCGGAAATCGCCTGCTTACGTGCTGCCTGTTCTGGCGTAGCGGTAGATTCAGTCCATGGCTGCAAACGTTCTACCAGCTTCTGCTGCAAGGTGCTTAACTGCTGGGCCAGACGATCACGACGTGCTTCTGGCTGCATTTCGTCCTGCAGCCAGCTGCCCATGCGATCGACACCGGCACGATCGAGTGCCAGCATGGAACCCCAGCTTTGCCCTGGTTGTCCAATCTGACGCTGCACGGCTTCATCAACATTAATCTGCTGCTGCTGATAGCGCGCATCGTGCGGGGTAATCGCCCAAATCAGGCGTGGCTTTTCACCGCTGGCCGCTACGGTTTGATGGATATGCCATTCGCGCAGTGCGTTAACCGCAATGTCGGTATCCTGACGCTGGCTGGCGGCGGTACAGATCAGCATAAGGTCGATGCCCTGACGCGCGGCATACAGTCCCGGCAGCATTGCGCGTTTCTGCTCCAGCAGCGCCGCCCGCAGAGGATCGCGTTTGCGCAGCTGGGCTAAATCTTCTTGCTGACCCACGTCGGCAGGCTGACCGGGCGCTGGCAGCTCCAGCATATCGGCTTCGTCATACAGCGCCTGACGTGGCGTTGAATTCAGCGGAACGGTGATTTCCAGCGTCAGCAACGCCAGCAGGCCCAGCGGCACCTGCTGCGGTTTAGCGACACGATTGGCGACAATCGGGCAGACTTCAATCATTTCCTGCCAGTCGGCATCGTTGCTGATCAGTTTTTCCGCAGGCAGCGAGGCGTCATCGGTTAACAGGCTCAGCGGTGCCAGCAGGCGCGGTGCCTGGCGCAGCTGATGACGCAGGTGCATCAGATTACGCAGCTGTTCGTTGAGTGCCACCTGATTAGGCCACAGCAGCGCAAACAGCTGAATGCGGTCATCGACGTTTAACCACGGAGCAAGTTCCACCGCCTGTGGCCAGAAGTGACGATCGAGTACCTCGGCGTGACGATGCTGGCGGCGGCTCCACGCCCACAATGTAATCAACGCATCGCTGTCGAGGCCCGGCTGCGGCTCGTCCTGACGATGGCGCTGTAAACGCTGCAGCGCAGCATCGATCACTGCACTGTCTGGCTGAGCTTCAGTTTTGGCACAGGCCAGCACCAGACGAATCAGCTCCACGTCATTGAGCAGCGTCATCTCCAGTGGCCAGGCGCTGGACTGGGTTTCACGCTGGTGGCTGAAGCGGGTGGCAATGGCAAAATCGAGATTGCCGGGATTGATGTTCTGGAAATGGTTCACAATTCTATCGCCCAGACGCGCCATCAGTTGGCCCTGCGCATCGCCCACCATTTCACTCAACAGCCAGGCTTTGCCCGCCTGTGACTGGCCAAACATCGCCAGCGTCACCGGACGTGCCAGTTGACGCGCCAGCGCATGACTTTCCACGCGCGCGCGGCGCAGTTGCAGCCGCAGCGTATCCGCTTCCAGTGCCAGACGCGGTGCCTGCGCCTGATGGGTTTCAATCCAGTTCAGTGCGCCGTCCAGCGTCTCCTGCATTAGGCTCAGACGTTTGGCGGGCGTAACAGAGGTGGCTCTCTTGGCAGTTCTCATCGTTTGCAGACGCTCCCGCTGTCAATCCAATACTGCGCGTTGGCATTGCCGGTCGCAGACAGCGTATTCAGTTTCAGACTCAGTTGTTCAAGCGGCACGCGAGTGCCGTCATCCATGCGGGCATCGCTCAGCACCAGACGCTCCGGACCAAAGTTGTCCGGCCCCGGCTGTACCGCCAGCTTGATACGCAGGATGCTTTCGCCGGCGACTTTACGTGCCAGATGCGGATCGGTGATGCTCAGACTGTACAGCGGTGAAGCTGGCCAGCGGTCATTATCCAGCTGACGGAAACCGAGGCAGACGTTGCCGCGAATGCGGAAGCTGCTTTTACGATCCAGTGCAAAATCCCCTTTGTCGAGGTCGATCTCGCTGTAACACAGGTTGTCATCGCTCAGCGTGGCCGTTTCATCCAGCACGCCGAGATAGCGAATGGTGGAGTAAGGCTCGAAATCACCCGCACGGAACCAGAAGCTGCTGAGACGCAGATCGAGCGCCAGCAGGCACAGCATCGCGCCGACGGCAGCAGTGGATTTCGGGTTATCAATGCGGCCTTGTTTGTTGAACGGATACCAGTCGCTGGTGTGATAGCCTTCCAGCGACAAAATACGGCTGCCCGGCAGCGGCTGCAGATGGCGTACCAGTGCCTGAATGCCGGGGAAGCGCGAAGGACGGCCGGTTAACAGCAGTACATCGCACTGATACAGCGACACCACTTCGCACATGGCACGCAGGGCCGGGATGATCGCCATACGATGCTGCAGGAACTCACCGTGCAGCTGCGCCATGCTGACCACCAAAGGCACATCCAGCAGATCGAAGCGGTTGTCGCCGCCCAGCGTGCGCTGAATCTCACCGTTAACAAACGCCAGCACGCTGCTGGCCGGTTTTTGTGGCACCAGCTCACCGAACAGCGCATTGATTTCGCTGTGGCTGTCGAGCGGATCCCAATTTTCGTAGCGTTCCAGCACGGCCTGCGCCAGCGGGATGAACAGCTGCAGGGTGACTTGCTGACGCAGCGTGGCTTGCCCATCCATACGGCTGTCGTGACCGAACAGCTTGTTCATCAGCGGTTCGGCCAGCGTCAGTCCAGCCTTCTGCAGACTTTGTTGCAGTGCAGGCAGAATCCAAAGCTGAATCACATCCAGCAGAATATCGTCGCCTGCGACTTTAAAGCCTTCACGGAACAGCAGGCGCGGGGTGATTTTGACGTTGTTGCCCTGGCCATCGTCCAGGCGATATTGGGTGATGGCCAGATCGGTGGTGCCGCCGCCAATATCGATAGAAGCGATGCGCAGGCTTTTGCCCGGTACTTCGTCGACTTCACGTGGACGATCCGGACGCGCCATGCTGCTGAAGAAATCTTCCGCACGCCCGGCAAAGTTCACCTGGGTTTCATTGAACAGCCACACCATTTGTCCGCAGGTGGCTTCATCCCATTCCATCTGCACATCCGGCACCGGGCGCAGGCTTTTCGCCTGACTCTGCACGCTGAAATCTTCCTCAGCCGGATGCCAGCCTTCGGCTTTCCACACCAGCGCGATGGCTTCCTGCATGCGACGACGGAAAATCTCGCGTTCCGGTTTCGGCATCGCGGAAGGCAGCGTGAGGATCACATGACGCAGCTGGCGCGGAGCCTGGCTCTGCGGCATGCGCTGACGCTGTGCCACGCTGTTCATCTGCATCATCGCCTGAGCCAGCAGCTCACACAGTATAAAGGTCATCAGCGAACTGCGGCTGTAGCTGGCCGAGAACACCGGCAGGCGATCGTCTTCCGCCAGCGCGTGCAGCGGCTGGCCTTCGTCATTCAGCAACAGGGTGAAAGGCAGCGCAGTTGCCTGTGGCTCATCACTGCTGCCATGGGCGTTAAAGCGCCAGCCTGGCTGATAACGTGCTTCATCCCACAGATAGCGGCGCGGGCTGGAGAGACCGGTGCTGCCTTCTGTGCCCGCGCGCAGCAGTGCAAGACGGCTGGCTTCACGGCCAACGCGCGTCAGCGATGGCCACATAAAGGCATTTTCGCGGCCGCTTTCCAGCGAGAAGTTTGCTTTACCAAAGCGGGTTTCTGCGAATTCGAGACGGCTGTCAAACAGCTCGTTGTAGACCTGATGTGGCTCAGAAAGGTCGCGCAGTTGAAGTTCGTAAGTCTGGCGCAGACCGTTGCTTTCTTCAGCGTGGTCTTCCACCAGAATGCCGCAGGTGTGCGAGTTGCCAACGTCGAGGATGATATCGACATTCACCGCCGGGGTTTGCAGCGAGGTGGCCTGAATGTAGATCTCGGCCAGATCCAACTGCTCACCCAGCAGCTCCAGCAGGTTGAGATAGTGTGCCTGATACTCAAACTCACGCAGCGCCTGATTCAGCTCCTGCTCGCGGCGAGATTCCAGCGCGTTGACCTGCTGAGTAAAGGTTTCACGCAGCCAGCCATCCACCCAGGTGTGGTCCAGAAACTCACCCAGTTCATAGTTGTGCCAGGCAAGGGCGAAACTCACGCCGTTTTGCGCATCGGCTTTGCTCAGACCGTGCTGTTCGCCGCCGTCCTGTTCCGGCACGATACGGGTGTCAAACGCCAGCGTAATGCGATGGGTGTTACCTGCGGCATCGGGCTGTGCCAGCGGTGCCAGGTGCAGGCGTGCCCAGTTATCCGGCCCGCCGATAAAACGGCGGCCGCTGGTGCAGCGCAGTACCGGCAGCGGCAGCCATTGATGCGCCAGCAGCGTTAACGAATCTGCCAGTGCAATGTCCGACTCGGGACGTACCACCTCTGCTGCACCGCCATCTTCGGGATAGAGCAAAAATTTGCCGCTGTTACCGTCCACGTTCAGTCGCAGCAGCGGACCGTTAGCGGTTTGACGAACGAACTGGCGGCGCGCCTGCAAGGCGGGCAGACGTAAGCCAAAATCGAGAAACTGCACACCGCTATCTTCAATCAGCGTGATTTTTTGTTTGTCATCGATGAGGGGAGCCAACATGTTTACTTACTCTCACGCTTAATCGTCAACGGGAAGACCTGATCTGCGCCGTACTGCGCAGTACAACTGGCAATGCCATCACCGGCTTTACACACCAGTTCCGGCATGCGGTAGCGCGATTTGTCGCTGCAGGTCGCAGTATAGCGGCTGCGTACCACCATGGTGCCGTCCACCGTCATCGCGGCAGTGACATCGGCTTTACAACGGATGTTGTCGCCTTGCGTAATGGTGGCGATGCCTTTGCCGTTGCGCAGCTGATAGCGCAGGCTCGGTGGCTTACCGGTTGGCAGGTTAGTCTGTCGTAATATCACGCGCCAGGTGCCGTTGATAAACTTCACGGAACCAATACGCGCATCTTCGGTGGTCATCACCAGATCGTCGGCCTTGGCCGGTTCGGTGTGTTCAGCAATCACCTCAGGCGGCGCAGGGGGCGCGGCAGGCACAGGCGCAGCGGTGACCGTGGCGGTTTTTTGCGGCAGCGTGGCGGCCAGTTTCTCAGCTTTCGCGACCACTGGCGGTGGCGTGAAAACGGGAGCCGGTGCATCGGCAACCTGAGCTGGCGGTGTGGCTTCAGGCGCTGAGCTGTGCAGCCAGAACGCTACGCCAGCCGCAACCACGGCGGCAACCGGCAGCAGCAATGCCAATGGACGCAATGCGGAAGGGCGGCGAACAGGCGGCTGTTCAACTTTAGGCTCAGGCTCAGGTGCGGGTTGTGGCGCTTCGGGTTCAGGCTGGGCGATCTCAACGGGCTCTTCCACCACGGGTGCAGCCAAAACGGCAGGCACTTCAATCAAAGGCGCAATAACCGGTGCCACGATAACCGCAGCCGGTGGTTCTGGCAGCAACGGCGGTAAATCCTCCTCCAGACTGTCGCGCAGGCAGGCCAGTGCGTCATCGCGTGAGCGCGCCTGCGGATCGACAAAGCCCCAGAAGGTGATGACGGGTTTGCCGTCGACCAGATAAACGTACTGCTGATCCGGGAACTGCAGCGTCTTGCTCAGTAGGGCACCAAATAGGCGCATCGCCGGATTCTCCGCGTCACGCGCGCGTAGACTTGCAGCCAGTAAATCCTGCTGATTGAGCGTCAGGAGTTCCAGCGCTTTTTGCCGCTCATGATCGCTGGCACCGCGCCAGGATTTTACTTTGCCGTTAAAGGGCGCATACCAGTCGAGGCGGTCCCCACGTTCGTTGGCCTGGGGAATGGCGAGGCAGTTTGCCAGCGCCGTCTGGCGGCGCAAACGCAGTGTTTCACGGATTTGCAGGGCAGAAGCCCAGACCGGCTGGCCGTTTTCACCCAGTGCCAGTACCGAATCCAGATTGCCGCTGCGCAGAAAAGTTTTTGCCACTCGTAGGGCCCTTATCGGTGGTTGCCTGAAGCAAAACAGTGTGTGTATTTGGCGATGCTGGTGATCTTAAGCCAAATGCAGGGGAATCAAACGGCTGATAAAGGGGGAAAAACAGGGTGTTTTTCCCGCGTGTAACAGTGGATTGCTGAAATTTTAAGCGCGCGAGCGGTGGCTAAGCACCAGATGGGTGATCATGCCGCCGATCAATCCCCAGAAGGCTGAACCAATGCCGAGCAGGGATATGCCACTGGCGGTGATCAGAAAAGCGATGATGGCGCTGTCACGGTGATCGGGTTCAACGAGTGCGCGTTGCAGACTGCCGGAGAGGGTAGCCAGTAGCGCCAGCCCGGCCAGCGTGGCGATCAGCACCTGCGGCAAGGCACTCAACAGAATGGCAATCAGCGCGCCGGTAAAGCCGGTCAGCAGATAGAAAATGCCGGCAATGGCTGAGGCCATCCAGCGTCGTTTCGGATCGGCATCCACATCCTCTCCCATGCAAATGGCAGCCGTAATGGCCGCTATGCACACCGAAAAGCCGCCAAACGGAGACAAGACCAGCGCAATAAAGCCGGTCCAGCCAGTAAGAGCGGAAACCGGCGGTTGGTAGCCATGTGCCTGTAGGGTCGCAATGCCCGGTGCATTTTGTGAAGCCATGGTGACGAGGAAATAGGGTAAACCCACCCCAATCAGTGATGCCAGCGTAAACTGAGGCATGATAAATTCCGGCACGCTCAGCGTCAGCGCATGCGGCGGGAAGTGAATCGTCTGCTGACCCACCGCCACCAGCACGCCAGCGATCAGCGCCAGAATGATGGCATAGCGCGGCAACCAGCGTCGGCTTAATAGCCACACCAGACACATACTGCCGCACAGCGCAAAGTTGCCTTGTAAACCGGTAAAGGTGCCGATCCCGAAGCGCAGCAAAATCCCCGCCAGCATTGCCGCGGCCAAAGATTGCGGAATGTGGTTCATTAAGCGGGCAAACAGTCCGGTCACGCCACTCAGTACGATCAGCGCATTGGTCGCCACAAAAACGCCGACCACTTCATTTAAGGTCAGGCCCTGCACGCTGGTGGCCAACAGTGCCGCCCCCGGCGTCGACCAGGCGGCCAGAATGGGCATGCGTGTCCACACCGAAAGACCGAAAGAGGCGAGACCCATGCCAATGCCGAGCATCGAAAGCCATCCGCCGATCTGTTCCGGCGAGGCGCCTGCAGCCTGAGCGGCCTGAAAAATCAATGCGGCAGTGCTGCTGTATCCCACCAGCACCGCAATAAAGCCGGAAACCAGCATAGGGAAAGAGAAAGCGTTGCGCGAAGTGGCGGTGATCATCGATTTGCATCCTGCTGTGCGTTATAACGCACACTATTGCACGAGTGTGTTATAACGCACAAGTGCTACACTGCGCGCGAATTTGCCAGGAGATAGCATGGAAAATCTGCATCAACATTTGAGCCAGGCGTTAAAACAATTGCGCCAGGCGAACGGCTGGAGCCTGACACTGGCAGCGGATCGCACCGGTGTCAGCAAAGCGATGTTGGGCCAAATCGAACGCGGTGAATCCAGCCCGACGGTGGCGACATTGTGGAAAATCGCTACCGGGTTCAATGTGCCTTTCTCGTTTTTTGTTCAGGGTAGCGATCAACCGCCGGGTATCGCCGCGACTTTTAGCCAACCCAATGCGCTAATGCAGGTGAAGCCGCTGCTGCCATATGATGCCGCGTTGCGTTTTGATCTGCTGGAAGTCACGCTTGCTGGCGGTGCACAAAGCGACTCTTCCGCACACGAAAGTGGCGTGATTGAGCAGGTGGTGGTGCTGGAAGGTGAGCTGCTGCTGTGCGTGGAGGGAACCTGGCGTCGTCTGCTAAGCGGCGAAGCGCACCAGTTTGCGGCGGATGTCGCGCACAGTTACCGCAATCCCCTTAGCACACCTCTGCGTTTTCACAGTTTGATTCATTACATCAAGCGGCCCTGAGTGCCAATTACAAATTGATACGAAGGTAAACTACACAGTTTGCCTTCGTATTTATATACTCGCGCTTCATCAGTAAGGAGAAGGTGCCATGAGCGACCTGAATAGCGCGGCTGCGACTCTACGCAGCGTGAATGGCAAACTGGCGCGACGTCTGCGCGAATCGGCCCCACCGGGCGATCTCACCTGGCCACAGGTTTCTGTGTTGGGTTATCTGGTGCGCGATGGCGCGATGACGGTAACCGAACTGGCCGGGTTAGAAGGCGTGCGCAGTCAGTCGATGGGTGCAACCGTTGCCAGTTTGCAAGAGCAAAGGTTAGTGAAAGGCGAAGCCGATCCGCTGGACGGCCGTAAAACCCGCTATCTGCCGACTGAAAGCTGCCTGAGGCTGATCGCCGCGAATCGTGCACAACGTGATGACTGGCTACTCCAGAGCATGGCAACCACGCTTAATAGTGCGGAGCAGAAAATTTTAATGGCCGCTATTCCCTTACTGCAACGTATTGCCGACCAATAATCCTGAGAGGAATTCCCATGGCTTTAACAACCTTAGACGCAAAAACCGCCCTGATTGTGATTGACCTGCAGCACGGTATTGTCCGCCTTCCTGTTGCGCCTTTGTCAGCCGATGTCGTGGTTGAGCGTTGTGCACAACTGGTTGAGGCGTTTCATGGCAAAAACCTGCCGGTGGTGAAAGTGAATGTCGCTGGTGGCGCACCAGGCCGTAACGAGCAGGCGCGCCACAGTGGCGAACTGCCAGCCGACTGGGCTGTGCTGGTGCCAGAAATGGCGCTGAAAGCCGATGAGATTGCCGTAACTAAGAAGACCTGGGGTGGTTTCCACAACACGGATTTGCATGAGCAGCTGCAGCAGCGTGGCATTACTCAGGTGGTAATCTGTGGTATCGCCACCAGCATTGGCGTGGAATCCACCGCGCGTCAGGCCTACGAATTAGGTTACAACGTCACGCTAGCAACGGATGCGATGACTTGCCTGAACGCCGATACTCATCAAAACAGCGTCGAGCGCATCTTCCCGCGTCTGGGCGAAACCGGCTCAACCACCGACGTGCTGGCTCTGCTGAAGTAAAACGACTGGTCAGGCATGCTCATGCACTGCATGCGCATTGTCGAAACGGCATAAAAAAAGCCCTGCAATCCGAATAAGGTTGCAGGGCTTTTTGTCAGACACGATGTCAGTTACTGAAACGCATAACTTACCGTCAGACCAACACTGTAGTTGCGCCCTGGCGCCGGTTCGTAATAGCGACCGTTGCTTTCATTGACGATCACTGAACCCACATAGGTGCGGTCAAACAGGTTATCCACGCGACCAAACAAGTCCAGCGTCCAGTTCTGTACCAGCCACTTGTAGCCCGAGTTCAGGCCAAACACGGTATAGGACGGTGCTTTGACATCATTTTCATCGTCAGCGGCAATGTCGCTCATGTAGCGCACATCACCGCCGGCATACCAGCCTTGATCCGGCGCATAGGCTAACCCGGCATAGGCCATATTGCGTGCGATGCCTGGGATACGGTTGCCGTCACAGCTTTCAGTGCCGCAGGCGTTAGAGCGATAGCGCGCATCCAGCAGAGTCCACGCCGCTTTCAGGTGCCAGTCATAGCCAAACTCCTGATCCAGACCCAACTCCAGTCCGCGACGACGGGTTTCACCGGCATTTTTATAACTGGTGCGGCCTTCATAGCTGCTGTCAGAGACGATTTCGTTTTTGGTATCGGTCTGGAACACGGCGGCGGTAATTAAACCGTTACCGATACGCTTTTTAGTGCCCAACTCAACCGTATCGCTGGTCGCCGGCTTCAGATTGAGGTTCAGGCCAGACTGATCGGCTGAGCGATAAGACAACTCATTTAGCGTAGGCGTTTCAAAGCCACGGCCCGCAGACACATAGGCATTCCAGCTATTATCAATCGCATATTTCAGTGAGGCGGCTGGCAGCCAGCGGTGATAACGGCGATTACCGCTGTCATCGGGATCGCTGGAAGTGACGTAATAATCGTTAGAGTCGAAATTCACCGTACTTAAACGCACACCAGCATCCAGTGACCACTTATCGGTAAATTGCCACGCCGTTTGCAGATAAGGATCGAGGTTCCACATCAGATTGCGTTCATTGCGGCGCATATCGCCCTGCACGCCGTAATCTGTCACGCCATTGCTGGTAGTGAAGTTCTGATAGCCTTTACGCTTCTCGGTCATGGTTTCATAGTCGAGACCAGCGGTTAGCGTCACGGGAAGGGTGAACACGGTATCGCGATGTGTCCAGCGCGTATCAATCCCCTGATAGTGGCGTGCCAGCGAGATCACGCCGCCGGGATAGCCTGCTTTCAGCTGGGTCGCCATTGGGATCGATTGAAACTGTGTGGTTTCACGCTCACCGGCGTACATCATCACGCTGAGATCGTCATTCTCGCTCATCTGGCGCTGATAGTGCAGCCCAGCCTGCGTTTGGTCGACGGTTTTGCGCGCGTTGTAAAGCGTCACGTTACTGGCAACCTGACGCGGATTATCTTTCCATTGCGCCTCGGTCAAACCGCCGGGATCCTGCGCATCCACGTGAACGCTGTTAAACAGTAGCGTCAGGGTGCTGACATCATCAATGCGCACACCGAGTTTGGCGTTACCGAGGTTTTTCTCTGCCGAGCTGTGATCGCGATAGCCATGGGTGGTAAAGCGCGAGGCCGACACGGTGTAATTCACGTCACCGGCGTGCGTGCCATCACCGGTCGCACCGCTGGCTTTGACGCTGTTGCGCCAACTGCCGTAGCTACCGTACCAGGTGCTGGCTTCCAGCGTGGTGGGTTGCTGACCGGTTTGGGTTTCGACATTAATGACACCGCCCGACGAGTTGCCGTACAGGGCTGAGAAGGGGCCGCGCAGTACTTCAACGTGATCAATCGAACCAATGTCGATATTTGAGGTTTGTCCCTGACCATCAGGCATCGTGGCGGGAATACCGTCGACATACAGGCGGATACCGCGCAGGCCAAAGGTTGATCGCGAGCCAAATCCGCGCACGGAAATTTGTAAATCCTGCGCATAATTTTGACGGTTCTGAATCTGCATGCCCGGCACGCTGGCGAGGTTTTCCGAGAGGTTGACGCGTGGTGCTGCATGACGCATATCCTCGCCAGACACCACACTCACCGCCGCGGGCGTATCCAGCTCTGACAAACCGGTGCCCGCGGGCGCGGCACTGACCACCATGATATTGCTGGCATTATCCGCCGCCATCAATTGCAAAGGGAATAATGCAGGCAGCATCAGCAACGGTGCCTGTCGCAGTAAAGCAATTTTCATTATGAAAGACCGTATAAAAGACGTGGAATGAACCAAATGGAACATTAATCGCGCATATGTTAATAGTTTTGCCGATAAATGGTATTACATTTTCACGCATTGTATTAAATAAATGCTGTTATTAGCGTTTTATACCTCAGGCAGGGAGAGGGCTGTGACGTTTGCTGCGTAAAGGCCGTTGACTCATGGCTATTTTGTTGGCAATGGGCTGAACAGGGACAACGCAAACGACTGAGCGGCTGCCGGATGGATTCATAAGCCATAACGATAGTGAAACTGCGCTCACGTTGTCCTTATGCGTCTATCCCGCCAGTGTCATGACGATGGCCTATCACCTTAATAAGACTGAGGTTGTCGGGCAGGAGGATGCTCAGTGAGCCATCGGCGAACAGCTTCGGTCTCTGATCCTACTTCTCGCACCGCCCGGGTAAGTCTTTCCTGAGTCGTATGCAGAGTGAGCGTCCAGTAAGTGATTTGCCACTGTTCAGATAATTCAATGCGCGACAAATTTGACGGGATGCGACGCTGTATAGGGTCTTTCATTTTTATTATCCTCATGACTTAAACACATAATTAATTCTTATCTGATGAGGAGGTGATTTTGTTTTATTTCTGTGCTGGGGAAAGCAGATTATTCCCTATTACTTTGTTTTAGCCATGATTGGGATGTTTCTTATACAGAAACGAGAAGAATAAGCGTAACGGCAAGCACTGGCTCATGATGTTATCGAATACAAAAAGGATGTCGGCGACACGAAACGATGATTGCTCAAAATAGAGATATTAAAAGCAATCAAACGGATGCGCTTTTTGTTTATAAGCTAACAAGACAATAATTTCTTGAAAATATTCGAATAGTGCCTTTTAACTGATGATTCTTCAGCTTCATCCAGCTTTTTGAGCAATTCAAAACACAGTGTTTTACGACTGAGCGTTTTTCCCGCGCTTAAAATTTCGCCCACAACGCGCCCCAGGGCTTCCTCTTCTGAAATATCTTTCGGAGGTGCCACATCCTGCTCCATAGCCATTCTGTGATTCTTCGCTGCATCATTGATGCACATATCAATTCCTCTTAGGGATCACAGGCGTTCAGGAGAGCGCTATGATTAAATTTAATTAGGAAATGATTATTTCCTAATGTGGCAAATGAATTATTCCAGAACCTTCATCACCATAGTAATGGTTTTTTTCCCATTAGTCACATCCTGAACTTTACCTACCACACGCATGCCGAATGCCACGCACAGCAATAAGCCTGCCGCAGTTTCAGCATCCAGTTGAGAGGAAATAGATCCGTCTTTCTGGCCTTCAATAATAAGCGAAACGAGAAAGTTTTGATTACGTAACACGGCCTGCCTGACTAACTCTGAAAGTTCTTCATCCAGCGTTTGCAGTTCAACCGTGCTCCCAACAACCAAACAACCTCTACGCCCTTCAATCTCAACCGCAGAGTCTAAATAAAATTGCAGTAATTCCTCAATCCGCGATCTGCCATCCGGGAAATGTTGCAACCGCTGACGTAAATCGGCATTACGGAGGGCAATGTAGCGTTCAAATACCCGCAAAAAAAGGGTGCGCTTATCAGTAAACGCCTTATATATACTTCCAGCCGTTAAACTCATGGCTTCGCCCAGGTCGGCTATTGATGAAGCGTGATAACCTTTCTTTCTGAATACTATCATTGCTTTATCTAATACGTCGTCCATATCGAAGACTCGGGGTCTTCCACGTTCTCGAGTGACTTTTAAGCTTTGGTTTTCTGATGACATCGGAAATTATTTATAGAGTGTTAGTTTCCCATTTATCATATGCGAACTTTTTCCAATAATCGAATAGCGATGAATACGAATTCTTGTGTCATTGCCGCAATGATAAAATTAACCCGGTAAATCGTTATCCCATCCTCCCCGCCAGGAAGCCCCCAGTGCTGTTTAAAAGCATGCTGATTAACCCTGTGTCTTGTCGGGGTTGAGATTAAAAAATGCCTTTCGGCGCACCTCTCGCCTGGCTGCGCGCAGAAATTTCTGTCAGTCTGACTGTTTTGTCTGAATGCATAAAAGGGAATCAAGATGAGTCAGCAACCGGTTGTCGCGGTATTAGGTTTAGGCGCAATGGGGCACGCTTTTGCCGCCAACTTACTGAAAAAAGGGTTCGTGGTGCGTGGCTGGAATCGCACGCGTGCCAAAGGTGAAGACCTGCTGGATGCTGGTTTGCAGCTTAGCGACAGCGCGGCACAGGCGGTGGAAGGCGCAGATGTGGTGATCGCCATGCTGTCTGACGGCGACACCACGCGTCAGACGCTGACCGAAGCAAGCAGTGCATTGAAGCAGGGCGCGACCGTCTGCCAGATGGGGACTATTGGCGTGGAAGCGACTGATGCGCTGATTGCCGACCTGCAACACGCACGTCCGGATGTGCTCTTTATCGATGCGCCGGTTTCCGGTACCAAAGCGCCTGCCGAAAATGCGCAGATTCTGGTGATGGCCAGCGGCGATCAAAGCAAAGCGCAGGCCGCTGAGCAGGTGTTTGCTGCAATTGGAAAAGGCACACAGTGGCTGGGTGAAGCGGGTGCCAGTTCACGTATGAAACTGGTGGTGAACAGCTGGCTGATTGGGCTGATGCAAAGTCTGGCGGAGAGTACACGCCTGGCGGAGCAGTTTGGTTTCAGCACCGACGATCTGTGGAAAGTGCTGGATGGCGGCCCGCTGGCAGCCCCGTACGCCAAAATGAAGCTGGGTATGATCGCCAGTGGTGATTTCACCCCGCAGATGCATCTGGTGTGGGCCTTGAAAGATGCCAGACTGGCACTGGATGCTGCGGGTGAGACCAAACTGCCCGCGCTGGAGAACATCGTAGATGTCTGGCAGCAGGCGGTCGATGCCGGTTACGGCGAGCAGGACCTGGCGGCGGTTTACCAATACCTGAAGCGCTAAATGAGCCAGCGCCTCAACTTCGATTTTAGCCAGCGTCCGCTGGTGCCTTATGCGTACGATTATGTGCACGGTGATGCTGAGTCATGGCATCACCACGATTGTGCACAGTTGATCCATACCTTAAGCGGCGTAGTGAAAGTCGAAACCCGGCAGGGCAGCTGGATTGTGCCGCCGAGTCGTGGCGTGTGGTTACCGGCGGGCACCGGGCATGCACTGCAGATTGTGGGTGCCGTGGCGGCACGCACGCTGTTTGTCGATCCGCTGGCGCGGGCGGATTTGCCTGCCAGCTGTCAGGTGGTGCAGATTTCCCCGCTGCTGCGTGAGCTGATCGTCAGTGCTCTGGCATTGCCGGATCAATACGCTTCTGGCAGTCGTGCAGAACGCATCTACGAATTGATCCTCGATGAAATCCGCGTAATGGATGTGCTGCCCTTCGGCCTGCCGTGGCCGGAGAGTGAGAGGATGCGTGCACTGTGCCAGCAAATTCATCAGCAACCGGGCGAGAGCTGGACACTCGCGAGAGCGGCCAGCGAACTCTGTGTCGCTGAACGCACGCTGGCGCGTCATTTTAACCGCGAAACCGGCTTGCAGTTCAGCGATTGGGTGCGCCGCGCACGCCTCAGCGTGGCGCTGGCGCGGCTGGCGCAGGGCGAAACGGTGTTAACGGTGGCGCTCGAACTCGGTTATGACAGCCCGAGCGCCTTCAGTGCGATGTTCCGCCGCGTGCTCGGCGTTACGCCGGCAAACTACTTTCCTGCGGCAGAAAAGCGTGGGCTGCGTTGAGCAAAGCCTGTAACGAGGCGCGTGCTACATCATTATCGATGCCGACACCCCAGGCTCGTTCACCGCGCGCATTGAGACAGCTGATGTAAGTGACGGAGCGGCTGTCACTGCGTTTACCCAGCGTATGCTCGTGGTAATCCTCAATGCTAATCGCCAAATCATAGCGCTGACGCAGTGCCGCGACCGCCGCCGACAGCAGTCCGTTGCCTTTACCTTCCAGCGACAGCGTTTGTCCGCCATCCTGCACCCGCGCTTTAAACCGCGTTTCCCCTTTCTCATCACTGTGGCTTTCCGCTTCCAGCAAACGCCGCGCAGGCAGGGTTAAGCCGTAATGCTGACAGAACAGCTGCCATAACGCGTGATGGGTCATCTCCTGGCCGTGAGCATCTGTCTGCTGCTGCACAATGCGGCTGAAGTCTTGCTGCAACCCGCGCGGTAACTGCAGTCCATGGTTTTGCTCCAGTAGCCAGGCCGCTCCGCCTTTACCCGACTGACTGTTGACGCGAATCACCGCTTCGTAGCTGCAACCGATATCGAGCGGATCAAGTGGCAGATACGGCATTTGCCAGATCGCCTCCTGACGCTCATTGCGTTCGGCAAAGCCTTTGCGAATCGCATCCTGATGCGAACCCGAAAACGCGGTAAACACCAACTCACCAGCGTACGGATGGCGTGGATGCACCGGCAATTGGTTACAACGGGTCACCACTTCCAGCACCTGCTGGATATCGCTGAAATCGAGTTCCGGCGCTACGCCCTGAGTATATAAATTTAGAGCCAGCGTCACGATATCGACATTGCCAGTGCGCTCACCATTACCGAACAAACAGCCTTCAACGCGATCGGCTCCGGCCAGTATCGCCAGTTCGGCGCAGGCCACGCCGGTGCCGCGATCGTTATGCGGATGCACGCAAATCGCCACCTGCGATCGCTGGCTAAAGTGGCGGCAGAAATACTCAATCTGATCCGCATACACGTTCGGAGTATTCACTTCCACCGTGGCGGGCAGGTTAATAATCATCGGGCGTTCAGGCCCCGGCTGCCAGATCGCTGCGACTGCTTCACAAATCTCCAGCGCGAATTCAGGTTCGGTAAAGCAGAACGTTTCAGGTGAATACTGGAAGGTCCAGGCGGTGTCGTTTTGTGCTTCACATTGGGCGCGAATTTGCCGTGCCCCAGCGCAGGCCAGCTCAATGATCTCTGCTTTGCTCTGGCGGAATACGCGTTCGCGGAACAACGGTGCCGTGGCGTTGTACATATGAATAATCGCCTGCGGTGCGCCGCGCAGGGCTTCAAAGGTGCGATCAATCAGATCGCTGCGTGCTTGCGTCAGTACCTGAATCGCAACGCCTTGCGGAATATGATGCTGCTCAATCAGCAGGCGTACAAAGTCGAAATCAGTTTGTGAGGCGGCAGGAAACGCCACTTCAATCTCTTTGAAGCCGCAGCGCAGTAACAGCTGCCAAAACTCCAGCTTGCGGGCGCTGTCCATGGGTGTCGCCAGCGCCTGGTTGCCGTCACGCAGATCGGTGGACAGCCAGCGCGGTGCCTGGGTGAGCTGGCGCGAGGGCCACTGACGGTCAGGCAACTCAATCACCGGAAAGGGGCGGTATTTTTCAGCAGGGTGGTTCAGCATGAGGTTCTCCTTATGGGTCTGTACTCAGTCTGGACCACATCGCCGCACGCTGCTCACGCATAACTGACAAGCCACATTGCGTAACTGACATTTCGTTGCGAAGTTGCTGCAGCAGCCGGGCCCACATTCTGTGAACCCTCGCTATCCCAACCGTTCACAACAAATGTGGGATGATGAGAATCGACGGCCAAAAGCGTTGTGCTGCTTATGCGCAGGATGATTTTCCTCAGACGAAATCGGCATCTGGGCTTTTAGCACAACAGGGTAGTCTGGGGTTTTGCGCTATAAGAGAAAATAGAATGAAAAGAAAAGCTTTAGCCCTGTTAGTGATGCTTGCCAGTGGAACCGCTGCGGCGGAAACCGTCACACTGCGCATTGCCGACCAGAAGGGCAATATGCATGCCGAGATGGAAGCGGCGCAGCAGCTCAATAATCTCAATTATAAAATCGAATGGGCGGAGTTCCCGGCAGCGGCACCGCTGGCGGAGGCACTGAATGCGGGCGCCGTCGATGCGGGTATTATTGGTGATGCGCCGCTGCTGTTCTCGCTGGCGGCGGGTTCGCAGGTGAAAGCGGTGGCGGTAAGTAAATCTGTGCCTGAAGGCTTAGCGGTATTGGTTAGCCCGGATTCAAAAATTAAAACCGTGGCCGATCTGAAAGGAAAAAATATTGCCACCGGGCGTGGCTCTATCGGCCATTTTGAAGCGCTGAAAGCACTGGAAAAGGCCGGTTTGACGGATAAGGACGCCAACTTTCGTTTCCTGACACCCGCCGATGCGCGCATCGCATTAGCCAATGGATCGGTAGATGCCTGGTCAACCTGGGATCCTTATACCGCGCTGGCGGAAGTCACGCATACTGGACGTGTGCTGATCAATGGCGTTGGCCTCTCCAGCGGCAACAGCTTCCTCGCGGCGACCGATGCGGCAATCAATGACGAGGCCAAACGTGCAGCGCTGCAGGATTACGTTAATCGCCTTGCGGCGGCGGATCGCTGGGCGAACAGCCATGTTGATGCGTACTCCACCACGCTGGCGAAAATCATCGGCTTCCCGAAAGAAGCCGCGGCGAAGTCCTTTGCACGCCGCCAGTCGCATTGGCAAGCCATTGATGACGCCACCATTGCGCAGCAGCAGGACACCGCCGATTTTTATCAAAAACAGGGTCTGATTAAGCAGCATCTCGACGTCAAACCCACCTTTTATCATGGCCTAAAGGTTGCACAAAACTAACGCTTTGTGCCCCTTTGTTTGGCGAATCAACCGGGCGCGAGTAGCATAGCGCCTATATTATCTCGCTGTGTGATCCCCTATGTTATTTAAAACCTTCGATGGTCATAACGACCTGCTGCTTAATCTGTGGCTGCATCATCGTGACGATCCCGCTGGCGCCTTTTTTTCTGGCATTGAGAAAGGGCATCTGGATTTTCCACGTATGCAGCAGGGTGGTTTTGCCGGTGGGCTCTTTGCACTGTTTGTCCCGCCGCAGCGTTACATCAATGAGGTCGCGCCGCAACGTGCAAACGAGCAGTGGCAGCCGCTCGATATTCTCTGGCAACAACTCGATATCCTCAAAACGCTGGCAGCGCAGTCCGGCGGGCGCGCCCGTTTATGCCTGACGGCGGCGGATATTGCCAGCTGTCGCCAGGATGGCGTGCTGGCGATGGTCGCGCATATTGAAGGGGCGGATGGATTCGATGCCGATGGTGAAGATTTGCATGCCTTTTATCAGGCAGGCGTGCGCAGCATCGGGCCTTTCTGGAACTTACCTAACCGATTTGGTGAGGGAGTAAACGGTGCTTTCCCGCATTCGCCGGACACCGGACCGGGCCTGACCACCGCCGGTGAGCAGTTGATCCTTGCCGCCAATCACCATCGCATGATGATTGATGTGTCGCATATGAATGAGAAGGCGTTCTGGGATACCGCGCGGCTCTCAACGGCACCGCTGGTGGCCAGCCACTCTAACGCTCACGTGCTTTGCGCGCAGCCGCGCAATCTTACCGACCAGCAACTGCGTGCCATTCGCGACAGCGGCGGAGTGGTAGGGATTAATTTTGGTAACGCTTTCTTACGGCCGGATGGCAAGCGCGATAGTGATACGCCATTGATCGAAATTGTTAAACATCTGGATCATTTAGTTGAAATAATGGGGCCAGAAAACGTAGCATTTGGTTCGGATTTCGACGGCATCAGCGTGCCCGATGCGTTGAAAGATGTTTCAGGGCTACCGCATCTCTATGCGCTGCTCACGTCGCTCGGCTATGATCAAGTCATGATTGAGCAGTTTGCCTGGGGGAACTGGCTGCGCGTCCTGCAACAGATTTGGCAGGATTAGCACAATTCCCTTACCGAATCAGGGTTGATCTGCCCGCTACATTGGCGCAACATCAGCCCGCGTCGTGCCTTGCTGCCAGAAAATTCGTTTACTGGTGCAAGCATTTCCAGCAGAGCCTGCTCTGCGTTATTTGTTTTGAGGAAGAAAGTTATGTGGAAAAAACCTGAATTTGTTGACCTGCGTCTGGGCCTGGAAGTGACTCTGTACATCTCCAATCGCTAAGACTTTCTGCCCGCCATTCGTGCGGGCATTTTATTTTTCATTCTGGTCATCTCTCATGTTTATTAAAGTGCTCGGTTCAGCGGCAGGCGGCGGCTTTCCGCAGTGGAACTGTAACTGCGCCAATTGCAGCGGCCTGCGCAACGGTACGATTCAGGCTCAGGCGCGGACGCAATCCTCGATCATTGTCAGTGACAACGGTGAAGATTGGGTGCTGTGTAACGCATCGCCAGATATCAGCCAGCAGATCGCCCACACACCCGAACTGAATAAAAAAGGGGTGCTGCGCGGCACGGCGATTGGCAGCATCATTCTCACCGACAGTCAGATCGATCACACCACCGGCTTGCTCAGTCTGCGCGAAGGCTGCCCGCATCAGGTGTGGTGTACGCCCGAGGTGCATGCCGATCTCACTAGCGGTTTCCCGATTTTCACCATGTTGCAGCACTGGAATGGCGGGCTGCAGCATCATGGTCTTACGCCACTCGAACCGTTCCGCGTCGATGTCTGCCATAACCTGCAGTTCACCGCCATCCCGATTCTCAGCAACGCGCCGCCATACTCACCGTATCGCGACCGCCCGTTACCGGGCCACAACGTCGCTCTATTTATGGAGAACACCGCCAATGGCCAGACACTGCTGTATGCGCCAGGTCTGGGCGAGCCCGATGCGGTGATCATGCCGTGGCTGGAGAAAGCCGATTGCCTGTTAATTGACGGCACCGTCTGGCAAGACGATGAGTTGCTCGCCACTGGCGTCGGTAAAAACACCGGCAAAGCGATGGGGCATCTGGCCCTCGCGGAAGAGCATGGCCTGATGGCGCTGCTGGCTGCATTGCCGGCAAAACGCAAAATCTTAATTCATATTAATAACACCAATCCGATCCTCAACGAGCAGTCGCCGCAGCGTCAGTATCTGACGCAGCAGGGCATTGAAGTGAGCTGGGACGGGATGGCGATTCATCTGCAGGAGAGCGCATCGTGATCATCACCGAAGCCTTATCGCCTCAAGAGTTTGAGCAAGCACTGCGTGCCAAAGGCGCGTTTTACCACATTCATCATCCATACCATATCGCGATGCATAATGGTGAAGCGACGCGTGAACAGATTCAGGGCTGGGTCGCGAACCGCTTCTATTACCAGACCAATATTCCCCTGAAAGACGCGGCGATTATGGCGAACTGTCCGGATCCCGCAACCCGCCGTAAGTGGGTGCAGCGCATCCTCGATCATGACGGTAGCAACGGTCAGGAAGGCGGTATTGAAGCCTGGCTGCAACTCGGTGAAGCGGTGGGATTGGATCGTGAAGTCCTGCTGTCCGAAAAACTGGTGCTGCCGGGCGTGCGTTTTGCTGTGGATGCCTACGTTAACTTCGCCCGTCGCGCCAACTGGCAGGAAGCGGCTTGTAGCTCATTAACTGAGCTGTTTGCACCGCAAATCCACCAGTCGCGCCTCGACAGCTGGCCGCAGCACTATCCGTGGATCAAAGAAGAGGGTTACTTCTATTTCCGCAGCCGCCTGAGCCAGGCAAACCGCGATGTGGAGCACGGGTTGGCGCTGGCGCTGGAAGTGTTCACCACTGCTGAGCAGCAGAATCGCATGCTGGAAATTCTGCAGTTCAAACTCGATATTCTCTGGACGCTGCTGGATGCCATGACCATGGCGTATTCTTTGCAACGCCCGCCTTATCACACGGTCACCGATCAGGTGTCCTGGCACAGCACAAGACTGGTATAACATGATGAAAGATAATCTGATTCCGGCCTTCCGTCGTGGCTATCGCATGCAGTGGGAAGCGGCGCAGGATAGCCATGTGGTGCTGTATCCCGAAGGCATGGCGAAGCTGAATGAAACCGCGACGGCGATCCTTGAACTGGTCACCGGCAAACAGGATGTGGCCGCCATCATCGCCATTCTCAACAACCGTTTCCCGGAAGCGGGCGGCGTGGATGATGACGTGAAGGAATTCCTGCAATCCGCCGTAGAACAGAAATGGATCCAGTGTCGTGAACCTGAATAAAACCGCCACGCCGCCGCTGTGGCTGCTGGCTGAGCTGACTTATCGCTGCCCGCTGCAGTGCCCATACTGCTCGAATCCGCTCGACTTCTCGCAACAGGAGAAAGAGCTGACCACCGAGCAGTGGATCGAGGTGTTCCGTCAGGCGCGCGCCATGGGCAGTGTGCAGATGGGCTTCTCGGGCGGCGAACCGCTGACGCGTAAAGACCTGCCCGAGTTGATCAAGGCAGCGCGCGATCTCGGTTTCTATACCAACCTGATTACTTCCGGTATCGGTCTGACGGCGAAAAAACTCGACGCTTTCGCGGATGCGGGTCTGGATCATATTCAGATTAGCTTCCAGGCGAGTGATGAAACCCTCAATGCCGCGCTGGCCGGTTCGAAAAAAGCTTTCCAGCAGAAGCTGGAGATGGCGAAAGCGGTTAAAGCGCACGGCTATCCGATGGTGCTGAACTTCGTGCTGCATCGCCATAATATCGACCAGATCGATAAAATCATCGACCTGTGCATTGAGCTGGAAGCGGACGACGTGGAACTGGCGACCTGCCAATTCTATGGTTGGGCGCATCTTAACCGCCAGGGCTTATTGCCGACGAGGGAACAGATTGCCCATGCCGAATCGGTAGTGGCGGAGTACCGTGAGCGTATGAGCGAAACCGGCAACCTCACGAATCTGCTGTTCGTCACGCCGGATTATTACGAAGAGCGACCAAAGCCTTGTATGGGCGGTTGGGGTTCGATTTTCCTCAGTGTGACACCGGAAGGTACGGCGTTACCTTGCCACAGCGCGCGTCAGCTGCCGGTTGAGTTCCCGTCAGTGCTGGAGCATAGTCTGGAAGACATCTGGTATAACTCGTTTGGTTTTAACCGTTATCGCGGCTATGACTGGATGCCGGAGCCGTGCCGCTCCTGCGATGAGAAAGAGAAGGACTTCGGTGGTTGCCGTTGCCAGGCTTATATGCTGACCGGGAATGCGGATAACACCGATCCGGTATGCAGTAAGTCACCGCATCACGGCAAGATCCTGGAAGCGCGCCGCGAAGCTACCTGCAGCGACATCAAAATCGCCCAGCTTCAGTTCCGCAATCGTTCCAACTCTGAACTGATCTTCAAGCAGCGAGTCACCTGATGACCTCTCGCCAGCTGGTGTTAGCCAATGGCCTGCGTTGCCACCTGCATCATCAGGCCGATGCGCGCGACGCTGCAGCCCTGATTCGCGTGCAGGCTGGCAGTCTGGATGAATCCGACCGCTGGCCGGGGCTGGCGCACTTGCTGGAGCACCTGTTGTTCTGCGGCAGCGAGCGTTTTAAAGACGTTGAGCGCCTGATGCCGTGGGTGCAACAACGCGGCGGGCAGGTCAACGCCACCACGCAACTTAGCCACAGCGCCTTTTTTTTCCAGCTTCCCGCGGCCAACCTGTCTGAGGGTGTGCAGCGGTTGAGCGATATGATCGCCGCACCACTGTTAAGCCAGCAGGCTATTGAGCAGGAAGTGGCGGTGATTGATGCGGAATGTCAACTTCTGCAACAGCATGCCGACACGCTTTGTGAAACGGCGCTGGTGGAGAGGTTGGGCGGGGCATTTCAACGTTTTCGCGTCGGCAATCAGCAGGTTTTTGGTGACAATGTCACTTCATTGCAGATCGCGTTGCGCGACTTCCATCAGCGCTTTTATCACGCGAATGCCATGGAGTTGTGGTTGCAGGGACCGCAATCGTTAGAAGAGCTGGCAGAACTGGCGCTGCATTTTTCTTCGATCAGCTCGGCAAAAATCTTACCTTCAAATCTCACACTCACACTCACACAGCCTCCAGGCGACGTGATGTTGCAGCTGGCAGGTGATGAAAGCTTCTGGCTGACGTTGATGTTATCCGGTGAAGAACGTACTTTACGTGACAATGTCACCTTGCTCAGCGTGTTCTGGCAAGATGAGGCACCGGGCAGCCTGCTGAGCGCGCTCAGAGAGGCTGAATTATGCGATACGCTGCAGGGACAATGGCTGTGGCAGGATGCGCAGCACGGTTGGCTAGCACTGCGCTTCAGCGGGCCTAAAATCAGTGCGGAGCAGGCTCATCACATTGAACACTGCTTCTGGCAGCATTTAGACGCCATCAAACTTTGCTCTTCGGAGCAACAGCAGCATTATGCGCAGCTGGCGCGGCACGATTTTGTCTGCTTATCGCCACTGGAGCAGTTGCGTGGCCGGGCGCTGGGATTTGCGCCTGCCGATTATGTGCCGCAGGGTTTCAGTGCTTTTATCGCCGCATTGGCGCAGGTGCCTTGCTCACGCTTGCTCACACAGCAGCAACTGGATTCGCCAGAATTCGTCCAGACGCAAGGTTTCACGCTCTTGCGCAAAAAAGGGCTGCCGCAAAGTCCGAGCACATTCTCAACGCCTGCACTCTTTTTCTATCCCACTGCGCAACCGGCCGTATTGCCACCGTTATCACCGATAGCGATGCCGCTGCCGCGTTTTGCGCCCCGGCAACAGGTTGAAACCTTGCTGTTGCGACCCGCTTTTTATCACACGATGAGTGATGCCGAAGCGCAGGCCCGGCAAACCCGGCTGCGTCCAGTGCTGGCGGCGTTGCGGCATGCTGGAGGAAGTGGCAGTTGGCAGCAGAAGCAGGGGGTCTGGCAGTTGGTGCTGAATCTGCCTGTCTGTGAGTCACACGCTTTGCTGGCTGTGCATCATGCACTTGAGGCACTGAACCTGACGCCCCAGCCAAAACCGCAGCCGCATGTCCAAACGATTGTGATTCGGCAGCTTCTTGCCGCCTTGCCCGCTCAATTGATTGCCCCGGCCGGTGACACTCGATGGCTGGCAGCATGGTGCGGTAAGCACACGTCATTGCATCAGCGAGTATCGCATCTGCTCAGCGACTTCACGCCTGATTTAGTAAGCGGTGCACAGCCGCCGCGCTTGCAGCGGGGCATTAAGCCGGTCCCTTGTACCGGAGGCGATCAGGCGCTGCTGCTGTTTATTCCGCTGCCGCTAGCTGATGACAGGCAATTAGCCGCATTACGCGCGCTGTCGTTGTTGCTGGAACCGCGCTTTTTCCAGCGATTACGGGTCGATCAGCAAATTGGCTATGTGGTGTCGGCACGCTACCAGCGCGTGGCGGATGTCGATGGGCTAATGCTGGCACTCCAGTCGCCACAGATTCCATGGCAAACGTTACTTGGACACTGCAAACGCTTTTTACGTGAGATCGTGACAGATCTAGACGCCATCTCGCCGCAAACTTTAGTGGCCTTGCAAGCCACACTGCGCGAGCAGTGCGATAGCAGCGATAACGCGGAAGCCGCACTGCAGGGGTTACGACAACAGCAAGGATTGCCGAACCTCACACGTGATGCGGTTGCATCCCTGACGTTGCCCCTTATTCAGCAACTTCATACTCGCTTAATGCGCGAACGCCGCCGCTGGCGAATACTCGTTAATCAGAGTTGAAAAGCGATGTGCTTACCGTTAGGCAAAGTCACATCAATACTTATCTCTCCGCCCAATGCAGCCACGTAACGCTTTAATGTTGATAGGCGCGGATCATTGCCGGGATTTTCAATCTTAGCGAGCGTTGGTTGAGAGATACCAATCGTGCGGGCAAGCTCTGTTTGTGACAGGTTCAGCTCTTCACGCAGTTGGCTTAAAGCAATTTCCTGACGCAGCTTTTCAACCTTTTTTGTGATGCGCAATTGGCTTTCTGCGGATTGTTTTTCCAGTAACTCTTTGTATGTAGACATATTATCCCTCCATCTGCACTAAATGCCGGCGGTATTCTGCCTCAGCCATGCTAATCATTTTCCGGTAAAATTGTTTTTGATTCACGCCGGATTTATCTCCGGCACATAACACGATCGCGCGGCGTACAGGGTCAAAGGCGAAAAATGCTCGAATCGGCTTTCCATCGTGCTGAATTCGTAACTCTTTAAGATGCGAAAATTTGCATCCCTTAAGGGTATCAACATAAGGCCGTCCAAGCTGTGGCCCCATTTCCGCTAAAATTCCCATGATGGCCAACACGTCCTCACGTAAGGTTTCATGTTGCGCGAAGAACCACTCGTCAAACACATCCGTTGTCAGTATTTCCTACATATCGCCATCCTATAGCTTTTTTGCTATAGAATATATTATAGCCAATAGGCTATGGATGCAACCAAACACTTTCAATGCAAAATACTTTCACCTGTGTAAACCATTACCCACTGATATTTTTGAATATATTTGAAGGTCACGGGCAAATCTCTTCACTATTCCTCAGCCTCCGATTTGGAGACACTCAATAGATTCTCCCGATCTAAAAGGAACGCTGAGTGAAAAACGTTACCCGTTTAATCCTGCCAATGTTGGCAGCCGCTGCTTTGTATGCACCTGTTTCTCAGGCTGCGGCGATGCATTATGACCTCGACCCCGCGCATACCTCGGTTATTGTGACCTGGACGCACTTCGGTTTTTCCCATCCAACGGCTGACATCCCCAACAGCAAAGGTACGCTGGTGTTTGATAAGGATCATCCAGAGCAGTCGCGCGTCGACGTTACGTTGCCGGTTTCACAGATTGATACGCATGTGCCCGCGCTGACCAAAGAGTTCCTCGGTACGGAATATTTCAATACGGCTAAATATCCTTCAGCTGTGTTCCACAGCACCAAAGTGGTGGCGAAGGGTGACAATAAGTTTGATGTGGAAGGTAATCTGACGTTGAAAGGCATCACTAAGCCGGTCACGCTGCACGCGACGTTGAATCAACAGGGCATGCACCCGATGGTGAAGAAGCAGGCGATTGGTTTTGATGCTACAGGCGTGATCAAACGTTCGGACTTCAAACTGGATAAATATGTGCCAGCGGTAAGCGATGATGTGACGCTAACCCTGTCTACCGAAGCGTACGCGAAGTAATTCACACTGCATATTAACGTCGCAAAATCACGCATCCTGTCCACCAAACAGCATCAGGATGCGTGATAACTCAAGCCGCTACAGCTAAAGTCTTTTTACCCTGTAACCTTAACCCCAATACTTCTTCTTACTGGTTTTACCCACGCCAGGGTTGCAGCTATTAGTCGGATCCAACTGCTTCCAGTGATCCACATGCTCGCACGATGCCTGATAGAGATGCCCCACATTATGCTCAGCCGGATACTTTGCACCACGCTCAGCCAGATAGACTTTCACCGCCTCCTTAAACGCCGTCGCATCGACCCCTTCTTTCAACACATAATCCTGATGATTCACATAACAGAAAAAGTGTCCGCAGCAGGAATCAACCTGCACCTGTGCTGCTAAGTGATCGGGTAAGGTTAAACGCCAGTCCTCATCATTACGGCGTAGCGCCACGTCGAAGGCCACCAGCCTTTCATTCGGGTTGTAACCCAGTGCATCACAATAAGAGATGGTGCAACCGCCCACACCAAAACGCACCAGGAAGGCATCTGCGCCTTCCCGGGCATCACATTGGAAAAAGCCGCCGCTGTGCCCGGCAAAGAACTGCTGCAATAACGTCTGCAATTCAGGGGTCTGCTGGGCATCGACTTTAATCATCAGATGATGTTGATATTCATCGCGATAAGCCATAATGCGCGGGGCAATAAAGCTCGGCGTGAGCTGGTTAAAGCATTGCAGCGCCCGATCAACAAAATTACGCGGCAGGAAAGGCAGATGGCTGACACGCACGTCCCACTTCGCTTTATTGCCCATCATTTTAGGAATAGCCTGCGGGCCGAGTTTGCGGATCGCCAGATACATATGCTTGGCGTACCGCACGGTTAAGTCGAAGGCGTTGCGATGAATGTATTCTGCCTGCAGCGGCAGTTCGCTCATCTCGGTGAGGAGAAAACGACGCAGTGCCACCAATTCGCGTTCATCGTTTGTGCCAATGTAGAAGGTATCGCTACCCGCGCTGGCTTCGAATGTAGGTAATCGCACGGCAAACACCACCACTTTACCCGCGCTGCCAGAACTGTCGTGCAGATAACGCAGGTCACCATTAAAACGCGCAGGGGAGTCAGCGTTGACATCACGCAGGCGATCGGCGTAATCATCGGCCCAGATTTTGCCGTCCCAGTCTGCCTGGTCGCCAGTCTGATACTGTTGCTCAGTCAGACTCTTCAGCATTGCTTCCGGCGTTTCACCCAAATCGATACCCAGATGATTGACCATTTCTAAGCGCCCATCATCATGAATACGGGCAAACAGTGATTTCTCCGTAAAGGCGGGGCCGCGGCGAATCAGTGAACCGCCCGAGTTGTTGCAGATACCGCCCACGACAGAAGCGCCAATGCAGCTGGAACCAATCACCGAGTGCGGTTCCCGTCCCAGCGGTTGCAGCGTGTGCTCCAGTTCGGTCAGGGTAGTACCGGGGAAGGCGATGACCTGTCGCGCCTGATCGATCACCTGTACGCCCTTGAGCTGGCGGGTGCTGATGATTACCACCTCGCGGTCATAATCATTGCCATCCGGCGTTGACCCGCCGGTCACGCCGGTATTCGAGGCTTGCATCAGGATAATAGCGTCCTGTGCCACGCATATCTGTAGACTTTGCCAAAGTTGTAGCAAGTTTTGCGGCAATATCACTGCCAGTGCCTCACCGCGACCGACACGAAATCCTTTGGTGTACCAGGCTTTATCATCAGCATGGATCAATACCTGTTTGTCGCCCACTATGCCAGCGAGCTGACGCAACATCTCCTGCGAGTTGGTCATGTTTTCTCTTCTTCGTCATTTATTTGCTGCGATATTGGACAGCCAGATAAACGTGACGTCAATCATTCATCGGCACTGATCAACAAATAACGCACTGAATCATTATCCCTTTATCTTTCGTGGGGAAAAGTCGGCGTACCGATAAAAATGCGCGGGCAATCACAATTCAGATAGAAAGAAACTCAGGCAAAAAGTCATGGCAGGCTAAATGCGTTTCACACCATGAAATAAATATAACCGGATGATTTTATTGGTTTTGTTAAATAATGGGTGAAAGTTGTAATGTGATAATCATCACAAAAAACAGTGACTATTAATACTTGTCAACGTCAGAGGGAATGAAATACATGGCAAAAATGTGATCTCTGTTGCAAATAGAAAAGTCGTTCACCGGAAGAATGAATGTCAGACGCGCAGCATACGGAGTGATGACAATGAGAATTGGCATAGTGATAAGCGGTGGCGATGTTACCGGAATAAATAACTTTGTGTTTCAGATATCACGTATGACGCAGGCGGATATGGTGTTATTTAATGGCGGCATTCCCGGTTTATTAGAAAATCGCCATCAGGAAATGTCACAGCGCGATCTGGTGGACTATGCCATCACTTCCATTCCCGTGATGCAATCAGGACGAACCACGCGAAAATTAATTCGCCCTGAGTATGAGATGATCTCCAAACAACTCAAATCGCTACGCATTGATGTATTAATTATGGCCGGGGGGGATGGCTCATTACAGTTTTTACATACATTAAGTGAATTCGGCGTGAATTGCTTTGGTGTAGGCATGACCATTGATAATGATGTTTTTGGCAGTGACTACACCATTGGTTTCTCTACCGCTTGTGAGCAAGTATTAAAAGAAGTTTCGAAGTTAAGAAATACCGGCCGTGCATTAACCGGTCGCGTATTCATGGTGGAGTTGCTCGGCGGTTATTGTGGTGAATTGACGCTGCAGTCAGCGATCAAATCCAATGCTGATTTTGCGCTGATTCCGGAGTGCCAAATCCCAACACAAGAGTTGGCAGAGCGCATCACGCAACGACTTGCTGCACAAAACAGTGTGGTAATCCTCTGCTCTGAAGGCTACACCCGCGAATACTCGCCGGGCTTTCAGGGCGCGATTGATACCTTAATTAAACAGATTGAGCCGCTAATAGGGGTACGAATTCGTAAAACTATTATTGGTTACGGCTTGCGTAGTGGTGACCCGACCTGTGAAGAGATTTATCAAGGCACCATTATGGCCAGTGAAGTTGCGCGCTGTATTCAGTCGGGGATGCGCAACAAAGCGGTGATTATTAATGGCAGTAATCGACCGATACCGATTGATCTTATAAGCATGAAAAAACGCCTGGTTGATACCGAAGGGCATCATTACAAACTCGCTAAACAACTGCATATTCTGTGAGGAAAACGCCATGCTGAAAATATTATGTGTCTGTGGATGTGGTCTGGGTTCCAGTTTCGCTATCGAAATGAGTGCCAAATCCGTATTAAAGAAACTCGAAATTGAAGCGGATATTGATCACACCACGATTTCAGAAGCCAATGCTTTTAAATCCGACATGATTCTAACCCAAAAAGCCTTTGCGGATGTCCTGAATGCCGATGCCAGCCCCGAGCAAATCAAACGGGTGATTATTCTCAATAAGCTGACCGACAAGGCAGAAATTGAAGAAAAAATCGTGGCGTTTATGAAAGAACGTAATCTGAAGGTTGCTAACCATGAATAGTGTGATCAACTTCCTGGTAAAAGACTTATTAGGGCAGGCATCGATTCTGATCGCCTTTATTGCCCTGATTGGTCTGCTACTGCAGAAAAAATCCGCAGGTAAGGTGGTGGAAGGCACCTTTAAAACGCTGCTGGGCTTCTTAATTATGATGGCGGGTATCAACATTATTGTCGGTACGCTGACCTTCCTGAATACCATCTTCACCCACGGTTTTGGCATGAAGGGCTATATCACCGATGTGGCCGCCATTGCCGGATTAGCCAGCCGCGAGTTGGGATCAGAAGTGGCGCTGACATTGTTGGTGATCTTTATCGTCAACATCATCATCGCGCGTCTGACGCCGTTCAAATACATCTTCCTCACCGGCCAGGCGCTGCTGTGGATGGCAACCATCGGCGCGGTGATTGGCTACAAAGCCGGGTTGACAGGTTTACCGCTGATCCTGACGGGCGGCATCTTCGGCGGCATTATGGCGGTCGTGATGCCAGCGCTGGCTCAGCCGGTGGTGCGCCGAATCACGGATTCCGATGATGTGGCACTTGGACACTTCTGCACCATTGGCTACTTGTTGACGGCGGCAGTGGCGAAGGTGGTCGGTAAAGGCTCGCGCTCAACGGAAGATCTCAAGCTGCCAGACAACTTCAAGTTCCTGCAGGACACCTATCTGTCGATGGCAGTGGTGATGGTACCGATGTACCTGATCCCGGCAGTGGCAGCAGGCCCAGAATTTATCGGTCAGTACAGCAATGGCATGAACTACCTGATGTATGCCTTCATGCAATCGATTCAGTTTGTTGCGGGTGTATTCGTATTGTACAGCGGTGTGCGTTTACTGCTGAACGAACTGGTGCCAGCCTTCCGTGGTATCGCTATGCGCCTGGTGCCGGATGCCAAACCGGCACTCGATTGCCCGGTGATGTTCCCTTACGCACCAAATGCCGTGATCGTCGGCTTCCTGGCAACAACGCTAGGTTCCGTGGTCGGTATGCTGGTGTTCCCTATGTTCGGTCTGGCGATGATTCTGCCTGGCCTGCTCACCAACTTCTTTGCCGGTGGCACCGCTGGCGTGTTTGGTAACGCGCTGGGTGGACGTCGCGGGGCGATGATTGGCGGCTTTGTACACGGTCTGTTTATCACCTTCCTGCCGGCCATTCTGGTACCGATGCTCGAAAGCTACGGCTTCACCGGTGTGACCTTCAGTGACTCTGACGTCATCAGTACCGGACTGGTATTGGGTCATGCGTTCCAGGGCAACTGGTTGTTCGTCGCACTCTTTATTGTCTTTATCACTCTGATCGCCTGGTTTGTTAACGGAAAATCCCCTAAATCCCACGAGGAAAAGCTTCATGAAACTTTATAACTTTACCGATCTGTTACAGGTGGCTAAACAACGTGAATTTAAAGCGCTCGGTTCCTTTAATTTGCACTGCCTGGAAATGTTACCGGCCTTTTTTAAAGCAGCAGAGAAAACCAATAGTCCATTAATGATTCAGATCTCAACCGGCACGGCGAAATATCTCGGACACAAATTATTAGTCGATGCGATTCGCTCATTATCTGAAAGCCGTAATGTACCGACGTGCCTGCATTTGGATCACTGTTCAGATCTCGATGCGATTCAAACGGCACTGGACGCCGGATTCAGCTCTATTATGTACGACGGCTCGCATTTGCCGATTGAAGAGAATATTGCCAATACCCGCCGCGTGATTGATATGGCGCGCCCATTACAGGTTTCGGTTGAAGCTGAGCTGGGTGCCATCGGGGGTTCGGAAGACGGTAAAGAAGTGGAAATGAACGATGCTTCCTTTACCACCGTAGATGATGCTAAGCGTTTCGTGGATGAAACAGGCGTTGATATGCTGGCCATCTCCATCGGTACTGTACATGGACTGTATACCGGTAAAGCGCATATTCAGCATCAGCGTCTGGCCGATATTACTGAAGCGACTAAAACCCCGTTGGTGTTGCACGGCGGTACGGGCGTGAGTGATGAAGACATGCGCCTCGCCGTGCGCAGCGGTATCGAAAAAGTGAACGTCGGCACGGAAATGAATGTGCAGTGGGTGGCAAACTGCAAGCAGACGTTTGAAAAAGGTAAAGTGAATGACAGCGTGCGTAACTTCCTGGTACCCGCTAATGATGCCGTCACCAATGTGCTGGTAGAAAAGATTTCACTGTTCCGTTAAGTACGACTCACTCATGACGTAATAAACCTGAGGTGCCCTGGCGCCATTCGGGGCAGGAGACGCTATGTTTGGATTCTTGAAAAAGGGCTCAGAAAATAAGAGCCAGGATTCACAAGAAATAGATCTTCAGGCAGAAACCATCAGTGGAAAAATTAGCGAGCTGGAACAACAGCTCGCTGTTAATCCACAGGCAGTTGATACGCAGAAACAATTAATGCTGGAATATAATCGTGCATTAAATATCTTTGCGAAAAGCCGTCGTTTTCGTCAGGAAATTGATCCGCTGTTCGTTAAAATTGATGAACTGCGTAATACCATCCGCAAATCAATTTAAGGAGGCAGTATGAGTATTAAGCGACTGCTGCAAGAAGCGAATGCGATTCAGGTGGGAATCAGCGCCACGGACTGGCGCGAAGTGATCGCGCTGGCCGCACAACCGTTGGTAAGCGGTGGATATGTGAAGGATTCCTATCCGGAGGCGGTGATAGCCAATACCCTGACGCACGGCGCTTATTATGTGTTTGAGGAAGGGATAGCCATTCCGCATGCGCGTCCAGAGACCGGCGTGCTGAAAGATTGCTTCAGCATGATTGTGCTGGATGAGCCGATCTCTTTTGAAGGGAGTGACAAAGCCGATATCGTGATCATGTTCGGCGCGCGCGACAGCAATGCGCACATCGAAGAGGGCATTCGCGCAATTGTCTCGTTACTGGAAGATGAAGAGACGCTGGTGCGGTTACGCCAGGCCAGCAGTGTGGCGGAGGTGATAGAAATCCTATGACTTCTCACACTGCAGAAAAGGTGGTGGTGCTGGTCAACGGCATCCCCGCGTCGGGGAAAAGCACCCTGACACGCGCCATGGCGGAGCAGTTTGGTTTTCCAGTGCTGACGCTGGACAGCCTGAAAGAACCGTTTATGGCCAGTTTCGCGCCGGTGGACCGACTGCGTAACCGGCAGTTGGGGTGCGCGGCCTATCAGGCGATCTGGAAGGTGGTCGGACAGGCTCCCAACTGCTGCGTTTACCTGATTGACGCCTGGTTTGGTTTCCAGCCCAAAGAAGTGCTGCAGCAAGGATTGCAGCAGGCAGGCATCACCCGGGTGCTGGAGCTGTGGCTTTCCATCACACCGGACGAAGCGGTCGCGCGCTATCAGTCACGATTGACCGATCGCATGCCAGGCCATCCAGGTGCCGAGTACCTGCCGGAACTGCGAAAGCTGGCGGAAACGGCGCAGCCGATGGCGCTCGGACCGGTGCTGCAACTTGATGCGGCCGACCCGGATGAAGCGGCCGCGTGTGCCTGGTTGCAGCGTCAGCTGCGGCTGCCGGTGAGTGCTCAGCCCGCTTTATCCGTATCCGGTTGAAAGAAGTCCGCCAGCAAAGTGCTGAACTAACGATCTTCAGCAAGCTGGCGGCATATTTCTCTTGGTGAGCAGTCATTGCCGTTTTGGTAGCAATGACTGTTAATTCTCTTTGTTATTGTTTACCTTTTTCAACATAGCGCATATCTCCTACCTTACTGACGCTGAATTTCCCGTTGAGATAGGTGATTTTAGTGACGCTTGCATTATCAAGTTGTTGACGGAGTTGCTCGTCAGGTGCCCATCCTTTCAACATTGTCAGGATTGCCATTCCGTGAGAAACCACTAACACGTTGCCACCTCCACTAGCACTGACTTTTTCGGCAATTGCGCTCAGTTCTGACTTCATTCGGGTGCGTACCTGAGCGGCGGTTTCTGTTTGACCACCGGAATCAGTGGCTGCCAGGGTGTCCATCATTTGGTCAAGATTGATCTCATTTTTAGCCAATCCCTGTAACATGGGTTTAAAGCCTTCGTATCCCAGACTTTTCGCTACTGGCCCCCACGTGACTGACTCAAGTGTGCCTTCATAAGGTCCAAAACAGGTTTCGCGCAGCAACGAGGTTTCGATGACCGGTTTTACTTGCCCTGCTGCAGCTAACACTAATTTGGCCGTTTCACGGGCGCGTCCAGAATCGCTGGAATAGACTGCAGCAAATGGCACATCTTTGATCCCTTTACCCAACTGAATGGCAACCTTCACGCCCTCGGCAGTGAGGGGTGTATCAGACCAACCCTGCATGCGATGTGCGGTGTTAAACATGGTCTTGCCATGACGCGTGACATAGAAGGTCACTTCTTTTGTCTGGCTGAGATTGGGGAGGGGACTACTCTTAGTTGCCTGTTCAGCCTTTAAGGGTGAAACAAATAACGCTGTTGTTAATGCCAGTAATACCATAGCCTGCTTTTTCATCATTAATTCCTTATCAGTGAGTGCGTCAGAAAATATTAAATTTATAATCAATGCGGAATTCATATGCCATGAGGCTACTTTTCTTTATAACGCCGTTACTATTTGTAATGGGTGTGGTGCCAGTATGTTGAAAGGTGCGGCCCGGCCCAACTAAAGTAGAAATGGACAGGTTTTTAAGTGCCGGTGAAGACGGTTTCCACAATGTGTAAATATTAAACTCACCCTCACTTACTTTTTCTCCCTTGTGGCTTAACCATCCATAATGGGTGTTTATCCCCACAAGGAAGTCTGGAGTTAATTGATATCCGAGGTCGAATGAGAAAACTTTCTCCTTATCGCGCATATAGTCCAATCCCGCATACGCCATTGAATTAAACGTACCTCTCGAGTTTTTGGTCATATGTCGAGGGAATTGTCCTATTCCATCAGTCTTATGTGCCTGTGTATACGCCAAAGCCGGCTTCACCGTCCAACTGCCGTGTTTCCATGTCATGTCGATGGCATAATGGTTGGCAGTAGAGTCAAAGTCTTTTTTATTGGTACTCATGCTCCTGTAACGGTTGAGCGCATTTGTGGTGTACATCTGCACGCCATAGGATAATTTCTCATCCTGTGTCAGAGTAAGCTCTAATCCATTACGCATTAGATAATTCTGACTTTCACCATAAAGATACAATAACGACAATTCATCTGATTTAAACTGCAGGTCACCGGTGTAAATCGACGTTATTTCTTTACCTTCATTGGTGGTGAAATGCACTTTGTCAGGTGAATCACGATTAGAGGATTTGTCGACATAAGCCACACGCATCCGGTAAGCGTTCCAGCTTAAGTCACCACTTACGCCTTGATAGGTATTGGGCGCAGCTCGCATTGATGTGGTCAGCACACCGAGTTTCATAAGCTTCCAGCCGGCGTAGAGATTGCTATCAATGTTGGAGTCGGAAAATTTTACTTTGCCATAAAACTGTCCAAACTTATTGAAACCACGCGCCTCACCTTTATCATTGTAGAGGATGCCTCTTGACGAAAAATTATCCGACGCAGCTAATTTAATGACCCCATAGTACGAACCATCAATCCCAATGAGGTCATTTAAGTAACCTGATTTATAGTCGAGTGAAAAACCTTGCCCCCATGCTTCATGTACAATTCGTTTACCCGTCTCACCCTCGCTGACATATTTTAGGTTGTTATGGATGCCTAATGTTAGAGAACTATCCTTGACTAAGGTCGATTCTTTAAAATTAATGGCGGCTTCCGATGTGGAAGTGAAAATTACAAAAATCAAAGATAAAAAGCAACACCCTGGTACTTTCATATTCATACCATTTCCTTTCCTTCATCTCTAGTAAATGCAAAATGATCTTATTGATTTTAAAAATAAAAAACCCGAAATGATATTGCGCTGATTTAACAGAGCGTTCTCATTTCGGGTTTTGCCCGCCTTAACGGTAACAATCCACATGAGTGAATATACTTATTCTGTCCATGAAGGGAACGATCTTTAAGTGATTTTGACAGGCATTTTTCAGTGGTGAGATGTGAATCTCATTTTAGGAAAACAAATAGAAATAAATCTGGTAAAAGACAGGTGGCTAGAAATATTAATTTTAATGAACGAATTGAATGTATTTATGACGCTAATTTAATGTTAGAGGAATTTTCTGGATAACATTTTCTTTGTTTTTGATGGTATGAATATACCGAGCTGAGCAAGTCGTTCTGTACCCTTTCAATAGGCGAGGGACGTTTACTGGCGGCCCATAGTTTTAATACATTTCGATGGCTGGCTTAATTACTCAAGACTTCTGCGGCTGCAAGTGAGTGCTCAGCCAGCTTTATCCGCATCCGGTTGAAAGAAGTCCGCCAGTATGGCGCTGAACTGTTGATCGTGTTGGCGATCGTCAGCCAGCTGGCGGCAGATTTCCCCTAAAGCCCGATAGAGTTGATCGGTGGCCAATTCGCCCTGATTGAGCGTGGCAATCTCATCCATCTCAGCCGCCCAGCGCCAGGCTTTTGGCAGCATATCCGGGGCGGCTTTTTCCATTCGTTTCAGCAGGGCCTGCTGGCTCTCCTGCATCTCTTCACGTAACGCTTCGGCGGCACCCACGCGGCTGGCATTAATCAGCATCGCCGAGGTCAGCAGGGTAATGCCTTTGTTGATACCGGCGTACGCCATCTTCAATGCTGAAGCGGCGCCGTTTTCAGCGTTCATCACCCGTATCCGCAATCCATAATCACTTAACTGCGCCAGTTTTCCGGCATGGGGTCCTGCAAACCATAAGCGTGGTCCGGTGGGATTTTGCTCGCCCGGCGGCAAGCCAATAATCGCTGCATCAGCAAAGGGTGTGCCGGTGCTTTCGATCAACTGAGCCACCTGCTTTAGCGTCTCCGGACTGATGGCGTTGCAATCTACATACAGCGGTTTATGTGCGGCAGCTTGCAGAAGCGGGGCCATCTGCTGCGCCCAGCTGAGTGCCGATTCGGGCGGCAGGATTGAAAGGATAATATCGGCCTCGCAAATCGCCTCTGCGCTGCAGTTGGCAATATTGGCTTGTTGTGCACGCTGTTGAGATTGGGCGGAGCGTTGGCTTAGCGGGGTAATCACCTGCGCCCCGTGCTGGGCAAGCACAGCCCCGATGGCCGCGCCCATAGCGCCCGGTGCGGCGATAGCAATAGTCGTCATCACGATAACTCCTTCAGGCATCAAGTTCTCAGTATGGAACGTGTTAAAAGGATCGTGTGCAGGGAAGTGCAAGCAAATACAACCGTTAACCCGGCGAAAAGACGCGCGTGCTGAGAAAATCAATTAACGCGCGGACTTTGGGTGAAGGATGTTTACTGGCGGGCCACAGCAGATGAAACACATTGCGGTGACAGGCGTAATCGCTAAGGATTTCGACCAGTGTGCCTTGCGCGAGGGCTTCCCGCACTGAGAAATCAGGCAGCATAGCAATCCCTAAACCTCGCTTCGCAAAACAGACGCGCGTCTCGATGTTGTTGCACACCATGCTGCAGGGCAAAGCCAGCTCATGTTCATCTTCATAACCGCGGAGTACCCAACGTTCCAGCTTGCCGGTGGTGTTGAAGCGATAATGCAGGCAGGCATGATGTTGCAAATCTTCCGGCATCTGCGGCGTGCCGTGACGCGCCAGGTAATCGGGTGACGCGACGGCAAGCGAGTAGGCATAACCCAACTTGCGCGCCGAAAGACGAGAATCCGTCGGCGGGCCGCCACGCATGACCGCGTCATAGCCTTCGGCAATCACATCCACCAGGCGATCGCTAAAATCGAGATCCAGCTGAATATCAGGATAGGCCGCCATAAAATCACCCAGCGCCGGCAAAATCAGTGAGCTAACAATTGGCAGACTGAGTTTTAATCGCCCGGTCGGACGCTGTGCGGCCTGCGATAATTCGCTTTCGGCTGCTTCTATCTCGGCAAGAATACGCCTGCTACGCTCCAAAAACAGCGTGCCTTCAGCGGTGAGGGTGATGCTACGCGTACTGCGATGAAACAGCCTTACACCCAACCGGTCCTCCAGACGGGCGATACTTTTCCCGACCGCCGACGCCGTAATCCCCAGATGTCGTCCCGCCGCCACAAAACTGCGTGTTTCCGCCACCTGAACGAACACCATAAATCCATTAAGGCTGTCCATCTTGACCCCTTATTCAGGACAAAAATGTCCGGTGAGTCTTGAAATGTACCCTACTTTTTCCGTAATCGGGAAGTGGCTACCTTAATCGGACTTATGACTCAGGAGCGAGAACGATGCAAAAGATCCTTAAGCAGGTGATGCAAACGGCACTGGATGAACAGCGTCTGGTGGGGATAGAAGTCATGGTGAAGCGCGATGGCGAAACCCTGTTCCATCAGGCAGCTGGCTATGCCGATCGCGAAAGCCAACGACTGATGAGCGTGGGCGAGCGTTTTCGCCTCGCCTCCGTCAGCAAGCCAATAGTCAGTACTGCGGCGATGATGCTGGTCGCAGCGGGAAGGCTGTCACTGGATAGCGATATCACGCGCTGGCTGCCAACGTTTAAACCGCTGCAGCCTGACGGCAGCCGGGCGCTGATCACGTTGCGTCAACTGCTAAGTCACAGCGCCGGTCTTAGCTATCGCTTCCTTGAAGCCACACCCGATGGACCCTATGCGCGGGCGGGTGTCTCGGATGGTATGGATGCGACCCCATTATCCCTGCAGGAGAACCTTCAGAGACTGAGTACGGTTCCCTTGTTGTTCACTCCGGGAACAGCGTGGTGCTATTCACTGGCGATGGATGTTGTGGGGGCGATCATTGAACAGGTCCAGCAGCAGCCATTGCCTGAAGCCATACGTTCTCTGGTCACCGGGCCACTGGGGATGAAACAGACGGGCTTCTCACTGTCAGCCGATCAATCTGTTGCAACCGCTTATGTCAGCGACACGCCGCGTCCACATATCCTGAGCGAAGGAGAGGTGGTTGCACCGTTTGAAGGGACGGTGGGTATCCCGTATAGCCCTGCTCGTGTATACGATCCACAGGCGTTTCCGTCCGGCGGCGCAGGCATGGTTGGAACGGTCAGTGATCTCATGACGCTGCTGGAATTGCTGCGCAGCGGAGGCGGTACTCTACTGGCGCCAGAGTGGATTGCAGAGATGGCCCGGGATCAAGTCAGCGAGCACGTCTTGCCGGATATGCCCGGGGTCGGGTTTGGACTGGGCTTCTCGGTATTGCGCGATCCGCTGCTGGCAGACTCACCTGAATCTATTGGTACCTGGCGCTGGGGTGGCGCTTACGGTCATGCGTGGTTTGTCGATCCACAACAGGCACTGAGTGTGGTGGCCTTTACCAACACGCTTTATGAAGGCATGTCCGGACAATTTGTTAATGACCTGCGCGATGCTGTTTACCAGGCATTACAGGGGGCCCAATGAGTGCACGTTTACCGTTAGTGCCTCTGTTCACGCTCAGTCTGGCGGCGTTTGTCACCATCGTTACCGAAGCCTTGCCCGCCGGATTACTGGTACCCATGGCTCAAGATTTACAGGTATCAGTGGCTGCTGCGGGCCAGAGTGTGTCGACTTTTGCGATAGGCTCCCTCCTGGCTGCCATACCGCTGATGGCCTTGTTGCGGGGCATACCACGACGTCGTCTGCTGCTCTTCGCGCTGGCAGGATTCACCGCCGCCAACGCGGCAACCGCGCTAGTGAGCCACTATTCATTGATGCTAGTGGCTCGGATTCTGGCCGGTATGGCAGCGGGTCTGCTATGGGCGCTATTGGCGGGTTACGCCACCGCCATGGTACCGCCTGAGCAGAAGGGCAAAGCCATCGCCATGGCGATGGCCGGCACGCCCCTGGCGCTGGCGTTTGGCGTGCCGCTGGGAACCCTGGTGGGCAACGTAATTGGCTGGCGCCTGAGTTTTGCCGCACTGAGTGGTTTATCGCTGCTGCTGATGCTGATATTGCGGCTGACTGCGCCACAGCAGCCAGCAGACCCGGCGCAGCAGCGTTTGCCTTTGCGCCAGGTGTTAATACTACCCGGTGTGGCCAGAGTGCTGATGCTGGTGCTCTGTGTGGTGCTGGCGCACAACATCCTCTACACCTTTATCGTGCCATTTTTACAACCTGCCGGGCTGGCCCCCTGCGCTGACGCGATATTGCTGATGTTTGGTATCAGTTCGCTGATCAGCATTGTTATCACAGGCTGGTGGGTGGACCGCTACTTACAGCCGATGTTGTTGATCAGCATTCTGTTGTTTATGGCTGCCGCGCTGCTGCTGCAACTGTTTTCCACCTCGGCAATGGCAATCGGGTTAGCGGTCATGTTGTGGGGATTGGCGTTTGGCGGAGCGGCCACACTGTTCCAAACCGCGATGGTGGAGCATGCCGGTAATGCGGTGGATGTTGCGCAATCGATGTTGGTCACGGTTTGGAATCTGGCGATTGCCGGCGGCGGAATCCTCGGGGGTACGTTATTGCATAGCGTCGGCGTCAGCGGTTTTGCCCCGGCACTTTTATTACTGCTGACGGTGGCGCTGTGGACGATTTGGCGGGGAAGAAAACGGGCCGCAAGCGCTTATGGTCATCCCGGATCGTGATAATAACCGCATGATTTGATAAGGCATATTTCATACGCTCAACCAGGCTTGATGGATGTTCTGCATGATATTGCGCATCCATAAAGGAGATCTGTATGAAAATTGATTTGCACGGTAAAACCGCATTAGTCACTGCCTCAACGGGCGGCATTGGCTTCGCCATCGCTCAGGGATTGGCTGAGAGTGGGGCCGAAGTGGTGCTTAACGGTCGCAGTGAAGCCTCGGTAAGCCGCGCGCGTGAGAAGCTGAATGGATTGGTGGCGGGGGCCAAAATTCATACTTTTATCGCCGATCTGGGTAGCGCGCAGGGCGTGAAGCAGTTGCTTAACGGGTTACCTCCCATCGATATTCTGGTCAACAATGCGGGGATTTATGGTCCGCAGGACTTTTACGCCACCGATGATGAAACCTGGGAAGCGTACTGGCAGACCAATGTGATGTCGGGCGTACGTCTGTCTCGCGCTTTGTTGCCGGAGATGGTGAAACGCGGTTGGGGGCGTGTGGTGTTTATCTCTTCTGAATCGGCGCGCAATATCCCCGCGGATATGGTGCATTACGGTGTGACCAAAACCGCGCAACTCTCCCTGGCGCGTGGGCTGGCGAAAGTGGCGGCAGGGAGCGGCGTGACGGTAAACAGTGTGCTGCCTGGCCCTACGATCTCCGATGGCTTTGCCGCGATGATGGAAGACGAGGTAAAACGTACCGGAAAATCGTTAGAGGTGCTGGCAAAAGAGTTTGTGATGGCACAGCGGCCGAGCTCGGTGATTCAGCGCGCGGCAACGGTCGATGAAGTTGCCAATATGGTGGTATACGTCTGTTCACAACAGGCATCAGCTACCTCCGGCGCGGCGTTGCGCGTTGATGGCGGTGTGGTGGATGATATTGTTTAACCATTTGATGGTAAGCACAAAACCGTAGCGGCGTGATTTATCGCGCCTTCTGACAGCTATCAAACTGCCAGAAAGCATAAATCATTGCGTTGCTACGCTATCGACATGCAAAACACCAAGACAAAAGTTTACACAGCAAAGCTTGGTGTTTCTGCGGCATGTGCATAAAATGCCCGCACTTTACTCTGGGGCGATGGCATGACCAAATCAGCACAACGCGCAAAATGGATTCTGGCACTGCTTTGTCTGGTGCTGGCGTTCTGTCTCGCCCAGCGTAGCTTTAATCTGCCGAGTGCCCCTCAGGCGCAGATCAGCGCCTCGTCGTTCAGCGATCATGAAACGTTCGGTGGCGAAAAACTCTGCTCCATCAGCGGAAAATCACTGCACGCGGCTGCCCCGATTATCGACAGCGTCATGCCGTTTTTATTGATGGTCGTGGCTCTGCTTACCACGCTATGCCTGTCCAATGCGGTTAGCGGCTATCGTCGCGAACCCCTCTTTCCGCCGATACAGCGGCGGCATCTGACCTTCTGTGTCTTCCGGGAATAACACCACGCTGTCCATCGCGTAAACCTTGTTATTCACCGGAGAAAAATGAATGAATCTCTTTATCAGGAGCCTGTTGCTCCTGTTGGTCAGCTGCACGAGTATTGTGCACGCTGCCGACACAGGCTGGCTGCGTAATGCACAAAACAGCCATGCAGAAGTGCGCTTACGCAGCGCAAACAATGGCGCCGATGCGCAAATATTGCTGGATATCCGCCTGGAAAAGGGTTGGAAAACCTACTGGCGGTCGCCGGGCGAAGGCGGCGTGGCCCCTGAAATTCGCTGGCAAACGCCTGATGTCAATGCCACGTGGTATTGGCCAGCACCTGCTCGTTTTGACGTGAGCGGACTTACCACCCAAGGCTATAAAGGCGATATCACGCTGCCGATAACGTTGGCGAAGGTGTCAGATAAACACCTCGCCGGCACGCTCACGCTGTCGACCTGTAGCGATGTCTGCATTCTGACCGATTTCCCTTTCACGCTGGATCTCGACCAGCAGGCTGACCCCGATTTTGCCCGCGATTACGCCCAGGCGATGGGGCAGATCCCCGCTGAAAGCGGTTTGACCGATCAACTGGACGTCAGCAACGTCAATGGCGAACTCCAAATACGCGTTCAGCGTCAGGGTGGATGGACTAAACCTGAGCTGTTCTTCGACTATCCACAAGGCAGCATGCTGGCTGCACCGCAGATCACGGTGAAGGGCGACATACTCAGCGCTCGGGTCGCGGTCACCGATGAGTGGGGCGAAGCTGCACCCGATTTGCGCGGTAAAACCTTGTCGCTGGTGGTCGTTGACGCGGGTATTGCCCAGCAAAGTTCGGTGATTATCGGCGCTCAGCCCCTTGTCTCCGACAGCACATCACAAACCCTATGGTCGGTGATATTGCTGGCGCTGTTGGGCGGATTGATCCTTAACCTGATGCCATGTGTGCTGCCGGTGCTGGCCATAAAACTCAGCGGTCTGGTGCAGCAACAAGGCCAATCGCGGCGTCAGACCAGGCAGCAGTTTCTTGCCTCCAGCGCTGGGATCCTGTTTTCGTTCCTGCTGCTCGCGGCGTTGATGACCGGCCTGCGGCTAAGCGGGCAGGCGCTGGGCTGGGGCATCCAGTTCCAGAGCAGTGGTTTCCTGCTATTGATGGTACTGGTGATGTTCCTGTTCACCGCCAGTCTGTTCGATTTGCTGCATTTCCGTTTACCTTCCGGCCTTAATACTCGACTGGCAACGCAGGGCGGTAGCGGGCTGCTGGGGCATTTTGGTCAGGGGGCTTTTGCTACGTTACTGGCGACGCCATGCAGCGCGCCGTTTCTCGGAACCGCAGTGGCCTATGCGCTTACCGCACCGCTGCCGCAGCTGTGGCTGCTGTTTGCGGCACTCGGTATCGGTATGAGCTTGCCATGGCTGTTGGTGGCGGCATTGCCAGGTTTGGCGCGCTGTCTGCCGCGTCCGGGGCGCTGGATGATTCATCTGCGTACTCTGCTTGGTCTGTTAATGCTGCTCGCCACCTTCTGGCTGGTCACGCTGTTGATCCCGCATTGGGGTAGCACCGTTGCCACGGTACTGGGTGGCGTATTGCTGCTGGTGCTCTGTGGCTGGTTAATTCAGCGTCGGGCGCTGCAACAAGCCGGTGTGGTATTTATCACTCTGACGTTGGTGGGGGCGGTATTCCTCATGACGCGCATTGAGCCAGAGGAGGAAACGCTCTACTGGCAGCCGCTGACCGAAGCGGCAATCAATCAGGCGCTGGAGCAAGATAAGCGCGTGTTTGTCGATGTCACCGCCGATTGGTGCATTACCTGCAAGGTGAATAAATCCCGCGTGCTGAATCAACCTGACGTGCGCGCCGCGCTGAAAGCCGACGATGTGGTGCTGCTGCGCGGTGACTGGACCCAGCCCGATCCGGCGATCGGTGAATTCCTGCGTAAACGCGACCGTGTCGCCATCCCTTTTAACCAAATTTATGGCCCGGCACTGCCGCATGGCCACATTTTGTCACCGTTGCTGAGTCGTGAAGCGGTGATTTCTACTCTCTATGAGGCCAAAAAATGATGAAAAAATCCCTGTTACTGTCCCTGATGTTTCTGACTCTGCCTGCGCTGGCGGCGGCACCCTTTACACCTGAACAAGAGGCACGCATCAAACAGCTGATTCGAGAAACGCTGGTGCAGAATCCGGCGATTCTGGCCGAAGCAGCGGATGCCTTTGATAAAGAAGCGGCGAAACAGCAGCAGAGCGTTGTCGCGCAGATGGTGAAGAAAAACCACGATGCCTTGTTCAACGATGCGGGTTCACCACGCATCGGCGCTGAAAAACCCGCGCTGACGCTGGTGTACTTCACTGACTACAACTGCGTGTTCTGTAAGAAATTCGATGCGGATATTGAGAAGCTGCTGAAAACCTATCCACAGGTGGCGGTGGTATTAAAACCGCTGCCGTATCGTGCCGAAACCTCTTTGACATCCGCGCGTCTGGCGTTAACGGTTTGGGAACAGCAACCTAAAAACTTCCTGAAACTCCACGAGCGGTTGATGGCGAAAAAGGGCAACCACGACGAAGCGAGCATTGCCGCGGCGCTGGATAAAACCGGTATCAAGCTGAAAGAACCTAGTAAAGCCAGCCTCGACACCATCAATGAGAATCTGACGCTGGCGCAGCAGTTAGGGGTTCAGGGCACACCTGCTACGCTGGTGGGCAATGAGCTGATCAGCGGCGCGGTGCCTTATGCGCAACTGGAAGCGGCAGTGAAGGGCGCGTTGCAGGCGAAGCCATGATGCGTCTCAAGCGCTGGCTGCGTGAAGCAGCAGTGCTGGTGCTGATCGCCGCGGCGATAATTTGGGGCATGGATTGGCTGCGCGCGCCGCAGCTGCCAGCCGATCTGGCACAAAAGCCGCTAACGACGCTGCAAGGCGAAGTCAATCTGGCCACATTAAGCCAGGACAAGCCGGTGCTGGTGTATGTGTGGGCCACCTGGTGTGGGGTGTGCAAACTTACCACGCCAACGGTGGCTGCACTGAGCCAGAACGGTACGCAGGTGGTGACTGTGGCGCTGCGATCGGGTGATGACCCGCGTGTCGCGACCTGGCTGGAGAAGAAAGGTCTGCGCGGTCCGGCGGTGAACGATGAGAACGGTGCAGTGAGTCAACGCTGGGACATCAGCGTGACACCGACCTTTATCGTATTGCAGCAGGGCAAAGTGGTGAGCACCACCACCGGCTGGAGCAGCAGTTGGGGACTGAAATTGCGGCTCTGGTGGGCGGAAAAATTTAGCTAGCGCGTAAGTGAATGTCAGATCGCGCTAAACAGCGTATTGACTGACAGATAGGGTTACTGCTTAGCCAGGCTGTCACTTCTCGAAGTGGCAGCTTTTTTCGTGCTAAGGCAAACGAATGTCGTGAAGGCACCGCGTTAGCGGCGCGAGGACCGCCAGCCCCAAAGCGGCCCAAGACTGCGTTCACGCTGATCGTTTAACAGACAAGCGTCAATCCAGCAGGAACGCATGCACTATCCAGAGATGCAACTGCATGTGTATCCGCTATCTACCGCGCTCCGAGGAAATCCTCACGCTGCGGTGTAAAGGTATCCAGCAGGGTACCCGCTTCCAGACAAACGCAGCCGTGCACCACATTGGGCGCTTTGTACAACGTGTCTCCGGCGCCGACCTCCTGCGTAACCCCATCAATCGTAAAAGCAAAACGGCCCGACAGCACATAGGTTAGTTGCTCATGCGGATGATGATGCAACGGTCCAACCGCATCCTTCTCAAAGGTCACTTCGACCGCCATCATCCGTCCCCCGTGGGCCATGACTCGCCTCTTCACGCCGTTACCGAGGTCTTCCTGAGTGGTTGCGCTTTTATAAATAAACATGGGTTCTCCTCACCAGTGACTTCATTAATGTGTGAAGTAACTCACACCAAAAGGGACATTTCAGGGCTGCATTTTAGCGCACCTTGATTAAAATGAAACAGTGTTTCAATTTAATTTGAGGATGGATCATGAAAATCGCTTTGATGATGGAAAATAGCCAGGCCGCTAAGAACGCAACCGTATGGAAAGAACTGCAAAACGTCGCGCAACCGCTCGGCCATCAGGTATTTAACGTCGGCATGAGCGACGAGCAGGATCACCATCTGACTTATATTCACCTCGGCATCATGGCCAGCGTCCTGCTGAACAGCAAAGCGGTGGACTTTGTGGTCGCCGGTTGTGGCACCGGACAGGGCGCCTTGGTATCGCTCAACCTGCATCCTGGCGTGGTGTGTGGCTACTGTATCGATCCTGCTGATGCCTATCTGTTTGCCCAAATTAATAATGGCAATGCGCTTTCGCTGCCGTTCGCCAAAGGTTTTGGCTGGGGTGCCGAGCTAAATCTGCGCTTTATCTTCGAGAAAGCCTTCACCGGCGAGAAAGGCCTGGGCTATCCGCCAGAGCGCAAAGAGCCGCAGGTGCGCAATGCGGGCATTCTCAATGAAGTCAAAGCCGCGCTGATGAAAGACAATTACCTCGATTCACTGCGCGCGCTGGACCCTGAGTTGGTAAAAACCGCAGTGAGCGGGGCGCGTTTGCAGGAGTGCCTGTTCGAACACGGACAGAATCAGGATATCGTGCGATACGTGCGTGAATTGCTGTAATGCGCTGCTGTTAAGCGGATCTTGCTACTCAAATCAGGTGCGCACCTTTGCGCACCTGACCAGAACTCACCTCAGCGCCATCCCCGTTAATGGCAACCCGTACCGTTTAAGCCCGACTCGACTCCACCAACATCTGTGTATACGCCACCTGCGCGCGATTCCCCACCAATGCATCGACATCCAGCGTCTCCAGCATTTTCCCGTGCTGCATGACGGCAACCCGATGGCACAGATGCGCCACCACACCGAGATCGTGTGTCACCATTAAATAAGTAAGATTCTCCTGCTGCTGTAAATCACTCAACAGGTTCAGGATCTCCGCCTGTACCGACACATCCAGCGCCGAGGTTGGCTCATCCAGTAACAGCACGCGCGGTTCGAGGATCAACGCACGTGCAATGGCCACACGCTGGCGCTGACCGCCAGACAGTTGATGCGGATAGCGAGTTTGCCAGGCTCGGTTGAGGCCCACTTTTTCCAGCATGGTCATCACGCGTTCGGAACGTTGTCCGATACCGTGAATATGCAGCGGCTCTTCCAGAATGTCGCCAATAGTATGGCGCGGATGCAACGAGCCATAAGGATCCTGGAACACCATCTGCACCTGGCGGCAGAGGGCACGATCAATGCGATGCTCCAGTTTTCGTCCTGCAATGGCGAGATCTCCATCCCAATGGGTAAACAGCCCGGCAAGACATTTCAGCACCGTGGTTTTCCCCGATCCAGACTCGCCGACCAGACCAAAAATTTCTCCTTCACGCACCGACAAATTGACGTCATATAGCACCTGATTGCGCTGCTCGTCCTCGCCAAAGCTGAGGTTAAGGTGACTCACACGGATCATCTCGTTCATGCTCACTCCTTAAGGTTGTAACCAGCTGGCCTGGCGCTGTAGCACTGGCAACCGAGAACGGCGCGCATCCATATCCGGCAGCGCGGCCAGTAATCCCTGGGTATAAGGATGCTGGGCGTGGTCGAGTTGATCGGCAGACAGCGATTCGACCACGCGACCGGCATACATCACCAATACGCGATCGCAAAAGCGCCGCACCAGATTGAGGTCGTGACTGATAAAGATCAGGCCCAGTCCGCGCTGTTGCACCAGTTCATCCAGCAGCGTCAATACCTGCAAGCGAACGGAAACATCCAGCGCCGAGGTCGGTTCATCGGCGATCAGCAGTTCCGGGTCGGTAATCAGCATCATGGCGATCATCACACGCTGACCTTGTCCGCCGGAGATCTCATGTGGGTAGCACTGATAGACGCGCTGAGGATCGCGGATCTGCACCACCTCCAGCATCTCCAGCGCCCGCTGGCGTGCCACCTCACGCTGCCCCGGATGGTGACTGCGCCAGGCTTCGGCAATTTGTTCACCCACGCGTACCACGGGATTCAGTGAGTATTTCGGGTCCTGCATGATCATCGCAATACGTTTGCCGCGCACGGCACGCATTTGTGCAGGAGAAGCCCGCAGCAGATCGACATCAGCAAACTGCATGCGCTGGGCGGTGACTTGCGCGCTGCGCGGATGCAGTTGCAACAGCGCGCGGCCCACCGTGGATTTACCTGAGCCTGATTCGCCAACGATGGCCAGTTTCTCTTTGCCTAACTGAAAAGAGATGCCGCGCACTGCTGGGGTAATCTGGCGTCCGTTAACGAAGTTAACCTGAAGATCCTGCACGTCGAGCAGGGGAGCAGCGCTATTCGCTGCGGGGATCGAGGATGTCACGTAAGCCATCTCCTAAAAAGTTAAACGCCAGACTGTTGATCAGAATCGCTAACCCAGGCACGGTGACCACCCACCAGCACTCCAGCATATACGTGCGGCCACTGGCGATCATCGCACCCCATTCCGGGTCGGGTGGCTGCGCGCCTAAACCGAGGAAACCCAGACCTGCCGCGGTCAAAATGATGCCCGCCATATTCATGGTGATGCGGATGATCACCGAAGGCAGACACAGCGGCACAATATGCTTCCACAAAATACGCAGAGACGAGGCACCTTGCAGGCGCACGGCAGAGACAAAGTCTGCCTGCCGCAGCGACAACGCTTCCGCGCGTGCCAGTCGAGCAATCGGCGGCCAGGCGGTGAGGGTAATCGCCATCACCACATGTTCCAGGCCGGGGCCAAGCGCCGCGACAAACGCCAGCGCCAGCACCAGGCTCGGGAATGAGATGAAGATATCGGTGACGCGCATTAATACGCTGTCCACTTTGCCGCCAAAGTAGCCGGCGGTGACGCCCAACAGCAGGCCTAATGGCCCGACGGTGATCGACACCAGCATGACGATATACAAGGTAATGCGCGCGCCCCACACTAAGCGGCTGAAGATGTCGCGTCCAAACTCATCGGTGCCAAACCAGTGCTGCGCGTTCGGCGGCGTGAGTGCGTTATTCAAATCCTGAATCAAGGGGTGGTAGGGGGCGATCCACGGCGCAAACAGCGCCACGATCAGCAACAGTAAAATGATGCCGCCGCCGATGGCCGTGAGAGGGTTACAAGCCATTTGCCACAGGAAATGGCCGATTCGCGAAAGCGTACGACGATAGCGCGCCACACGTTCGCGCGTGCTGCTGGCATGAAGCAGATCGAGAGAGGCAGTCATACTTTGGTCCTCGGATCGAATACCTGATAAAGCAGGTCAGAGAGCAGGTTAAGCAGCACGAAAATCAGGCCGACCACCAATACGCAGCCCATCACCGCATTCATATCGCCGAGCATCAAACTGCCGGTGAGGTAAGAGCCAAAGCCAGGCCAGGAGAACACGGTTTCAATCAGCACCGCGCCTTCGAGCAGGGATCCGTACGCCAGTGCTACCACCGTCAGCAACTGCACCAGAATGTTGCGGAATGCGTGTTGCCAGATCACCTGCCACTCGGTCAGGCCTTTCACTCGCGCAGTCAAAATGAACTCCTGCGACAGCTGCGCCAGCATAAAGCTGCGCGTCATGCGACTGATGTAGGCCAGTGAGTGGAAACCCAACAGCGAAGCGGGCAGGATCAGATGATTAAGTGCGTTGTTAAACACCGTGATATTGCCCGCCAGCAGCGCATCCACTAGCAGCAGGCCAGTGCGACGCGGCACAATGCCATCCAGACTGAAATCGACCCGACCGGCACCGCCGACCCAACCCAAATGCGCGTAGAACAGCAGTAAACCGATCATGCCGACCCAGAAGATTGGCGTGGAGTAACCGGCCAGACTGATAATGCGCACCAGATAATCCACCAGACTGTTGCGGCGTGCCGCAGCCCAGACGCCCAGCGGTACGCCGAGTCCGGTGCCAAGTACAATCGCCAGCGTGGCGAGTTCAAGGGTGGCCGGGAACACGCGCAGGATATCGTTAATCACCGGCTGTCCGGTGAGCAGCGCCAGCCCAAGATTGCCGTGCAGCAAGCCTTGCAGGTAAATCCAGAACTGCATCCACAGCGGTTTATCAAAGCCTAACTGGTGATAAACCTGCTGGTAAGTGGCGTGGTCGGCATCCGGTCCAACAATCGCCAGTACCGGATCGAGCGGCATCACGCGGCCAATAAAAAAGGTCAGCAGCAACAGGCCGAACAGCGTGATGGCGACCTGCAATGCGCGGCTACGCACTCGACGCCAGTGGCGTTTGGTTAAGGTCATTGGACACCTCCGGCCAGGCTGTCTGGCGTTTTCCACACATCACGCAGAAAGGTGGTGGCAGAAGGATGCGGCACATAATCCTGCACGCGATTATTCACCACCACTGAATCCGTCATCTGCGAAATCGGCATCAGCGCCGGGATCAACTGGTCGTAACGCTGCTGAATCGCAAAATAATCCTGCTGCTGTTTGGTGCTATCTCGTTCCAGCAGCGCCTGATCGATCATCTGATTAAGCTGAGCATCGTAGAAGCCGGTGCGCCAGCCCTGGAAGTTGGTAAGTCGGGCGCTGTCGGCGTTATTCGGGTTGTACACCAGCGATCGCAAACTGGAGTGCGGATGCGGTTCAACACCACTGCCGCCACGCCCCACCAGTAAATTGAACTGACGTTCGCGCATTGCGCCATAAATCTGGTTGCCAGTGCCGGTGATGATTTTGGCGCGAATGCCTGCCTGCATCAGCGTGGATTGAATGGCGATAGCGATGTTCAGGAACGGTTGATCGGCCAGCACACGCAAGGTGGTGTCGAAGCCATTGGGGTAGCCCGCTGCGGCCAGCAACGCTTTGGCTCGCGGCACATCAAGACGATAGCCGGGATCGGGCAGTGTTTCAGGCATACCAGACTGGATCGGACGCTGATGCAGGGTGCCATAACCGGCCATCAGCGTTTTATTGATGCCTTGATAATCGACTAAGTAGCGCACGGCTTCGCGCACCTGCGGATTGGCGAAGTGGCCATCCTTCATGCTCATCGCCAGGTAATAAAGGGTGCCTTTCTGCACCGCATCAATGGTGAGATCCGGATCGTGGCGCAGCGCCTGCACATCAGGAATGGCCATGTTACTGGCAATGTCGATATCGCCTTTCTCCATCATCAAGCGCAAGGTTTGTGACTCCTGCAAATGCCGAAACACCACGCGGGTTAACCTGGGAGCGCCACGCCAGTAATTTTCATCCCTGCTCATGCGCAATACATCTTTGGCCTGCCAGACATCAAGACGGAACGGGCCGGAACCGGCTTCGTGCGTGGTCAACCAGCGGTTGCCCCAGTCATCGTTCACCGCGTTGGCCTGTACAGTTTTACTGTCCAGCACCACCATGCTGCCGAGTGCTGCCAGGGAGTAGATCACCAGTTGCGGATCGTTAGGCTTAGGCAGCTGGATTACCACCGTGCGGGCATCGGGGGCAGTGATCATCTGATCCACGTTGTCTTTACTGAAGCCATAGGATTTCCACACTGACGCCTGGGCCAGATTGAGATGCAACACCCTGCGCATCGACCAAATCACGTCTTCGCTGGTGAGCGGGTTACCGGAATGGAAATGCACGCCTTCGCGCAGATGGAAAGTGAGTTGGCGATGATCGGCGCTGATCTCCCAACGTTCCGCCAGAGCAGGGCGCACGTGGGTGAGCTGGCGCGGATCCAACTCGACGAGCCCATCATAAAGATTGACCACAATTCCCACCACTTCATTGCCGGTCATGGCAGCGGGATCGAGCGTCAATAGGTTGTTCATGTTCATGCCCACGATCAGCTGGTCGTCTGGCGTGGCGGCCAGCAGCGACGGGCTACCCGTGAGCAGCAGCAGCGTGGCACACCACGCTCTGCAATAACGAGAAAAGTTCATAAGCAAAGTCCAGCAGGTCAGAGGTTTATAGTTGTTTGCCGTACTGCTTGTGTTCGAGGCTTACCAGCGATTAACCGTATGCGTTTCAATCCAGCTGAAATTGATGTCCTCCCCAAGTCCAGGCCGGGTAGGCAGGTGAACAAAGCCCTGATCGTCCATCGGATCGACCAGGCTATTGAGGTAGGCCGGCGGCTGTTCATAATCGAGGAAAGGGTGCAACAACCCCCGTTCGTACCAACGGCAGTTACGAATGGCACCCACCACCGCGATGCTGGCCGCGCCGTTGCCGTGCACTTCACAATCCATGCCGAAGGCTTCTGCCAGGCTGGCCACTTTCAGGGTGGCAGAGATGCCACCGACGCCGTTGGCTCCGGCACGCAGGATGTCACAGGCACCTGCACGTACCCAGTCGGCACGACTGTGGTGTTTGCCGCCGAGGCTTTCCGGCCCAAGCACGTCAATGCTGAGATTTTCCGCCAGCCAGGCGTAAGAGGCCATACTCTCCTCTTCCATCGGTTCTTCAAACCAGGCGAAGTTAAGCTTCTCCAGCGCTTTACCTATGGTGAGTGCCTCGCTGCGACTGTACCAGTGGTAGCCGTCCAGCATCAGGGCGATATCCGGACCTACCGCTTCGCGTACCGCGGCACAGGCTTTGATATCCATTGAGGTGCTGGGGGCGAAAGAAACCGGCGGCATCCAGGTATGCAGTTTTATGGCTTGATAACCGCGTGCTACCAACTTCTCGGCAAACTGGGCGTACTCGTCCGGCGTTGAGAGTCCACCCTCCAACTCATCGCCGCACATGGTGCTGCCGTAAGCGGGAATTTTTTCACGGTAACCGCCCAGCAGCTTATGCACCGGTTGCTTAAGCTTGCGGCCAATCAGATCCCACATGGCTTGTTCGACAGCGGAGAGTGCGCGCTCAGTGAGTTGGTGCGCGCTGCCACGCTGCCAGTGCACCAAATCCTGCCACAAGCGTTCACGATCAAAGGCGTTTTGCCCGATCAGCACCTTACGGAAGAAGGCGTTGACCACATGCGGCCGTATGACTTCGGCTGGTGCGAAAGCATATCCGCAATCGCCGTCTTCGCTGGTCAGCGTGAGCAGCGCCATTTGCGCATCGGTTTCTGCACCAGGGTGCGAGTGGCCCGCGCTATCTGATACGCGGCGCGTAGGGTAGGTAAAGAGAGTGACATCAATGGCGCTGATCTTCACGGTAAGACCTCCAGACAGGATTTCCATGCTCAGGGCGAGCGTTAAATTAAAAATAAAACAGCGTTTCAATTCGTAATTTAGCGTTCACAATTTGTTTACGCATTAGGTGAAGTGCGGGAAGAGAAGGTCATTACCTGGGCAGTTGCATGGTGTGCTGTGAGCACTTTCACGAAAGAAGGTCGTTTTGTGAGCGGCTACACAGTAAGAAAAGCGGCAATGGGATGTAAAAAAATGTGTCTCAGGGGCTTTTCATTTCGCGTCTGCCAGGTAATAGTGACGCCGCGAAATTTTAATAATAATCATTATCATTTGTATGGGTAGACATAATGAAAAAATGGCTGTTAGCGCTGGGGTTACTGGCTGTGGCGGATTCCGCTTCGGCAAAAATCATCACTGACATTGCAGGACGTCAGGTTGAAGTTAAAGAGGAATCGAAACGCATTATTTTGGGCGAAGGGCGCCAGATGTATCTGCTGGCGGCTTTCGATACCGCCGCGCCTTTCCATCGCGTAGTGGGCTGGCGTGATGATTTCCATAAAGCCGACTACGACGGCTACATGGCGTACGAGAAAAAATATCCTGAGATCAAAAATCTGCCGACCTTTGGTGGGGCGAAAGACGGCACCTTCAACGTTGAGCAGGCGCTGACGTTAAAGCCGGACCTGGTGCTGATGAACCTCGAATCAAAAGCCGCCACGGATGAAGGCAAGTTGATTGAGAAGTTGCAGGCGGTTGGCGTTCCGGTGGTGTTTATCGACTTCCGCGAGAAGCCGATGGAGCACGCCGAGAAGAGCATCCGCATCATGGGCGAACTGGTCAATAACCCGCAGCGTGCTGAAGAAATTGTGGCTTTCCGCCGCGCGCAGATCGAAAAGGTGACCGATCGCCTGAAAAACTTCACCGGCACACGTCCAAAAGTTATGATTGATCGTGCAGGCGGCTACACCGATGAATGCTGCATGTCGTTTGGTAATGAGAACTTTGGTCAGATGGTCGAAATCTCCGGCGGGAGCAATATCGCTAAAGATCTGATCCCTGGCACCTTCGGTACCCTGAACCCAGAGCAAATCATTGCCAGCCGTCCGGATGTGGTGGTAGTGACCGGTGCCAACTGGAAGAACTACAACACCGTGGGCAAATGGGTGGGCGTTGGCCCTGGCGCAGACACCAAAGAAGCCACGGCACGTCTGAAGTTGCTGATGATGCGCGATGCGTTTAAAACCCTGCCAGTTGCCCACAACGGCAATGCACACGCCATCTGGCATCAGTTCTACGATAGCCCATATCAGTTTGTCGCGATTCAGGCGATGGCCAAGTGGCTGCATCCGGATCTGTTCAAAGATATCGATCCTGACGCCACCTTCCGTGAGTTCCATGAGAAGTTTCTGCCACTGCCTTATCAGCCGGGTTACTGGGTGACACTGCCTGCGGATAAGTCATAACCTTTAGGCTTTTTGCGGTAATCGCGCGCATTACTCTTCATCTTTACTAATATTTTACAGGCGGTTGGCTGCGATTTCGGGGAAGCGAAACGCAGCCATCGCCTGAATAATAAACGTAATAGGGAGAGTGAAATGTTGTATACCTCGGGACGTTCAGCGTTTGCGATGGGGCTTTACGCTCTGCTGGAACCGCTACCGCTGGGCTTTTTTGTTGCGGCCTGGCTTTTCGATATCATCTATCTGCAAACCTTCGTCATCATGTGGACCAAATCAGCCAGTTGGTTGATTGCTATCGGTCTGGTGCTCGCCATCCTGCCAAGATTAATCAGTCTTGTTTACTTATTCCGCGGACCTTATCCCAGTGAAAAGACCCATTTCTGGCTGTCACTACTGGCCATCGTCGTGGCTATCGCAAATGCCTTTATTCACAGTCGTGATGCGTATGCCGTGGTACCGCTAGGGGTAACGCTATCGACTCTGGTGGTGGCACTGCTGTTGCTCGCCAACGTGCAGTTAGCGCTGCGTGGACGCACCACAGCAGGAGGTCGCGCATGAAACAGATTCTGAGTGCAGTGACCCTCGCCATGCTTCTCAGCGCTTGTGATGATGGCGCACTTATCGATCCGCAAAAACAGATTGGCCCCAATCCTGAACTCCCCCAGGCGCAAAACTTCTTTGTACCGCCGATGCAGGTGCCGGAGGGTATCCCCTGGAAAGCCGGTGAAATGCCAAAAGTGGCGGAGGGGCTGAAGATTGAAAAGATCGCTGATAACTTACAGCATCCACGTCAGGTGCTGGTGCTGCCGAACAATGATGTGCTGGTGGCCGAATCCAACGGCACACCGAAACCGACAACCGCGCCGAAAGATCTCATTACCGGCATCGTAAAAAATGCTTCGGGCAAAGGCGGGGCCGGTGGCAATCGTATTACACTGTTGCGTAATGTGAACGGCAAGTGGGAGCAGCATCGATTTATCGATAACCTGACCGCGCCGTTTGGCATGCAGCTGGTGGGCAATACGTTGTATGTTGCCAACGCCGATAGCCTGGTGAAATTCCCGTATGAAAACGGACAAACTGAGATTCGTACGCCGCCGGTGGTGGTGACTGAACTGCCCGGCGGGCCGATTAACCATCACTGGACTAAGTCACTGCTGGCCAGCCCCGACGGCAGCAGGCTATATGTCGGGGTAGGGTCAAACAGCAACATTACGGAAAATGGCATTGGTGCCGAATATCGTCGAGCGGCGGTACTCGAAGTCGATGCGGCGAGCGGTGCCAGCCGTATCTATGCCAGTGGGTTGCGCAACCCCACCGGTCTGCAATGGGAACCGCAAACGGGCAAGCTGTGGGCGATCGTTAATGAACGCGACGAGATTGGCTCGGACCTGGTGCCGGATTATATGACCTCGGTGCAGGACAAAGGCTTTTACGGCTGGCCATACAGCTATTATGGCCAACATGTCGATGTGCGGGCGCAGCCTCAGCGGCCTGACTTAGTAGAAAAAGCCATCAAGCCAGATTACGCGCTCAGTTCACACGTGGCACCGCTTGGCTTGCTGTTCTATGGCGCAGATAACATGCCGCAGTATCGCGGAGGGGCATTTATCAGTGAACATGGCAGTTGGAACCGCACGCCGTTGAATGGCTATCAGGTGGTGTGGGTGAAATTCGAAAACGGGAAACCGGTTGGTCAGCCACAGCCGGTGGTGACCGGATTCCTCACCGATGACCAAAAACAGGTACGGGGCTTACCGGTCGGACTGGCGTCAGATCAGCAGGGCGGTGTGCTGATCGCGGATGATGCGGGTAATGCCATTTGGCGTGTTAGCTCCGCCAACTGATTTCTGCAGGCAATAAAAAAGGATTTGGCCATTAAGCCAAATCCTTTTTTTATGTTCGCTAACCGGCTGGTAACCGCGTTGCGAACGGGGTGCTCAGCACTCCTCACAAAGCAAATCATAAAATGTGCGGGAGAATATTTCAAGTTTCGCAAAAATACTGTATGGTTATACAGGTGTTGAGTGGCGAGCGCAGTCTCATTGTTTTCTGATGACTCCCAGGGGCGCGGATTGTCAAATCCCGGCAGGTTTCAGGTGGTGCTGGCCTGTGGCTTCCACAATGAGTGGCGCTCAGCACTCCTCACAGCTGTGCTCAGGCCATCGGCGGGTGGAGTCAAAGCTCCGAAGGCTGAAAAGCGCGCTCCTGTCAGAGGAGAAGGAAAGTGATGGAACTTGTTCGGTTACTCCTGGACCTGGTCCGGGTGATCCTGCAAATCATCGTTGCCCTTTTGCAACTGACCGGTCAGGCACATTGACCGGAACTTGAAGCAAGGCGGAGCTCACCCCTCCGCCTTTTTTCGCAAAGGAAATCAGTTGGGGTTGTGGGGAATAATGAGTGTATGCAATGCATTTGCATTGCCAATGCAGATGCATTACCGTGAAGGAGTATTTTGGCTTGAGGTAATAGCATATGCACCTTTTAACAACAGCGGGCGTTTCCCTGCGTGCAACATCAAAACTGACTGCGCGGAGCCAAACCACTATTCCAGCTTCAGTGAGAGATGCGATGAATTTGCAGCCTGGTGAGAACATTGAGTACGCCGTATTGCCAGGCGGACAGGTTTTGATGACCCGGCAGGAATCGGTAGGAGAAGCGGATCCGGTGATCGCCGATTTTCTCAATTTCCTCGCAGAGGATATGCAAAACAACCCGGCGAATCTTAAGCCACTCGATCATTCTCTACTCGCACGTGCAACATCGCTGACTACTGATGTGGACGTTGATCTGGATGCCCCTCTTACTGATGACGAGTGATATACATGGATGTAAACGCTGAAATCAACGGATGGAAAATTTTTGTTCACCCTTGTTTCTCTTCTCAGCTTGAAGTGCTGGTAGAAGAGGTTGAAGCTTTGAAAGAGAAGAATCCCGAGGGCTTCCACAAGAAAGCGGCGACCAAATTATTGGCGGCGGTGCTAAAGGTCATTCACTCAGAAATTTGCGCAGATCCCTCACAAGTTAAGTTTCGGCAGGGTAGTACCCTAGGCGATGCCAATAAACACTGGTTCCGTGCGAAATTTCTCATGCAGTATCGTCTCTTTTTCCGTTACAGCGAGCCGCACAAAACCATTATTCTTGCCTGGATTAATGATGAGGACACCAAACGCGCTTATGGGAGTAAACGTGATGCTTATAAAGTATTTGCGGCGATGCTGGCGAGTGGTCATCCACCGAGTGACTGGGATGAATTGTTGCAGCAATCACAGGTTGCTCAAAGGTTGGCGCACGTGGCCTCGCAGAGTTAGCCCTCACCCATAAACCCCGGTTCTCCCTGCAAAATTCCCCTCAATTATGAACGGCGAAGCGACTCTGATTCGCTAAAGAAAAATCACTCTAAATGATAGTTTTCTCCCGGCACTAAATTCTCTTTGCCAGACAATGAAAATGTGATTATCAGCTTAGCTAACTTATGTTATGAATTTAGTCTTAGAAAAAAATAATCAGGTAAAGGTTTTATGTCGTCGCAAAAATTGTCCAAAAGCGTTCAACGCATTCATTCATCTGCCATTCGTGATTTATTGAAACACAGCAAAATGGAAGGGGTCATTTCTCTGGGTGGTGGCATCCCGAATCCCGATCTGTTTGATACCGAAGGCCTGCAGATCGCCATGGATCGCGCCTTGTCGCAGGATGGTCACAACGCATTTCAGTATGGCTTGAGTGAAGGGGATCCGCTATTACGTGAAGCGATCTGCCGCATTTCAGCCGACCGCGGTATTGATTGCACGCCAGACGACGTGGTGATCACTTCTGGCTCCCAGCAGTCACTGGATATTCTCGCCCGCGCGTTAATCAACCCCGGTGATGTGGTGGTGGTGGAGCGTCCAACTTATCTCGCCGCATTGCAGGTTTTCCAGTTGGCTGAAGCGCAGTTCAAATCTGTTGGCACTGACGGCGAAGGCATGATTGTTGATGAGCTGGAAGAGCTAGTCAAACAGACACCAATCAAAGCCGTGTATATCGTTCCGACCTTTGGCAATCCAAGCGGCGTCACCTTATCTGATGCGCGTCGTCAGCAGTTAGTCGCGCTGGCGAAGCAGTATGATTTCCTGATTTTTGAAGACGATCCCTACAGCGAGATCAACTTCACCAATCAGACATTCCGCCCATTAAAATCCCATGCGCAAGCGATGGGGGCCAGCGAGAATGTGATTTATACCTCGACCTTCTCCAAAATCCTGGCACCGGGCGCACGCGTTGGCTGGATCACCATGCCGGGCTGGTTGAAGTCATCAGTGGTGAACCTGAAGCAGGCAACGGATCTGCACACCAGTGCCTTGTCACAATCCCTGACGCGTCATTATCTGGAAACCGGTCGCTTGCCGGAGCAGATTCGCTTGATCCGCGCGGCCTATAAGCAGAAGTGCGATGCATTGTGTGCAGCGCTGGAGACGGAGTTGGGGGATAAGCTGCACTTCTATCGCCCGCTGGGTGGCATGTTCCTGTGGGCAACGTTCAGGGAAGCTTTCAACACCACCGAATGGCTGAAAACCACGCTGAGCAAGGGTGTGGTGTATGTCCCGGGTGAGTTTTTCTACTGTGATAATCCAGATACTTCAACGCTGCGTATTTCGTATGCCTCAGTATCGGAAACCAATCTGGCCGTAGCAGCACAGCGTTTGAAAGCTTCATTACCGCAGTAATCGCCTGAAAGCCCTTGGTAACAAGGGCTTGTTCTAACCGTTGGCACTGTCCAGCGGCCAGGATTCAAACAGATAACCATCAAAATCGATGTCATCGACATCTGAAAATTCCAGCAGTCGCTGTTTCACATTTTCCAGATGCTGCCACATGGCTTGCTTGGCGGCGCGTGCATCTTTCTTGATCAATGTGGCGAGGATCTTCTTGTGATCGTCGAGCCACTGCTTACGGTAATGAGTATTCACCAGATGACGATGTAACTGACTCCACATCACATTGTCTTCACGCCACTGCCAGGATTGTTTGAACAACTCGACCAACATACTGTTATGGGTCGCTTCGGCGATCGCCAGATGGAAGTTACGATCGCCGTTCTCGCTCTCATTCACGGCGCCGGATGCCAGTTCTCTCTCTTCCAGTTCCAGTGCCTGACGCATCTTGATGATGTCTTCACGTGTGGCCTGCAGCGCGGCAAACTCCGCGATATTACTCTCCAGCAATTGACGTGCCTGCAGCATCTCAAACGGGCCGGCATCGTTACAGGCGGCTTGTGTCGTCGCGCGCGGTGCAGGACTGTCGTTTATCACGTAGATCCCGGCACCACGACGCACTTCAATCAAGCCTTCCAGCTCCAGCATGATCAGTGCTTCACGCACCAGCGTACGCGTGACATCCAGCAGCGCAGCCAGTTCACGCTCAGGCGGCAAGCGTTCGCCCACGGCATACTGCTTTTGCATAATCATGTTACGCAACATTTCCCCCACTTCCTGATAAGGGCGCTGCGCTGATGCTTGTGTTTTCATGAGCTCTTTTCTGCTGATTAAGAAGTTGACGACCACTGACGCTGCCATCAATTGCGCCCTGCACTATAGCACAGGGCGGAATTCTCAACTTGGATTGAGGGTAAAGTAGCGCTGTGCGTTATTGAAACAGATATCCTGCAGCATGTTGCCGAGCACCGCTTCATCGTGCGGCACAATGCCATCCTGCACCCATTGACCGAGCAGGTTGCACAGAATACGGCGGAAGTATTCGTGGCGCGTATAGGAGAGGAAACTGCGAGAATCGGTCAGCATCCCGACAAACTGGCTGAGCAAACCGATTTGCGACAGTTGCTCCAACTGGCGCAGCATGCCATCGCGCTGATCGTTGAACCACCAGCCGGAACCAAACTGCACTTTACCGGCGATGCCCGCACCCTGGAAGTTACCTGCCATCGTCGCCAGCACTTCGTTGTCACGCGGATTGAGGCAGTACAGAATGGTCTTTGGCAGTTGGTCGTTAACATCCATCGCATCCAGCAGGCGCGAGAGCGGCAAAGCAATATTGTTATCGCCAATCGAGTCAAAACCGCTGTCTGCACCCAGCAAACGGAACAAGCGAGTGCTGTTGTTGCGAATGGCACCGATGTGTAACTGCATCACCCAATCACGTCGTGCATACTCGGAACCCAACCAGACCAGCACCGCGCTGCTAAACTGCGCGATTTCCAGCTCGCTTAGCGTGTCGCCGTTGCGACGTTTCGCCAGAATGGCGTCCAACACGCTATCGTCGGGAACAGGTGCAAAGCGCAGCACTTCAATTCCGTGATCCGCTGCACGACAGCCGTGAGCGGAGAAGTGATCTAACCGGCGCAGCAGGGCGGTGCGCAACGCATCAAAGTCGGTGATCGCCACATCCGCTGCTGCCTCAAGCCGTCCCAGGTATTCAACAAAGCCTTCAAGCTCAATCTTGAAGACCTTATCAGGGCGCCAGCTTGGGGCGACATCAATATCAAAGCTGCTGTCTTCAGCAATCTGACGATGATATTGCAGCGAATCAACCGGATCATCGGTGGTGCCAACCATACTTACCTTCATCTGACGCATAATGCCGCGTGCAGAAAATGCCGGGGTTGCCAGTTTCTCGGCGCATTCGTCCCATACGCGTTGTGCGGTGTCCGGCCCAAATAACGTATTGGTGATGCCGAACGGGCGACGCAGCTCCAGGTGCGTCCAGTGGTAGAGCGGATTGCCCAGCGTTTTGGGCACGGTGTGGGCCCACGCGAGGTATTTATCGTAATCGCTCGTAGATTTACCGGTGATCAGCGATTCATCCACGCCTGCCGCACGCAGGGCGCGCCATTTATAATGGTCACCTTCCAGCCAAATTTGTCCGAGGTTGGCGAACTGACGATCCTCGGCGATCTCCTGCGGGTTGAGATGACAGTGATAATCGTAGATCGGCATATCAGCCGCATAGTCATGGTACAAACGACGAGCAACGTCGCTTTGCAGCAGGAAATCGTCATCCATAAAGTGCTTCATTTCGGCTCCTGATTCAGGGATGCAACGGCGGCGCGGGCACCATGCTGGCAAAGCTGCGCGTACACCTGTTGAAGATGGCTGACGAAGCGCGGATTGGCGGGCAGGTCGTCACCAAAAATGGTTTTCACGGCGAGCAGGGCGCTAACGCGCGCATCGCCTTCTGGCGTGAGCTGGTTGATGTCATGCAAGGTTGCAAGTAATGGGTCAACCACATCATAAGTCTCACCTCGCTCATCCTGCCCAAGCACGTAACGCATCCAGCCGGCAATCCCCAGCACCAGGTGGCGATAGTCACTGCCGTGCTTCAGGTGATAGCGCACGGAATCCAGCCAGCGCTGCGGCAGCTTCTGGCTGCCATCCATCGCAATCTGTTGCGTCCGGTGTCGCAGGGAAGGGTTGCTAAAACGCTCGATCAGCTGATTAGCATAGGCCTGAAGATCAATACCCTCAGGCATCGACAGCGTAGGTGCCTGCTCTTGCATCATCAGTGCTAATGCTGCCTGGCGATAGGCCGGGAGTTGCATAGTGTCAGCGATGGTTTCACAGCCACCCAAATACCCGAGGTAGGCAAGAAATGAGTGACTGCCGTTGAGCATACGCAGTTTCATCATTTCAAAAGGGGCAACGTCGGCCACAAACTGCGCGCCCACGCGATCCCAGTCAGGACGGCCGTTGACAAAGTTATCTTCGATAACCCATTGGCGAAACGGCTCACAGGCCACGCCGCAGGGATCGGGTACGCCCAGCAAGTCGCGAATCTCCTGATGTGTTTCGTCGGTCACTGCGGGAACGATGCGGTCAACCATGCTGCTGGGGAAGGTAACGTTCTCATCAATCCAATGCGCCAGTGCCGCATCGTGCAACCGCGCCAGGCCTATCACAGCGGCGCGCGCGACATGGCCGTTATCACGCAGGTTGTCGCAGGAGAGCACAGTAAACGGCCCTAAACCACGCTCACGACGCACACGTAATGCTTCGACAATAAAACCAATGGCGGATTTCGGCGTGTTGGGGTGCGCAACATCGTGTTGAATAAGTGCATTATCCGCATCCAATTCACCGTTGGCACCCTGAGTGCAATAGCCTTTTTCCGTCACCGTCAATGAAACGATAGCGGTTTCCGGACGAGCCAGCGCTTCGATAATGCCGTCGTGTCCATCCAGTGCAGGATGCAAGGCTTCTTTGATGGCCGCAACGAGGTGAACTTCGTTCTGCCCGGCACCTTTTTCCTTCACGCTGTAGAGCAGATCTTGCTGGCGCAGTTGTTCGACCAACAGTTTGCCGCTCGCCGACATCAGGTTGACCTCACAGATGCCCCAGTCAGTGTCACTGATTTCAAGCAGGTGATGCAGATACAACGCCTGATGCGCGCGATGAAAGGCGCCACAGCCGATATGCACAATACGCGGCACCAGCCGCTGATGGTTCCAGGCGGGGCGGGTCACGTTCAGTTCGCCATTGGCGAGGTTAGGTTCCATGTAAACTCCATCTATCCGGGTGCGCCATCAATGGCACCCGGCAGCAACGAATGCCATCAGAAATAAGCGCGATGAATCGCCAGCTCCACACCGCGAATTTCCGCCAACCCTTTCAGACGACCAATCGCCGAATAGCCGGGGTTGGTTTTCTTTCTCAAGTCGTCGAGCATCTGGTGACCATGATCCGGGCGCATCGGAATCAAATCCTCCTGACCGGCCGCTTTACGACGATGTTCTTCTTCAGCAATCGCCTTAATGACGGCGAACATGTCAACATCGCCGCCTAAATGCGCTGCCTCGTGGAAGGTGTTCGGGTTCTCTTCGCGTTTGGTTGACCGCAGGTGTGCGAAGTAAATGCGTGGGCCAAAACGTTTCACCATGCCGGCGAGGTCATTATCTGCCAACACGCCGTAAGAGCCGGTGCACATGGTGAAGCCATTCGCCGGGCTGGGTACGGTATCGATCATCCACTGCAAATCTTCTGCGTTAGAGACGATGCGCGGTAAACCCAGAATCGGACGCGGGGGATCATCCGGATGCACTGCCATCCGAACACCGGCCTCTTCCGCCACTGGAATAATCGCGCGCAGGAAGGTCGCGAAGTTTTCACGTAACTCAGCTTTGCCGATGCCGTCATAACGGGCTAATTGAGCACGGAACTGGTCCAGCGTGTAACCTTCTTCTGCACCCGGTAAACCAGCGATGATATTGCGCGTCAGGCGGGTTTTATGTGCTTCGCTCATGTTGGCGAAACGCTCAGCTGCCTGCGCTATTTCCGTGGCGCTGTAGTCCTTCTCCGCACCGGGACGTTGCAAGATGTGCAGCTCAAATACGGCAAATTCGATCTGATCGAAACGCAGCGCTTTCGCGCCATCGGGTAACAGATATTCAAGGTCTGTGCGCGTCCAGTCGAGAATCGGCATGAAGTTGTAGCAGACGGTTTTAATACCGCACTGCGCCAGATTTCGCAGAGACTGCTGGTAATGACGGATCCACTTCTGACACTCACCGCTGCCGGTTTTGATCTCTTCGTGAATCGGCACGCTTTCCACCACTGACCACACCAGCCCAGCGGCTTCCACGATGGCTTTGCGCTGCATAATTTCGTCCACCGACCACACTTCGCCGTTAGGGATGTGGTGCAGGGCGGTGACGATGCCGGTCGCGCCAGCCTGTCGTGCATCGGCAAGAGAAACGGGATCATTTGGGCCATACCAGCGCCAGGTCTGCTTCATGTTGTTACCTCTTTTAGGTCCTGAAAAAGAAACCCAGGACAATTCTTATATTGGTTGACCTATTTATCGGTTAGCGCACCGCTTATGGCGTGGATTGCGCTCACAGAGCCTAAAATTCGGCTCTTTACCGGCTGATGTCAACCTCGCAAGCCATTTTGGTTAACCAGATCACAAATGCGGCATCTGAGTGGCGACCAGGTTCCGCATCTGTGGTTCACTCCTGGCGGATGGTTAGAGATGACTCACTGAAGTCGCTCCTCAACAACAAGCAGCAATTCCTGGGCGGCAGCCAGCGATATTTCCGGTTTATCGCTTGCCCGCGCATTCACCACAGGATTTGTAAGCTCATGATGTTAATAAAGAATGGAGAACCAGATGAACCGCAGTTTGAATCCAGGGATCGCTGCCGCTGGCAGCAAACGCACCTTCCGCAATTTGCGCTGGTGGGTATTGGTGTTGTTCTTAGCGGGCGTTACCGTCAACTACATCACGCGTAACTCATTAGGCATTCTGGCACCTGAGCTGAAAACCAGCCTGGGCATCACCACTGAACAATATTCATGGATCGTCGGTGCGTTTCAGCTGGCGTACACCTTCTTTCAACCAATTTGCGGCTGGCTGATTGATGTCATCGGCCTGAAAGTCGGCTTCCTGATTTGTGCCTCGGTCTGGGCGGTCGCCTGTCTGTTCCATGCAGGCGCGGCGAGCTGGGTACATCTTGCCATTCTGCGTTTTGTCATGGGCGGAGCGGAAGCCGCAGCCACGCCAGCCAACGCCAAAGTGATAGGCGAATGGTTCCCGAAAAAAGAGCGTCCGGTTGCAGCGGGTTGGGCCGGCGTGGGCTTCTCAATTGGCGCTATGCTGGCGCCGCCCATCATCTACTTCGCGCACGCTTCTTTCGGCTGGCAGGGCGCTTTCCTGTTTACGGGTTGCCTGGCACTGGCGTGGGTGGTGCTCTGGTGGTTGCTGTATCGCGATCCGGAAATTCATCCCAATCTGTCTGCATCGGAACTGGAATTTATTCGTCAGGATAATGAACCGCCTGCCGTCAAATTACCGTTCTTTAAAGCCCTGAAAAGTGTCTCAAAGAATAAACGTTTTTACGGTATCGCCATTCCCGCTTTTATGGCCGAACCGGCGTGGGGCGTGCTGAGTTTTTGGGTGCCGCTCTACCTGGCGAAAGATCTCGGCATGGATCTCAAACAGATTGCCATGTTCGCCTGGATGCCATTCCTCGCTGCAGACCTCGGCAGCGTCGCCAGTGGCTATCTGACGCGCCTCTATACCCGCCTGTTTGGTTTCAGACTGGTCAACTCCGTGGTTGCCAGTTCGGTCACCGGCGCTTTCCTGATGCTCTCCCTCGCATTGGTGGCAATGACCAAAGATCCTTACGTCGCGATTGCACTGATCTCGATTGGCGGTTTCGGTCACCAGATCATCTCCTGCATGCTCAGCGCGCTGGTGGTGGAGAAGTTTGATAAAGGCCAGATGGCCACCGTCAACGGCATGCGCGGTTCCTTCGCGTGGATCTCCAGCTTCCTGTTCTCGCTGGTAATTGGTGTCACCGCCGACAAGATTGGCTTTAACCCGTTATTTGTCGCCATGGGCTTCTTCGACCTGATTGGCGCGGTCTTCCTGATTGCATTTATTGCTGAACGTCGCGCCCAGCGCACCTGAATAAAGTAGGTAACAATGAAAACCTTAAAGAATTGGTCACTCACGCATTCTGATCAACACCATGTTGCGTTAACCGTCGATGGGAAGTACCAGCTGAACCTATTCGTGCTGGAATCAGGCACGTTCCGTGTTTCGATTAAACGTCAGAGCGGCTATGCACTGGACCGCACCTGGAGCATAGCGCCAGACAGCGATGTGCCGTGGGAAGGGCGTCCACGTGACAGCCTGGCGGGCTTTACCCTGCCAGGGTTCACGCTGGAAGAAGAGGGCGACACGCTGGTGGTTTCCACCGATGTGCTGCGCGTGATTGTCCATCAGCCACTGGCGCTGGAGTGGCAACATCGTGATAGCGCTGGCGCCTGGCAACTGCTGACCTGCGACCGCCCAACCAGTGCCTACCTGATTAACGCGAACGGCGATGGCGTGGCGCACTACCAGCGTCGTATGAATGACGATGCCTATTACGGTCTTGGCGAGAAAACCGGTGACCTTCAACGCAATGGCAAACGTTATGAGATGCGTAACCTCGATGCGATGGGCTACAACGCCTCGTCAACCGATCCACTCTACAAACATGTGCCGTTTACCATTACGCGCCGCAGCGATGTGAGTTTCGGTCTTTACTACGATAACCTCAGCAGCAGCTGGTTTGATCTCGGTAACGAGCTGGATAACTACCATCAGCCTTATCGCCGCTGGCAGGCGGAAAGCGGGGATATTGATTATTACCTGTTTGTTGGCAGCAAAGTGTTGGATGTCACCAAGGCCTTTGTGCGCCTGACCGGTAAAACGCTGTTTGGCCCAAAATGGAGCCTCGGTTACAGCGGCTCAACCATGCACTACACCGATGCACCGGATGCACAAAATCAGCTGATGAACTTCATTCGCCTGTGTGAACAGCATGATATTCCGTGCGACTCTTTCCAATTGTCATCGGGTTATACCTCGATCAATAACAAGCGCTACGTGTTCAACTGGAACTACGACAAAGTGCCACAGCCGGAAGTGATGAGCCAGGCGTTCCACGATGCCGGTTTGCGTCTGGCTGCCAACATCAAACCTTGCCTGTTGCAGGACCATCCGCGCTACGAAGAAGTCGCGGCACAGGGCTTGTTTATTCGCGATTCAGAAGAAGATGCGCCAGAGCGTTCAGTGTTCTGGGACGACGAAGGTTCACACCTTGACTTCACCCATCCCCAGGCGGTGGCATGGTGGCAGGAGAACGTCACCCAACAGCTGTTGGCGAAGGGCATCGATTCGACCTGGAATGACAACAACGAATATGAAGTGTGGGACGGCGAAGCGCGTTGCCACGGCTTTGGTACGCCCATCGCCATCAAGCATATTCGCCCGGTGATGCCGTTGTTGATGATGCGTGCGTCGATGGAAGCGCAGCAGCGTTTCGCGCCGGAGAAGCGTCCTTTCCTGATCTCGCGTTCTGGCTGCGCCGGTATGCAACGCTATGTGCAAACCTGGAGCGGTGATAACCGTACTAACTGGACATCACTACGTTACAACATCCGTATGGGACTGGGGATGAGCTTGTCGGGGCTGTACAACGTGGGTCATGACGTTGGTGGTTTCTCGGGTGATAAACCGGATGCAGAATTGTTCGTGCGTTGGGTGCAAAACGGCGTAATGCACCCGCGGTTCACCATTCACTCGTGGAATGACGATCACACAGTGAATGAACCCTGGATGTATCCGACAGTCACGCCAGCGATTCGTGCTGCAATTGAACTGCGTTATCGCCTGCTGCCGTACCTCTACACCTTGCTGTGGCAAGCGCATGCTGATGATGAGCCGATGCTGCGTCCAACCTTCCTCGATCATGAGCAGGATAAACAGACCTTCGCCGAGTGCGATGAGTTTATGCTGGGCCGCGATTTGCTGGTGGCCAGCGTGGTGGAAGCAGGACAGCGTGAACGCAGTTTGTGGCTGCCAGATAACCAAACTGGCTGGTATGACTTCGCAACGCAACAGTGGTACAGCGGCGGTCAGTGGATCACCTTGCCAGCACCGCTGGAAACCCAGCCGATGCTGGTTCGCGCCGGTGCGGCCTTGCCACTGAGCCAGCGTCTGCGTCATGTTGATGCACAAGCAGATGACCGTCGCACGCTGCAACTTTATCCATTACAGGGTAAAGGCGAGAGCAAAGGCCTGGTATTTGAAGATGACGGTGAGTCCTGGGGTTATCAGCAGGGTAATGCGCTGTGGTTAAGCTGGGAGATGCGCAGCGATGCCGAGGCAATCCACCTGAGCTTCACACGCAAAGGCGATTATCAGCCAGCATGGAAAACGCTGCAAATTGCTTTGCCAGCCGGAGAACGGCGCCAGCTTTACATTGATGGTGTCGCGGTTGCTGCGGCAGATGCGCAAGCAGTGCTGGCGGAGATAGCGAGTCACTAAGCGTCATTGTTCAGGGAGGAGTGCGCAGCAATGCGCACTCTTCAAACGCACAGCGACCTGACATCAATGTGGCCCTGTGCGTTACCCGGCTTAATCAAGCAACCCTTTGGCCCGCGCCAGTAAAAACGCGGTCACTGAAGTGGCATCGGTCACTTTACCTTCCAGCACTAGCTGCAGAAACTCGCTGATTTTCATTTTGCGTGCAGTGAGTCCGACTTCCTCGGCATCCAGATTCTGCCCTTCATAGCGTAATTCGCTGGCAAGATAGATGTGATAACCCTGCGCGGAGTATCCCTGCGCCAGTTTTTGATAGCCCACGTACTGCCAACGATCGGCAATCAATCCTGTCTCTTCCTGCAGTTCGCCCGCCGCTAGTGCTTCCGGTGTAGCGCCAGGGTCCAGCTCCCAGCTGCCTTGCGGCAACTCAATGGTGCGTTCACTTATCGGATAACGATACTGCTCAACCACAAAAATGCTGTCCTGCTCCACCGGAACGATGACGACAAAATCGTTTTTTTCGATCACCGAATAGAGACCTTCGCTGCCATCGGCACGCTGAATTTTGTCCTCTTTTAACGTCATCCAGCGGTTACGATAGATCTCTGTCGATGTGAGGGTTTGTATTTCTGGTTTCAAAAGGGGCCTCCATGAAGTGAATCAGTGAGTCAACGATTTAAGCCTATAAACGGGGTGCCGTGACAGGTAACTTATCTGTTTTTTCCATCGCTTGTTTTAAAGCATGAAGAAATACCGTCACCCGTGCTGGCAACTGGCGAGTCGTCGGGAACAATGCCCAGACACCGAGCATCTGCGGTTGAGCATCCTGTAATTCAATGGCGATTAGCTCGCCCGAAGCAAGCTCTTCACGGATGTCCCACTCAGATAACTGAGCAATGCCGCTTCCCGCCACGCACAGAGTGCGCACCCCCTCCACGTTACTGCCACTGAAACGGCCTTCCACGCTTAAGCTCGAAATATGCCCATCAATGATGAAGCTCCACTGCACCACGCCCGAGAGTCGCAGGCAGTTGTGATGATGTAAGTCGTTTAATGTCTGAGGCGTGCCGAAGCGTTGAAGATAATCGGGTGAAGCACACAGCATACGCGGGTTGTTGGCGAGACGGTGAGCCACTAAACGGGAGTCACGCAGCGGCGCAATGCGGATAGCGACATCGTAGCCCAACCCTACCAGGTCGGTGACGTCATCGCTCAACTGAAACTCAATGCGTAGTTCCGGGTTGGCCTCCATCAAGGCAGGCAACAGCGGAATGATGGTGCGACGACCAAAGCCAGAAGGCGCCGTAATCCGCAGCTGGCCAGTTGCACCTTGCTGGTGTGGTGAAAACAGATTGCGTGCGCTCTGTTCGGTTTCCGCCAGCGATTTCGCATAGGGCAGAAACTCTTCTCCCTCGACGGTGAGCGCGATGGCGCGAGTCGTGCGGTGCATCAGCCGCACGCCGAGATCGTCCTCCAGCGAGGCCAGCCGACGCGACACCGTCATCGGCGTAGTATTCAGCCGCCGTGCCGCCTGCGTCAGGCTGCGCGTTTGCGACACCATGAGGAAAACCTCAATATCTTTGGAGTGCATTGTAACGATTTCCGTTATACAGACGTATCATCTTCGGTCATTTTTGCCGCTAAAGCGACACACTACAATGCGCTCTGACGATAATCAGGGAACACGATGTAGCAAATGGCCGATAAACACTTATTTCAGAGCGGGACATTAAATCGACTCGCGCTGAAAAACCGCATCATGGTGGCACCCATGACGCGTATCTCCGCCACGGTAGATGGCGTACCGGGCGACCGCATGAAGCACTATTACGAACGTTTCGCGCGGGGTGGTTTTGGCACCATCATCACCGAAGGGCTGTATATCGACGAAGCCTGGTCGCAGACGTATGCGTTTCAAGCGGGTCTGGTTAATAGCCGCCAGGTCGCAGGCTGGCGTGCCATTACTGATGGTGTGCATCAGCATGGTGGCAAGATCATTGCGCAGCTGATGCATGCCGGCGCGATATCCCAGGGCAATATTTACCGACGCGATACCCTGGCTCCCTCCGTCGTGCAACCGCGTGGAGAACAGCTGGGCTTTTACCATGGTCATGGCGACTATGCGTTGCCAGGAGAAATGAGCGAAGATCAGATTCAGCAGGCGATTGACAGTTTTGCCGAGACCGCTGCGCGCGCCATTGGCGTAGCGGGATTTGATGGCATTGAAATTCACGGTGCCAATGGCTACCTGCTCGATCAATTCTTTACGGATTACACCAATCAGCGTAGTGATCGTTGGGGCGGTGATATCGCTGCCCGCCTGTCACTGACCCTGGCGGTGATCCGCGCGGTACGCCAGCGTATAGGCCACGATGTCACTTTAGGTGTGCGTATTTCACAAGGCAAAGTGAATGATTTCCATCATAAGTGGCAAGAAGGGGAAGCGGGCGCAAAACAAGTGTTTCGGTTATTGGCTGAGTCGGGTATTGATTACCTGCATCTCACCGAATACGACGCACTGCAACCCGCTTTTGCGGACAATGCGCTTTCGCTGGTACAGATAGCGCGAGAGGCGGCACCAAGCCTGACTATTGTGGCGAATGGTTCGCTGTCAGACAGCCGTGCCGCCTCTCAGGCGCTGGAGCAGGGGGCGGATTATGTGGCGTTGGGCAAAAGTGCACTGGCCAATCCCGACTGGCCGATGCGTGTCCGTGATGCAGCAGCCTTGCGTGAGTTTGATAACAACCTTCTGGCCCCTTCTGCTGATGTGAAAAACTGCGAACTGGCTTAGCCGTGTCCGTAGTTGAACGTGTCAGGCAACGATTATAAGTCGCCTGACACGCTACGCCTGGCGCGACAATCCACTTAACGCCAACCCTGCCAGCGCGATAACCACCGTCAAGCCCACTACCGCATTCCAGCCACCGTGCAGCCAGAACCAGCCGCCGAACGAGCCCGTAATGCTGGAACCCATGTAATAGAACAACAGATACAGCGACGAAGCATGGCCGCGATTGTTACCGGCTAGCGGGCCGACGGAACCGCTCGCCGCAGCGTGCGCCACAAAGAAACCGCTGGTGATCAGGATAATACCGCCAATCAGACACAACAGGTTATCCGGCACCGTCAGCAAAATACCGGCCAGCAACAACAGAAAACCGGCAATTAGCAACGGCTTACGACCAAACCGATCGGCCAGGCTGCCCGACAGTGAGGAAGAGACAATACCAATCGCATAGGCGCAGAAAATCAGGCTGACTTGTGTTTGGCTAAAGTTAAACGGCGCGTCAGAGAGGCGGAAGGTGGCGTAGTTAAACAGCGTGACAAATACACTGGTGAGGAAGAAACCGGTGGCATACAGGCGAATCAGCCCCTTATTGCCGAGATGACTGAACCAGGCTTTGAAGTGGAAGTGAAGATTGAGGCCGGGTTTGCGTTCGAAATGACGCGATTCAGGTAAAAGCAGCACAAACGCCATCGCTGCTGCCAAACCGAGCACGCCCAGCACACCCATGGCGATGCGCCATGAGGTGAATTCAGTCAGCAACCCCATGCCAACGCGGCCCACCATCGCGCCAAACGCCGTGCCGCCGACATACAATCCCATGGTTTTACCGAGATCTTTTTTGTCGATCTCCTCTGCCAGCCAGGCCATCGCTACCGCGGGGACACCGCCCAGCACCACGCCTTCCACTGCGCGGGCGACCAGAAGCAGATGCCAATTCGGTAATACGGCGGCGATGAAATTGCAGACCGATGCCAGTGCCATCGACGTGAACATCAATCCACGACGTCCGACCGCCTGAGAAAAAGCCCCTGCCAGCAAAATAGACACCGCCAGTAAGCCGGTGGTGAGCGACAGCGCCAGTGAACTTTGCGCCGGTGTGATGCCAAAAGCATGGGTAAAGGCAGGTAGCAGTGGCTGTACACAGTAGATCAGTGAAAAGCTGGCGAGTCCGAGCATGAAAAAAGCAATACCCGCGCGGCGATACTCACTGCTCCCACGCGCGATGCTGGACGTTGCAGGGGATGAGACAGGCAGGACATTTTCTAACGAGCGGCTCATGGTGATTCCAGGGTAACGAAGATTGCACAACGCTACCGCGCCACCTATCATCTGTCCAATATATGACACTGCATGAAGGTATCTATAAAACAGATGGAAATGCGACATATTCGTTATTTTCTCGCGGTGGCCAGTGAGCGCAATTTCACCCGTGCGGCGGCTAAGCTCGGCATCGGTCAACCGCCGCTTAGTATGCAGATCAAAGATTTAGAAACAGAGATTGGCTATGCGTTATTCAACCGCACTGCGCAGGGTGTGGAACTGACGGAGGCCGGGCGAGCATTTTTGCAATCCGTTCAGCCTCTGCCGGGTATCGCTTCTGCGGCGGTGGATGCCGCACGCCGCGCGGCACAAGGCGAATCAGGTTCGTTGCGCTTAGGGTTTACGGGCACCGTGGGGATGAATCCGCTGGTGCCGGGTTTTATCCGCGCCTTCCGACAGGCCTATCCCGACGTGATGCTGAACGTGATGGAGGCCAACTCCATTGTGTTGCTTCAGGCGCTCGCCAATCAGCAACTGGATATCGCGCTACTACGGCAGGAAAACGCGATACCGGATAACGTGACGGTTCAGCTCTTATTGCAGGAACCGCTGGTGGCTGCATTGCCGCTTAATCATCCGCAGGCGCGCTTACGCGGTAAAATTGCGTTGCCGTCGTTGCGCGACGAGCACTTTATTTTGACACCGAAGGAGAGCGGTACCAGCTTGCGTGAATCCGTGCTGCAAGCCTGCCGCCAGCAGGGCTTCACCCCGGTAGAAGGGCAACCCGCGCCGCATATCGTTTCGATATTATCGGTCGTGGCAGCGGGGTTAGGGGTATCGCTGGTGCCGGAATCGATGCGCCAATTCAGCTTATCAGGCGTGGTTTTTAAACAGATAAAAGCGCCGGTACCGACTACCGGATTAGCGGTGGCCTGGCATGAGCATGCATTGACGGCAACGGCGCACAATTTTCTGGGTTTAGTCAGAGGCAGTGGCGTTATTGTTTAAACGCCCAGCCAAGTTTGCCATCCGCAGAAATCATCTTATCGAGTTTCTTCTCGTTGACCTTTTTCATCGCCCCCAACTTTTCAGCGGTGAGCGGTCCGGCATCGCTCTGGGCAATCACCGTGTCTTTAGGTACGTCGGTGATTTTTTCAGCAATGGCGGTGACCGCTGCGCCATAGCCTTTGCGATCGTGCAGATCGAATGATTTCAGCGGCAGTTCAGTCTCAAGCCATTTACCCCAATAGAATTCAAGGAACGGCGGCGGATTGTCCTCTTTCTCAAAGCCGATATCGCGCACGAAATAGACCAGCGAACGATATTCATCATCCTGCATGTGTTTACGGCCCAACTCTTTCGGCAGGTCATGCGGGGTGATTTTGCCTTTAGGCGTATCCAGCCAGACCAGATGGGCGGCTTCCATTTGCTGCCAGAACGCATTCATCGTTTTCAGACTGCGGAAATCATTGGTGATGCGCACCTGTACCAGCGTTTTCAAACCACCAACATCAGCGAAATTACTGAAGGTGTGATGCCCATCAGTGAGATAGAGCGCATTATCCGGGGCGATGACGGCAGTTTTCATCGGTCCTGGCTGCGCACCCACTGGGGCTTTACAGGTGAAGCTGTCAGGATCGGAGATGCGTGATTTGCTGTTGAACTTGTCTACGCCTTTCTGTCCCATGCTTTCGCAAAAATCATCGAACAGCTTTTTGGGATCGGCCTGGTAACGGTGCAGTTTGTAATCTAACTGACGATAACCAATCGCGGCTTGCGTGGGATGCAATTGTGATAACTGCACCTGCACGATATCACCTGCTTTGATATCAGCGGGCAGAGCCGCTGACGCCTGGCCAGAAGACCACAATAGAGCTAACAGTGACCACGGTGTTCTCATTCCCTTTCCTTAAATGGCCTCAAACGAAGCCGCTACGATAGCATTTCTGTCATCTTGCCGCTTTAGTGTTGTGCTTCGCGCTTGACCTATTACAACCCGTTATCCAGACATCTGACCACATTGGAGCTTGCTATGGCCCTCGCCGTTATCCAACCGGCTAAACTGCAACACACTGTCATCGATCCTAGCGTGCGTATGCGCGAAACCCACATTGGTCAGCAATGTGAGATCCTCGCCGAAAGTTATCTTGAATATAGCGAGTTGGGTGATTTTTCTTACCTCGGCGAGCACTGTTGTGTCGCTGATGCGCAGATTGGTCGCTTTACCGCGATTGCCAATCAGGTGCGTATTGGTGCGCCAAATCATCCGATGGATCGTGCTTCCCAACATCGTTTTACCTACTGCCCGGAATATTATGATCCGCAGGCGCAGCGCGATGCCGGGTTCTTTGCCAACCGTCGAGAGGACCGCGTGATCATCGGTAATGATGTGTGGATTGGTCATGGCGTCATTGTGCTGCCGGGCGTGACCGTTGGTGACGGCGCGGTATTGGCGGCTGGCGCGGTTGTGACTAAAGATGTGGCCCCTTACACTATTGTGGGCGGTGTCCCTGCGAAACCCATTCGTGGCCGCTTCACGCCAGAAATCGCGGCGCAGTTGCAGGCGATTGCGTGGTGGAACTGGCCGCTGGAGAAGCTGATGACGCATCTGGCGGATTTCCAATCGCCAGACATTGCTGCCTTCTGCCAGCGGCACGCCGTGTAGTATTACATCGCCTGCTGTGCTGTCACTGTGGGTGCATCAGCCTGCAGGCGTTTCTCGGGCTGCAATAGCGTCATCGCCAGCATACTGCCAAATGCGATGCAGGCGGTGACGGTGAACATGGCGTTATAACCGTAATATTCCGCCAGCCAGCCGCACAGCATCGGGGAGATGATGGAGGCAAGGTTGGCTATCGCCAGCGTCATGCCACTGTAAGCACCTACCGAAGCTTTTGGCGTCACATCAATCACCACCGACCAATACACGTTATTCACCAGCGCATTGAGCGCGTTACCTAGCGTCATCAGAGCGATGATCCCTGCCGTTGAACTGACCCACGGAATCGCCATAAAACAGCAGGCGGTCGCGCACAGCGTGACGGCTGCGAAGACGTTCCTTGCCAGGCGAAGGTTGTTAAAGCGTGCCAGCAAACGATCGGCTATACGCCCGCCAAGCAACACGGTGAAACAGGCACCGCTCCACGGAATCATCGCCACGTACCATAACGAATGTAGATCGTAGTGGAAGTTATCTTGCAGATATTTAGGCAGCCAGGTGACCAGCGTAAAGGTGATATAGAGAAAACTGAAATAGCCAAGTGCGTTGCACACCAGCGTGCGACTGGTAAAGAAACGCCACCACGGCAGTGCACCCTCATGTTGGCTTTCAGGCTTTTGTCCATTGATGATCAGCTGACGTTCGGCCGTATTGGCGCGGGGATGCAGCAGCGGTGTGTCGGTAAAGTTGCGTGCAAACAGCAACATCGCCAGCAGCGAGAAAGCGCCGAGCAGGATAAACATCATGCGCCAGTCGTTGGTTAACAGCAGCAAACCCACGGCAATGGGTGCGGTCAGCAGTGAGCCTACCTGAGTGCTGAGCAAACCGATGCTCAGCGCAAAACCGCGTTCATTATCCGGGGCCCAGTGTGCAATGGTTTTATTCATCAACGCATAGGCCGGGCCTTCGGAAAAACCAAACAGGATACGCAATGCAGCAAATCCCATAATGGCTGAACCACCAAATAGCGCCATGCCGACTTCACCGGCCCATGCGGTGGCAATTTCCAGCAAGGACCAAAGAATTCCCGCCATCAACCACACTTTTTTGGTGCCCAATCTATCAGCGAGAAATCCGCCACACAGTGAGCCGAACAGGTAGCCAAAACCGAAATAGCCCAATACCGCACCCAGTTGAACTTTGGTGAAGAGAAACTCCTGAGAGATAGCGTTAGCAGCAAACGAGAGTGCGCCACGGTCGACGTAGTTGATCAGCGCGATGAGAAACAGCAGTGAAAAAATAGTGTAGCGAGTAGAAGATGCTTGCATAGCGCGACTCCTGAAATAGAACACAGGAATCATTAAGCAAAGCTGATGCCAGAATGGTAAGGCTGCTAACAATTAGCGCGGATATACAAGGTAAGGCCTTTCTGTAGCAAGGGCGACCATCAGGACGCCCATTGTATGTCTGTCTGCACCAGCATGATCACATAAGCGTTCTTTTATAGTGCGGGCCGCCCTCAATTTTTCTTTATACATGATTACCCTATTGGTAACTCCATGTCATCTCAAGTAAACTCAAAATACGTCATTTTTGAGATTTCTTGCGATGAGATTACGCCGCCCGCCCAAACAACTGCTTGATACTCAGACGAGCGCTGAAAGTGCTGAGATGCTGAGCCGCTATGCTGAGTGGGATTTGCGCTATCTACATTTTGACGAACTTAGTCGTCGAATCCGGGATGCGGATGAACGGTTGGCGGTGTGGAGCGCGTTAAAATTTAAACGGCGCAGTACGGCTCAACATTTTGTCATTGCGTCACAAGAAGTCAGTTGCAACTTTACCGCCAAAATCAACGCGGCTATTTCCCTGGTGGATCGCATGACCTTTGCGCGCAATGGTGAGCCTACTGATGAGGACGCGGCCTCCTATCTGATGTCCCAATTGATCATGGAAGAAGCGATCTCCTCCAGTCAGCTCGAAGGCGCAGCAACGACCTCGCGTGTGGCGATGGAACTGCTGGCGGTGGGGCGGGAACCCCGTAACGAAGATGAGAGCATGATTATGGGCAATTGGCGGCTGATGCAGCATATTGCCGCCATGGGCGATGGACCGCTAACGCGTGCCGATATCCTGCACATGCATCACATCGCGTGTGCTGGCATCAATGACGAAAAATATCGGCCCGGTGAGGTGCGCGGCAACAATGATGTTTTTGTGGCAGGTCGTGATGGTGAAATCATCCATCAGCCGCCCGATCACACCGTATTGAATGGCATGCTGGATGCGTTGTGCGCTGAAGTCGAATTCCTGGAACAGCAGGGAACACACCCATTGCTGGTGGCCTGTGTTCTGCACTTTGCCATTGGTTATATTCATCCCTTCAATGATGGCAATGGCCGCACCGCACGGGGCTTGTTCTATCATCATTTGATTCGTCGTGGTTATCACGCCTTCCGTTACATTTCGATCAGCAAACTCCTCAAGGCGGCCTCCGTTAAATACGGCATGTCATACCTTTACAGCGAAACGGATGAGCTCGACCTGACCTATTTTGTCCAATTCCAGTGTGAAATAGTGATGCGTGCGGTGAATGCTTTCACAGAGCAAATCACTACGTTGCGTCAGGAACGGGCGCGTCTGGTGCATTGGGTAGAGGAGAATATGTCGTTGGCGAAAGGTGAGCTGGACATCATGGCGATTGCGCTACATGCGCCGGGTTCGCTATTGAGCGCAGCAGGGGTGAAATTAAGACTGGGTGTCGCCGATAATACCGCACGCAGTCGGCTGAAAAATCTGGCCGATCTTGGATTGTTAAGACCGATAAAGGAGGGAAAGGGCACGGTGTATCAGGCGCCGGTCTCCTTATGGAAATTGAAAGAGTGGCTTAAAAAACGCTGAGTAATCGCAAGCAATCGCAAAAGTGACGTTTTTTGCGATTGCTTGCGATCCGATTCAAACCCTTCGTGAGCGATAATTGCGCCTGACGTACCCAACACATCCACTACGGTAAAGTTGCGCGATGACCCCATACATCGGTCAAGATAAAAAACCCCCGTTCCTGTTATCAAAAAATGCGATTTATACTCACTAATGATTAATTCTCACGACGATAAGTGAAACGTGATTTCAGTCACATATTGAGCTCGGCGGGATTCATCAGTCATTAGCCCGGCTACATTCATAAGCGGAGCTAACGACACACTCAGCAACGGGTTTTTACTGTTCGCTAACGTAAGTTAAAATTCTGTTGAGTTTATGTAGGTTTATTTTGGGTGGTATTTGATGAAAAACGTTGAGGGATTGGCATGGTTAACAAACTAACCAGCATCGTGTTGGCGATTCTGGCACTGGCACTGCTCTATATGGGCGGGAAATTGCTGATGCTGGGCGGCAGCGCGTTCTATGCATTGATGGCGGTGGGCTTACTGATCACCGCCATTTTACTGTTCAGAAACCAGCGTAGTGCACTGGCGCTGTATGCGGTTTTGATGTGGATTACCCTGGCCTGGATTATCTGGGAAGTGGGCTTTGATAAATGGCAGTGGATCCCACGCGGCGACCTGTTTGGCGTGATTGGCCTGTGGTTGGCGATGCCGTGGGTGGTGAAACCGCTGTATCAAGGCGAACGCCGCTTCCACACCTTCCTGGGTGGCACGGTGATCGTGATGATTGTGGTGGTGATCGGTCTGTGCTTCTACGATCCGTTACCGCAGGCGGGCACGATTAGCAATGCGCGTGAACAAGCTAGCGAGCAGGGCGCCGCTAACGACTGGACCGCGTACGGCGGCACCACTGATGGCCAGCGTTTCTCTTCACTGAATCAAATCACCAAAGAAAACGTGCAAAACCTCGAAGTGGCCTGGACTTACCACACTGGTGACCTGCGTCAGGATGCGGATGCCAGCGAATACACCTTCGAAGCGACGCCGGTGAAAGCCAACGGCATGCTGTATTTCTGTACGCCGCATAACGAAGTGCACGCACTTGATCCCGAAACCGGTGCAGTGAAGTGGAAGTACACGCCGAATAAAGATCGTTCTTACCTGCAGCAGCACCAGACCTGCCGTGGCGTGAGCTATTACGAGCAAAGCCCGGTTGCTGCGCAGGATTCTGCTGCAGCGCCGGCCATCTGCCGTAAGCGTATCTTCAACGCCACCACCGATGCACAGCTGATTGCACTGGATGCCGATACCGGCAAACCTTGTGCTGATTTCGGCACCAACGGCGTGGTGGATCTGCATGCCAACATGGGCGAAGTGCGTCCACATGCGTTGATGCAAACTGCCGCGCCGCTGGTGGCCGGCAAGCTGGTGATTGTCGGTGGTTCAGTAATGGACAACGGCTTTAACAGCGGTAACCCGTCGGGTGTGATTCGTGCTTATGACGCCGAAACCGGTCGTCTGGTGTGGAACTTTGATCCATCGAACCCAGAAAATACGGCGCCAATTGCTGCGGGACAGAATTATCCGCAGGATACGCCAGTCGCCTGGGGTACGCTGAGTGCTGACCTGAAAAATGGTCTGGTGTATGTGCCGTTTGGTAACGCGTCACCGGATGAAGTGGGTATCGAACGTGATGCCAACAGCAACACCGAGAAGTTCCGCGATGCATTAGTGGCGCTGGATCTGCAAACAGGTGCGTTCAAGTGGCGTTATCAGAGTTCGAACCACGATCTGTGGGACCGCGATAACCCATCACAGCCGTCATTGCTGGATATCGATTATCAGGGCCAGAAACAGCCTGTGGTGATCCTGCCAACGAAAACCGGCAACCTGTTTGTCTTGAATCGCCTGACCGGTCAGCCCGTGTATCCGGTTAATCAGGTGAAGGTTTCCACTGAAGGTGGTGTGCCGGGTGAGAAGTTTGCCGCGACGCAGCCGGTCTCGAGCCTGAACTTCATTCCAGACCCGCTGACTGAGAAATCGATGTGGGGCATCACGCCGTTTGACCAGATGTCATGCCGCATGGACTTCCGTTCACTGCGTTACGATGGCAACCCATGGACGCCAGCCACCGAAGCCGGTTCGCTGATCTTCCCGGGTAACATTGGCGTGTTCAACTGGGGTTCTGTGGCGGTTGATCCGCAGCGTCAGATGCTGATTGCCGCGCCTGTGCGCCTGGCTTACAAATACAACCTGATCAAGCGTACGCCGCAGACCGAAACGCAGCGTCTGTTCACCAAAGATGGCCAGCCATACTGGAACGAAAACTTCCAGGGTGACTACGCGATCCACATTCAGCAGCTGGCGTCAGGTCTCGGCATTCCGTGTATCGCGCCGCCGTGGGGTCGTATGGTGGGCGTAGACCTGAAAACCGGGAAAACCGAGTGGTTGCGCCGTGTAGGTGTGACCAAAAACCTGAAAACCAGCTTCCTGCCGGGCCGCTTCCCAATCGGCTTCCCGATGGGCATGGTGGCACACGGTGGTCCATTGCTGACAGCGGGTGACCTGGTGTTCCATGGCGCAACCGCGGATAACTTCTTCCGCGCTTACGACAGCACCACCGGTGAACTGCTGTGGCAGACCGAGCTGAGCGCGGGCGCACAAGCCACACCGTCGACCTTTATGGGTAAAGACGGTAAGCAGTACGTGGTGATTGCGGCAGGCGGTCACGGTTCGCTGGGCACCCAGGCGGGTGACAGTGTGGTGGCATTCCGTTTGAAGTAATGAGGTAGTGATGTAATGAATAGGGGGCGCACACTGTTCGCAGCGGCGCCCTTTTTATTTAGCGTTTTGCGCGCTCGCTCTGCACCTGCTGTGCAATACGGTCGCCAATGGTTTGATCAATGTTGCGCCAGTACGCAAACGCGCGTGACAGCACCGGTTCTTCCACGCCATCCAACAAATGCCCGCTGACGTTGTTCACCAGACGGTCGCGTGCCGCATCGTCCATCACTTTATTCACCAGCGTATTCGCCTGACCGAAATCATCATCATCCTTGCGCAGCGTATACGGCGCACGCACCATGTTGCCTTGTGATTCCCAGGTGGAGTCGGTGGGATAACGCTCGCCATCCGCCACCGGACCGCCTTTAGAATTAGGTGCATACACCGGGTCGGAGACCGGATTCATCCGCATCGCACCGTCTTTGCTATAACTGTGCACCGGAGAATGAGGCGCATTGACCGGGATCTGTTTGTAATTCACGCCCAACCGCGCGCGGTGCGCATCGGCATAGGCAAATACACGACCAATCAACATTTTGTCAGGGCTCAAACCAATGCCGGGTACCAGATTGTTTGGCTCAAACGCAGCTTGCTCGATCTGTGCATGGTTGTCAGTGGGATTGCGGTTTAGTTGTAGTTTGCCGACTTTGATCAGCGGGTAGTCGGCATGCGGCCAGACTTTAGTGAGATCGAACGGGTTGAAGCGATAGGTCTCAGCTTCGGCAAACGGCATGATCTGCATGTAGAGCGTCCAGCTGGGGAACTCACCGTTTTTAATCGCGTTAAACAGATCGCGGGTGTGGTAGTCGCCATCCTGACCGGCCAACGTATCCGCGTTTTCCTGCGCCAGAAACTCCACGCCCTGATCGGTTTTGAAGTGATATTTGACCCAAAACTTCTCACCTTGCGCGTTGACCCACATGTAGGTGTGGCTGGAATAGCCGTTCATATGACGCCAGCTTTTGGGAATACCGCGATCGCCCATCAACCAGGTAACCTGATGCGCCGATTCTGGCGACAGCGTCCAGAAATCCCACTGCATATCGTGGTCGCGCAAATTGTTGTCGGCGCGGCGTTTTTGCGAGCGGATAAAGTGCTGAAACTTCATCGGATCACGAATAAAGAACACCGGGGTGTTGTTGCCTACCATGTCGTAGTTGCCTTCGCTGGTATAAAACTTGAGGGCAAAACCGCGCGGATCGCGCCAGGTGTCGGGACTGCCGCGTTCCCCTGCAACGGTTGAAAAGCGCATCACCACATCAGTTTTTGTGCCCGGCTGAAATACCGCAGCTTTGGTATAGCGGCTGACATCGTCCGTCACTTCAAAATGGCCAAACGCGCCGCTGCCTTTGGCGTGCGGCTGGCGTTCTGGAATACGCTCACGGTTGAAGTTCGCCATCTGCTCAATCAGGTAGTGATCGTGCAGCACCAGCGGACCGTCCGGCCCGACAGACAGAGAGTGTTCATCGCTGGCTACCGGAATGCCAGCATCCGTGGTGGTCGGTTTACGATCGTCATTGCTCATAATATCTCCAGCTTTTGTAAGGTTAATGCAACTCACTAAAGGTAGCAGCGCAGGCCAAACTTGCAGGCGAAGCGGGAGATGACAGGGCGTAGAGATTAATGCTTGAAGGTCATAAAAAGCTGAACCAAATTGCTGATAGCAAAAAACACCAGTATCAGCCCGCCACCGATGTTGATGGCGATGGACAGCTTACGGATATTGATCACTCGCGCTGAAGTCAGCAGCGTAAAACAGATGATCACCAGCCACAGGGCCATGATGGCAACGTGTATGGAGGCCAGCAGCAGATAATGCAGCAAGGCATGATCGCGACCGGCGAATTGCGATACCACGGTGAGATACAACATCACCGCTTTTGGATTAAGCACATTGGCTAGCCAGGCATCTTTAATCCCCATGCGGGCGCTACGGTAAGAGGCGACGGGTTGGGAAATATGACGACCTCGACGCAACAACTGTACGCCGAGCCACAGCAGATAAGCAGCACCCGCCACGCTTAACAGATTAAAGATAATGGGGGAACGCACCAGCAGGGCGCTAATGCCCAGGCCAATCAGCAGCGCATGGGTATAAATACCCAGAGCCGTGCCGAGAATGATCGCCGCCAGCCCGCGCGTGCCTGCCACCAGCGTGTTGTTAATCGCGAGGGTGAAACTCGCCCCGGGCGACAAGGCCACCGGTAAGATCGCAATGATAAAGGCGAGCAGGTGCAGGTTCATGAGGGTAACGGTTGAGAAATGTTAAATAATTTTGAATATTATTAGACGGTGAAGCAATAATCTACCACTGCAATCACGCCGCCAGGACTCAGCGGACCTATAAATAGCACAACAATAAGGATGACCATGACCATCGCTTGCCTGCATACCGCCGCCAGTAATATCGCGCTGTTCGATCACGCGGCACACGCCCTTGAATTACCTCCCCACACACTGAGCCATATTGTGATGCCGCATCTGCTGGCTGAAGCCGAACAAAGTGGCGGTATGACGCAGGAGCAACAGCAACGTTTGGCTCAGCTGTTGCACAGTATGGGACCGTGGTTTGATGCGATAGTCATTACCTGTTCAACGCTGGGGCCAGTGGCCGACACCTTCCAGCCGAAAAACACGGGCTGCCCGGTCTATCGCGCAGACCGAATGCTGGCAGATCACCTGCATCAAATGGCAGGGCCTGCGCTGGTGCTCTGCGCGGCTGAGTCAACGTTAGCCGCCACACGCCTGTTGTTCTGTCCACCCACGCTGCCAGCGGAGAAACAGCCGCAGGTCGCGCTGATCCCTGATGCCTGGGCCGCATTTAAATCGGGCGATCATCAACGCTACCACGCGCTCATTGCCGACGCGGTAACACAGGGACGCGAGCAGGGCGCACAACACGTAGCACTGGCGCAGGTATCGATGGCGGCGGCGGCGAACGGCATGCCCGAGGATATCCGGCCGTTGACCATTCCAGCACTGGCGCTGCAAGCCGTTATCGCCATCCACTGAGACAACACGTGGCAGTGGGAAAAGGCACAGTGCCTGCCGCCACGATTATTTTTTGGACCAAAAAGAGAGCAATTTCGTAGCAAGGAAATTCATTTCTTTGGCATCATGCTTATTTAAAGGTGACAATGAACTGTCACGAAAATGTCATTTAAGACTTTAAGAACAATCCGAACTTCCCAGTCCATTATTGCGGTTAAAAATGCGGCATAATTATCCGCTACGTGCTTCAGGCGTCAATAAAATTACTCACATGAAAAGAATTTTTGAGGCGAATAATGGAAACGATACAGGAAAGTGTTGGGCTGCGCGGAACCAATCGACCGCAAGATGTCAAACTGGTGCAAACATTATTAAATAAAAATGGTTTTCCGCAATTACAAATCGATGGCATTTGCGGGAATAACACCACTAAAGCAATTATCACCTACCAAAAACATTTTTATCATCATCCCGATGGCCTGGTGTCACCCGGCAAAAAAACCTTCAGTCAGTTGTCTTCCGGTCAGCGTAGTGGCTTGCCGCGCGCCCACGGTTCCACCGGCAGTAACCCCAACGGTGCGCGCAAAAATCCAATGACCATGTACCCGAGTTATCAGGTACTTAAACTGATGATGCAGTATGAACAGCTGCACACGTTACCGTATGACGATCACAGTTCTCACACCATCAGTAGCTGGACTGCGGGCGCGACCATCGGTTACGGACATTGGATCAGTCGACAGAGCGAATTCGACCAGTTTAAAGATGGCATCTCAGAGTCGGCTGCTGAAACGTTATTCTCACAGGATTTAAAAAAGTTTGTTGATGCAGTGCGACAGTATGCCAAAGTCGCGCTGACTCAAAATGAGTTTGATGCATTAGTCATGCTGGCGTTTAATATTGGCACACGTGATAACCTGAACCATAAAGGCTTATATTACTCGACGGCATTAAAAGTGATTAATGGCGAATCGCCAGAGGATTTAGATCGCGCGTGGATGCAGTTTGTTTATTCGCGCGGCGTGCGCATGAAGGGATTAGTGAATCGCAGGAAAAGTGAATTGAACGTATATCACAAAGGAATTTATATCAAATTATGAAAAAGTTACTTGCCTTATCACTGGTCTGTTTTTCACTCCACGCGATGGCACAGGCGCCTGCTGCCAAAAAACCGTTTTTTGACAGCAAAAGCTATCAGGTGTTTCTGGACACCAGCAAATGCGTTGAGGGCGATGTGGAGTGCGATGGCATTGTCTATCACTCGATCAATAAAAAGAATCACCATCAATTGACGCTGAAGGGATCGACGCTGAATATTGGCCCGTCGCACAATTTCCGTGGCTACATCTTCCGCAACGGTGATTACAGTTACGTGTTGTCTCCGGCGGCAGGCGCGGGTAACGATGACAACCACGTCTGGACGCTACAGGTTTCACAGCACCAGGCGCAGGGCGACAAGGTGCTGTTTAGCGAAAATGGCAACGTGGTCGAATAAATCAGCCTGCGGGAGTCGGCACATTCACCAGCCAGGTGCCGCTCCCTTCATCAATATGTAATGTATGCTGCCAGTGACCGCCTTGCTTAAGCGTCACCTGCAACTGATAGTCTCCCGGAACTAAACTCAACCTTTTCATGCCATCCTGATCATCCGTGCTTTGCGCTTTACCGTTGATTTCCACCTGAGTCAGCTGGGTGGCATCTGCTGCGCGCAAATAAATCTGCGCGGGCGTAACAGGGGCAGGCGCGACAGCGGGTTTAGGTGACGGCGTCACTTTCTGTTCTGCGACTTCCACCGCGGATTTTGTGGGGGCGACCGCCACGTGTGGAGGGCTATTGTTCTTCAATCCGTGCAACGCAAGCAGGGTCACTAATCCCGCTGCGGCTATCCCGCCGCCAATCCACAGCGTACGCCGTGTGCGTGGCGACACGATAGCCGGTTCAGAGATGGCTATCTCCGGCACCACCACGGCAGGCAACAAGGTTTCTTCGTGCGCAGTGGTCAGTTCCGGTTCTGGCGCATCACACTGCACCTCGCGGTCGTTTTCCACCAACAGATCGCGCAGGGCGACAATTGACTGCGGGCGCTGCTCGGGTTCGCAGGCCAGCATCTGGTCGATGGTGCGCAGCAAGCCGCGGGAGTAACCGCTCAGCTCCCGTTCAGCCAGTGGCTGATAACTATCACTCAGCGAACGCACCACGCTTACCGGCGGTGCCTCGCCGCAAATCAGCGTATGCAACACCGCGCCCAGTGCATAGATATCGGTCCACGGGCCCTGATCGCCATCGCGTCCTTCGCTGTACTGTTCAATCGGCGCATAACCCGGCTTCAGCATGATCTCGGTTTTATCCGTCAGATGTCCGATGGTTTTGCACGCTGAACCGAAATCCAGCAGCACCGGCGCGCCATCCTGTTGCAGCAAAATATTGTCCGGTGCGATGTCGCGATGCAGATAGTCGTGATCATGCAGGGTTTTCAACGCGCTCAGCAGTGGCGGCAGCATGTCGCGCATCGCCGCTTCACTGCAGGGGGTAAAATCCCGCAGGTAGCGACTTTTCAGCGTTTCACCCTGATAGAACTGCGTCACCATATAGGCGGTGTCGTTGGCTTGCCAGAAGCGCAGTACGTGCAACAGATGTGGATGGTTAAAGCGCCCGAGGGTTTTAGCTTCCTGCATAAAGCTGTTTAAACCCGCTTGATAGAGGCGCATAAAGCGCTCACTGCGTAACAGCAGATGATGATTCTCATCACGCAGTGCAATTGAAGCAGGCATAAACTCTTTAATGGCCACAGTGCGATCCAACTCGCTATCCCAGGCGCGATAGACAATGCCGAAGCCGCCTTCACCAATCACCTGCTGGATTTCATACTCGTTAAAGCGATAACCGATGGGCAGCGCCTGAGATGCAGTTTTGTTGCTGGCTTCACTCATGTTCTGCCTCCACACTGAATTCCAGCTGGAACGCCGCCTGTTGATAATCCACCCGCAGCCGACGCGGCGTCGCTGCGGCAGTTTCACTCAACAACTGACAGCTGATTTGTGGCAACAGTGTCTGCGATAATACCGCGTCCACCATGCGTCCACCGGATTCGCCTTCGGTGCAGCGCTGCATAATTTGCTGTGCCACGGCCGGGGCAAACTCGGCGATGATGGCGTGGCGATCGAGTAAGCGCTGCTGAATTTTTGCCAGCCGCAGATCGATAATGCGGATCAGCATGGCATCGCTGAGCGGCACGTACGGAATCACCGCCAGACGGCCCAGCAGTGCGGCGGGGAAGACTTCGCGCAGCGGCGCGCGCAGCAGGCGATTCATTGTCTCCGTGTCCGGCGGTACTTCATCCTGAGAGCAGGCGTGCGCCAGCTCATCACTGCCGATGTTCGAGGTCAGAATGATCACCGTGTTGCGGAAATCGATGCGTCGACCTTCGCCATCCTCCATCCAGCCTTTATCAAATACCTGGAAGAAGATTTCGTGCACGTCTGGGTGCGCTTTTTCGATCTCATCCAACAACACCACGCTGTAGGGGCGACGACGTACCGCTTCAGTGAGTACACCGCCTTCGCCATAACCGACATAGCCCGGCGGTGCACCTTTGAGCGTGGAGACGCTGTGCGCTTCCTGAAATTCACTCATGTTGATGGTGATCAGATTCTGTTCACCGCCGTACAAGGTCTCGGCCAGCGCCAGTGCTGTCTCGGTCTTACCGGTGCCTGATGGGCCACACAGCATAAATACACCAATGGGTTTGCCGGGATCATCGAGTCCGGCGCGCGATGTCTGGATGCGCTGCGCGATGGCGTTGAGCGCCGATTGCTGACCGATGACCCGCTGTGCCAGCGTATCGGCAAGATTGAGCACCGCATCGCGTTCACTTTGCAGCATGCGGCCAAGTGGGATACCGGTCCAGTCGGCGACCACGCTGGCCACCACGCTGCTGTCGACAGCCGGGAAGGTCAGTGGCGTATCGCCTTGCAGGTCGTCCAGCTGCTGCTGTAGCGCCTGGTAGCGCGCGCTGCGTTCGGCATCCTGATCGACCAGCAGCTCTGCACGCAGCGCACTCAGCTGCTGGGTCAGAGCCAGCGCCTGTTGCCAGCGCAGATCCAACTGCTGCTCTTCATCTTGCAATATTACTTGCTGCTGTTGTGCTTTGGCGATTCGCGCAGGGGCGGAGTCAAAGCCGAGGCGGGCTTCACGTTCGGCGATGTCAATTTCAAGTTGCAGTGCTGCCAGCTGCTGGCGGCAAAATGCTAACTCTGGCGGTTGATGGTGCAAGCTCACCGCCACGCGGGCGCAAGCGGTATCCAGCAGGGCAATGGCTTTGTCGGGCAGCTGGCGGGCCGGGATGTAGCGTTGTGAAAGACGAACCGCGCTCTGTAATGCTTCATCCAGCAACAGTACCTGATGATGTTGCGACAGGGGCTGGGCCAGATGGCGCAGCATCAAAATCGCAGTTTGCTCATCTGGCTCAGCCACCTGTACCGGCTGGAAGCGACGGGTCAGCGCCGGGTCTTTTTCGATGTACTTTTTGTACTCCGCCCAGGTGGTGGCGCCCACGGTACGCAGCTGCCCGCGCGCTAACGCCGGTTTCAACAAATTGGCGGCATCGCCCGTGCCTTGCTGGCCGCCAGCGCCCACCAGCGTGTGGATTTCATCGATAAACAACACAATCGGCTGTGGGCTGGACTGCACCTGGTTGATCACCGCCTGCAGGCGCGCTTCAAATTCACCTTTCACTGAGGCGCCGGCCTGCAGCAAGCCGATATCCAGCAGCCACAGTTGCACCTGCTGGAGCGGCGGGGGCACGCTGCCGCTGGCGATACACTGCGCCAGGCCTTCTGCCAGCGCGGTTTTACCCACGCCAGCTTCACCGGTCAGCAGCGGATTGTTCTGGCGACGGCGCAACAGGATATCGATCATTTGACGAATCTCTTCATCGCGGCCGACCACCGGATCGATGTTCCCGGCGCGCGCTTCAGCGGTGAGATCGCGGCCATATTTCGCCAGCACATTTTCGCCGCTGGTATTAACCGATGTAGATTGAGTGACGTTGTCACTTATGTTCTGCTGCTGTTCATCGCTGGACTGAATGTAATCGCTAAAGGACTCCAGCAAACGATCGGCGCTGATGCGGCCAAATTCGCCGGAGATCGCCATCACAACATGACGTAATGCCACCGTTTTCAACAAGGCGAGCAACAAATGCCCGCCGCGAATCTGGGTCTCTCCCACGCTGAGCGAGCAGTAGATCCAGGCACGTTCCACGGCGTTATCGATATGTTCCGCGAGATCGGCCACGGCACTGGCTCCGCGCGGCAGGCGATCCAGAGCGCTGACCAAATCACTGCTGAGTTGCGCGTCATCCAGTTCAAAACGTCGCGCAATCTGCTGTAAGTCGCTGTTAGGCTGCTGCCAGAGTTGATGCAGCCAATGCACCAGTTCGACATACGGATTCCCACGTAATTTGCAAAACGCGGTGGCACTTTCCAGTGAGGTGAACAGAGTGCGATTCAATTTGCTAAACAGAACGTTGCGACGAATATCTGACATGGTGTTCCCTTATCTACGCGAAATTTTTCCCGGGACGCCATACATAGCGGCCCGACAGGTTTGGGCGAAAAAGGTGACTGGCGGGCGATCAAACGCACGGCTCATCAGTGCCGGGCATCTGGCTGGTAAATCAAATCATCACGGTGGCGTGCATCAGGCTGCTCGCCGAGCCAGCTGGTATAGCCGAGCGGCTGTTCGCCTCCAAGGGCCACGCCTGCCACATCGTCTTTGTGCAGTTCCAGCTGCACTTCCCAGTTGTATTCGTTACCCAGGTAGTGACGTACCCAATCCACCACCTGCAGGGCATGGCGCGCGCGCGGCAGCAGTTGCTGATAATCCTTGAGGCGCAGCGGGCCCAGACGCAGGCGAAACTTGTGTTGAATGTCGCGCACTGCGCCGCCAAGAAACGCGGTTTCACCGAGGCGCGGCGCATGCTTGCCCGCGCGCAGCTGGGCCTGTTCGCGTTCGCCAATGCGCATCCACTGCGGAATGTTGTGTTTGATTGCGACAGGCACCTGCAGATACCAGCTCAGGCTGCGGGTTAACCCTTCACCGTCGTGAGTCTGCCGGGTGAAGTGTCCAGCCAGGGCATAGCGCGCATGCTCATTGAGAGTGCCGCGATCCTGTTGCAGCGCCGGTTGGCCGACGCCGGTTAAGCAGGAGAGATAGTGATTGAACTGATGACGATCCGGACGATCGAGGGCAATGGCGGGCTGCGCATCCGCCCAGGCGCGGTAAAACAGCAGGATAAGGCGGTGATGGAACAGATTACAGAAGGCCACCATGCTGCGGTCGCCGAAATGGGTAACGCGCTCATGGGCATACTCCGTGAGGTGCAGTGGCAAAGGACCATTAGGCCCAAACAGGCCAAAACTCCAGATATCCACCTCGTGCAGATCATCGCTGCTACGCTGGCGAATGCCCGCTAAGGTCGCCGGTGCGAAGGCCAGTGACGGCGATTGCCCCAGACGCAGCGGTTCATTGCGCGGCAGCGGCGCGCGTCCCAGTTGCCACGCGCTGCCCGCTTGCGCATCAAGACGACGCAGCAGTTGAAACAGGTCATGCTGGAAAGGGGCCGCGCGGCGTTGCTGCCAGAAATCATCCGGCAGGCGGCAGGCAATACGCCAGCCTTTATGTAGCGTGGTCATAGCAATGACCTCTTACCCATTTGCGGTGGCCAGTAACCTATTTCTCCGCGCTTGCTGCTGTTCATCGTTAGCTCGGTAAAAGTGTTGATGGCGACCATGCGGCGGAACAGCGTGGCTAACACGCTGCCGAGCAGCCACGGACTGGCACCACCAAACGCTTGTTCGTCGATGGTCAGGGTAATGGCAATCCCCCGGGCGAAGACAATCGGCCCCGGTTCGGGTACGCGGCGAAATACCGGGCGCATTTCACAATGGCGCACGCCTTCAATCTGGCGCGAGGTGGCGGCTTCTGCGGTATCGGCATACAGCGACAGCAGCTGCCGCAGTGATGCTGCGCCTTGATCGCCGTCGCTTTCCATCAAGCTAAGGTAATTAAGCTGCAGTTGGCTGATCAGGCGCCATGCGGTGGCCCCAGCGGCCAGTGCCGGCCGTGGCGCGCTCGGTCCTTTGCGCAGATGAATACCCAGCACCGGCGCTGAGGTGGGCAGGGTGAACTGATCCATACCTTGCTGTTTGAGCAACAGCGGTAAGTCGCGATTGGTGCACAGCACATCGGCCATCACATACTGCACCGCTTCGGACCAGGGGGATTGCTGCTCATCCACCAGGGTAACGAACAGCTCTGAACCGGCGTAACCGGTGCGCGTACCGTAAATTTTGGCCTGATCCGACAGCGTGCGTGCTTCGCGCCGTTGCGAAAAGTAGGCCCCGTAATTGCCGTGATCGCTGCCAAAGCTGTGCCAGAACGGGCGGAATACCTGTTCTTCATGCAACGACTGGCCGCTGCCGTACAGGCGATTGACGCTGTACACTTCATATTCGAGCGGGTTGGTGTTATCGACCACCAGGTGGTAGTCATTGCGGCCCTCGGTAAGCTGGATACGTTCAGCAACACGCGGAAACAGGTTGATCGCTGGCGTGCAGTGCAGCGCCAGATGGGATACATCCACCACGCTTTCCAGATCGTCGTCGGCTTTATCCAACAGCAGCACGATTTCCATTTCGGTGGCACCGCGCAGCTGTTTCACTAACGGCTGCAACCCGCTGGTGCGGAAAAACAGGAAACGCGCCGGAAACGCGAAGTACTCCTGTAATAAGCGATAGCCAGTGAAGTTGCGCAGGTCATCAGGCAGTAGCGCCTCTTCGGCAGCGAATCCTTGCTGATGCAGGGCTTCCGGCTCAAGTAGCAGGTGTTGAGCGTTGTCCAGGCTGCGATACAGCACGCCGACACAGTGCGCCATCAGCAGTTCCATCAGCTCAGTGGCAGGCAGATCGGCACCGCTAAGATGGAAGCGCACATCTTCCATTTCCAGCTGATGCAGCGGAATGTTGCCCGTGGTTTGCAACCGGATACGCAGCGCGCGCACCGCACCGCGCTGGGAAAGCTGAGCAGCGGAAACGGGCAGGTTAGCCGGGATGCCACTAAGCGAGACTTCACGCAGTTGCAGTGGCAGCAGCGTGACATCATGCGCGGTGCGGTATTTGCAGCTGACGCCTTTGCTTTTCATCGCCTGATTTTCAATCAGCGAGCCGCGTGGAATGGAGAAGCCGCTGCTGATCTTGCCTTTCATGTGATCCGGCTGAAACTCGACGATCGCCATGGAGGGCGTGGGCGCCAGATAATTGGGGTAGATCATCTCCAGCAACTGCTCGGTGAAGCGTGGAAACTCCGCATCCATTTTCAGCTGCACGCGCGAGGTGAGAAAGGCAAAACCTTCCATCAGGCGTTCAATATAGGGATCCGAGACCTCAATACCTTGCATGCCCAAACGTCCGGCCACTTTGGGGTAACGATCGGCGAACTCGGCACCCATTTCGCGCAGGTAGTTTAACTCGCGGTTGTAGTAATCAAGCAGTTGTGGATTCATGCGTCCGCGTCCTTCAGGTCAAAACGGCTGTGTTCGAGATCGAGTTCAGTGCGAAACACAAACGCCAGCGGCCAGGGAATGCACCACAAATTGCCGCTGATTTCGATGGAGAGGGTGTTGTGATTGTCGAGGGCGTTAACGTCGGTCAGGCAGCGAATCTGCAAATCATGCGGGATGATGCGCGGCTCAAACTGCAGCATGGCGCGTCGTAGCGCCGTGCGCACATCGTCCCACTCAATCTCTGACATGCGCTTACCGGCCAGCGGCGTCAGTCCGAAGTTGATCACGGACATACGAGCTTCAGGCCACGGCTTGAGATCGTGCTGGCTTTCATTGTTGGTGCAGTTAAACAGCCACTGCAGGTCGCGCAGAACCTGAGTGCGCAGGGTTTGATGACTAACTGACTGGCGCCCCAACTCAATGTTCTGCTGCTCGGGATGATCGTCGGTGAGACGATCAAGCAGGCTGGGACGCATCTCATCCTGAGCGGTGACACGCTGCTGTTTGCGCGCCTGCCAGCCGTTGAAACTGTCGGGATGGGGTTTCATTCAGGCTCCTTGATATTTCGATGCGAATAAAGGGCGAAACGGCTCATCAGCATCAGTGCGTGGTTTAGCTGGCGGGTTGCGTGGGATCGCGCTGCTGTAAATGCAGCGCCTCAACCTGATGCCAGTTGAGCTGGCTGGCACTGGCATCGATCTGCCAGCGATGTAGCGCATCGGCCATCAACTGGGCATTGATGTTGTCATCATGCAGCTGCGCCTCGCGGGTTTTCACCACCACATCACCGTGAAAACGCCAGGCAAGATGCGCAGGGTCCCACGGCAGCAGCAACCAGCTTTGTGCGTCGGTGGCGCTCGCCAGGATCAGCCGTTGATTATTCGCTGCCACCACCTGTGCATCGTGCGCACCGGCAGGCAGATCGATCAGCGGATAACCCTGAAGGAACCAGAGTGCGGTGGTGGTAGCGTCCTGATGCAGCGAGCCTGCACCGCTGATCCAACCGTCCTTGTCACACTGCGGATGCTGATCAAAGGTAAAACGGACATCGCCGCTGCTGGGCCAGTAGGTACGCAACTGGCAGGTGTCATTGATGCGGAAGCGCTGCCACGGCGTGGTATCCGCCTGCGCGATCACGACTTTGGGTTTTGGCGGGATGCGCCAGTTCTCTTTGGCCGTGACATCGCCTTCGCGCACCGCTTTACCGCTACTGTCAATCAGCGTCCAGTGCAGCGTGTCGAGGCCGCGACACTGGCGTTTCAGCAACTGGCCGACCTGCGGCACAAAGGTTTCCAGCGCATCCGGTTTTAATTCGCCCTGAGGTTCAAAGTGCAGAGCCACGCTATCGTCACACCAGCTTTTCACCCGGCCATCCACCACGTTATCCAGCCAGGCGCTGAGACGCAGCGTCGGGGACCAGACGATGCGCACGCTTTTAGCTTCACTCGCCAGCGGCAACAGCAGCAGCGACAGCAGCATTGCAGAAGCAGTTTTCACGGCGGCCTCCCTAATCACGCTGCGACAACAAAATACGCTGGGCATCGCCCAGTGAACTGAGCAAGGTGGACTCCTGCGGATCGCCCATCCACACCGCCATGGCGCTAAAGTTGTCGCCGTTGTCGTCCGGCTTCATCCGCTGCAGCAGCGCCAGCCACTCTTGCGGATTACTCACCATCCGCAGCGTCTGCTCCAGATCGCTAACGTCCATCTCATGCCAGAAGCCGTCCGTACACAGCAGAAACACGTCGCCATCTTCCAGCGCCAGAACGTCGCTGTAGCTGGCTTCGCGCTCCTCTTTCATCCCCAGCGCGAAATAGAGCAGGTTGTGATTGATCGCATCCGTAGGGTAGCCCGCGTCCTGCATGCGCTGCGCCAGGCTGTGATCGCGCGTCATCTCCAGCAGATAGCCGCGACGAAAATGGTACAAGCGGCTGTCACCCGCGTGTGCCCAATAGGCGAGTTGATAATCCCGATCGATAAACAGGCTCACTAACGTAGTCCCCATGTTCTTCAGGGTGTCGTGGTTGCGCTGCTGCTGTTTAATGGCGTGATTGGCGGCAGCGATATAGCCGCGAATGCGCTGGGCATCAAGGTGATGGTCACCGTCGAACTGGGTGATGATGGTGTCGCACGCCAGACGCGCTGCGGTGTCGCCGCCGTGCTCTCCCGCAATGCCGTCACACATCACGAAGCAGGCGGCACGTGCGCCCAATGCGTTCGCCAGTCGATCCTGATTGCTACTGCGTTTGCCCTGATGGCTGATGGACGCGAACGTTATATTCATTATTTATCCGATTTTTGCGTTTGCAGGTCTTTGTAATGATTCACTTCTACGTCGTAGGCATGCAGGAAGGCTTCACCAAACAGCGTATGGAAATCGTCGTCAATTTCGCTGGCGATGGTTTGGTAGCGCTTCACAAAGCTGTCCCAACGTGCCGCTTTGCGCGAGGCGGCAAACAGGTGACGGCCGCTCTCTTCCTGCTGCAAATTGTCGGGATTAAAGGACTGCAGCATGGCGGTGATGATGGCGCGGATACCGGCAATCATGCCGAGTTGGTGCGCCTGTAAATCAACCAGCGCATCGCGCACCGCCTTTTCCGGCTCCATAAAACCTGGCATCTGGCTGCTGAACATCTGCACCAGCACACTTTTCCCGGAGGGCAGCAATTTAAACGGGTTGTTAGCCTGTTCGAGGATCATGGTCATTTCGGCATTGACGCCGCGCTTGAGCATGGTGCGGGAAGAGAGCAGTGCCACGGTGCCCTGTGAAAACAGGCTAAGCAGTTGGCCGAGCAGGTGCATCTGCTCCTGGTCAAGATGCGGCTTGGCATCAATGTCTGCCAGGTCAGCGCCGTCGAGGAAAGCCTGCAGCAGCTCAGCATCAACGCCCGGCGTGTTGGCGGCGCGTCGCTGGGCGGCGGTTTTGTAGCTCACCGGGTCGATGCCCATTCGCCCGCTGGCGCGGCTGGCGTTGGAGTGTTCAGGGCTGGCCTGCTGCACGCGCGGTGTTGGAATTGGCGCGGTCTCAGGTGGCGAGACTTCTGACAAGGGTGATGTGGGTATGGGTGCTGCTGAAGCTGATGCTAAAGGTGATGCTGAAGGTGATGTTGCAGTGGGGGCTGATGGCGTTAACGCTGCTAATGGCGCGGGTGCAGCCACCGCAGCGGCGGGTGGCGTGTGCTGTGCAGCGATCGCCGGCGCGGCTTCCGGCTGAAACAGGTCAGGCGGGGTTAACGGCTGCGCCTGACCATTCATCAGGCCAAAGGGATCGCTCTCTTCTGAATGAGCACTGCCACTGCTGCCAAACAGCGCCAGCGGGTCGAGTTCAGTTTGCGGTTGCTGATGCGCCACCTGCGGTTGATCGCGCAGCGTGGTGGGGGTGGCATCCTGCAAAATAGTCGGCTGCTGAAACAGGTCATTCTCGGCAAACAACCGTGCGGGATCGCTTTCGCGAATGCCCAGTTGTGATAGCTCGGTGTGCTGATCTTCCTGTGCTAGCGGATCAATCGGATTCAGCGCTTTCGCCGCCGGTTGGGTCAGGGGATGATGCGTTTCAGGCGCGGCCGGGGCCACTTTTGGCGCTGAGAAGTCGCGCGACAAACTCTCCCAGATCTCACCGGGTACTTCAGATTCGGTATGACGGACTAAGGGTTTGGCTTGCGTGGCCTGAGATGCGGTGACGCGTGGGGCGGGCGCCTCCCCCGCGATATCGCTGACTTCCAGCGTGTAATCGCCGATCCCCAGTAAATCGCCGCTTTGCAATTCGACCTGACGGCCATGTTCCAGCGGGATGCCGTTAAAATCGACGTTGATCACGTTGCCGCGATTGGTAATGCGGCACTCACCCTCAGCAGAGGTGTGCACCAGCAGTTGCAGCCGTGAAATGGTGCGGCTGTCGTCGGGCAGGATAAAGTTATTGTCTTCACTGCGGCCAATGGTGCCGCCTGGCGGATAGAAATCGACGCTGGTCAGCGGCGGCTGCACGCCGTTTTTACTTTCAACAAGGGTGAATCGCATAGGCTTTACCTGCAAAATTGTCTGCGTGGGCGCCCAGTTGGGACGCCCGTGCAAATAGCTTGAAACGATTAAGACGCGGTGTTGGTTTTGATGTTCCAGCCGAAGGTGGTATCGGCACCGGCGGCACCGTCTTCGGACTGCTGGGTGTAGATCTCTTCCACCTGCGCGGCCTGGAACGAGTACTCGATGCCCACGGTGTCGTCATCACGTGAACCGGTGAACTGCACGCTGGTGACCAGCACTTCGGTCAGGTTGATTTTGTTGTAGATGATCTGTGAGCCACCGGCTTTGGTGACATGGAACTCCAGGGTAGGAATATGCTTACCGTTGGAGCAATACAGCATCAGCGTTGGCGTGGCTTTGTCGATACGGGCATGCACGTGCAGATCCTGATAATTCACTTTACCTGCACCGCCGCCGCCGCCCACGCTCATGTTGTTTGGCTGGTTGGCACCCCAGTTGAAAGAGAGAATGTCGATCCAGCCGGTGTGCGCCGAGTCTTTAGATTCACCTTCAACGCCTTCTGGCTTCAGATACATTGCGATGGTCATGCGGGTCGAACTCCTTTAGTCATTTTCAAGCAAAAAATGGGCGGTAAAGTGCGCCCAGAGGGTTTTACCCTTGCTGTTGTTTCAGCGAAGGTAATTTCGAAACCAGACGCAGAGATACCGTCAGGCCTTCAAGTTGGTAATGCGGACGCAGGAAGAACTTGGCAGCGTAGTAGCCCGGATTGTCCTCCTGCTCTTCCACGGTGACGCGGGCATCGGCCAGTGGCTTACGCGCTTTGGTTTCCTGTGTGGAGTTAACCGGGTCGCCATCGACGTAGCGGATAATCCACGAGTTGAGCCAGCGCTCCATGTCGGCACGCTCCTGGAAGGAACCGATCTTGTCGCGCACGATGCACTTCAGGTAATGGGCGAAGCGGCAGCAGGCGAACAGGTACGGCAGGCGCGCCGCCAGTTGCGCATTGGCGGCGGCATCAGCATCGTAATAATCTTCGGGCTTTTGCAGCGATTGCGCGCCGATAAAGGCCGCAAAGTCAGAGTTCTTGCGATGCACCAGTGGAATGAAACCGTTCTTCGCCAGTTCCGCTTCACGGCGATCGCTGATAGCGATTTCGGTCGGGCATTTCATGTCCACGCCGCCGTCATCGGTCGGGAACACGTGGCACGGCAGATTCTCGACCGAACCGCCGGACTCGACGCCGCGAATCGAGGTGCTCCAGCCAAACTGTTTGAATGAGCGGTTAATATTGGCCGCCATTGCGTAAGCCGCGTTGGCCCAGGTGTAATTCTTGTGGGTGGCGCCTTCGGTGTCTTCGGTGAAGTCGAAGCTATCCACTGGATTGGTGCGCACGCCATACGGCAAACGAGCCAGGAAGCGCGGCATCACTAGGCCGAGGTAGCGGGTATCTTCACTTTCACGCAGCGTGCGCCAGGCTGCGTATTCGGTGTTGGAGAAGATTTTGGTGATATCACGTGGGTTCGCCAGCTCTTGCCACGACTCCATTTGCAATGCACTCGGTGCCGCACCGGTGATCACCGGACAGTGCGCGGCGGCGCCAATTTTTGCCAGTTCGCCCAGCAGTTCAACATCTGGTGGACTGTGGTCGAAATAGTAATCGCCCACCAGACAGCCATACGGCTCGCCACCAAACTGACCGTACTCTTCTTCGTAGATTTTCTTGAACAGCGGGCTCTGATCCCAGCCCACGCCTTTGTAGCGCTTCAGCGTGCGGCTCAGCTCACGTTTGCTGATGCTCATCACGCGGATTTTCAGCATCTCGTCGGTCTCGGTGTTGTTCACCAGATAGTGCAGGCCGCGCCAGGCGCCTTCGAGCTGCTGAAAACTCTCGTGGTGCATAATGGCGTTAACCTGCTGCGACAATTTGGCGTCGATCTCAGCGATCAGTGCCTGAATCGTGCGGTAGGCGTCGTCGGACACCGGCAGGCTGTTTTCCAACGCCTGTTCAGCCAGGGTTTGCACTGCCTGCGAGATGGCATCACGCGCCTGGTCGTTATTCGGGCGAAACTCTTTGTTTAACAGCGCACTGAAGTCGCTCTGCGTAACGGTTTCCGTTTGCAGGCGTGCACTTTGGGATGCGGTATTACTCATCGTGTTTCTCCGTTTCGCTGTCTTGATTTGAGGCGGTGGCTGGCTTTGGTGCGGTGGCCAACGATTTCATTAAGGTCGGGTTTTGCAGCACTTCGGCGATCAGCGCTTCAGCACCGTTTTTGCCATCCATGTAAGAGAGCAGGTTGGAGAGTTGCGTACGCGCTTCCAGCAGCTCATTGAGCGGCTCAACACGGCGCACAATGGCATCGGGCAGGAAGTCGTCCATGCTGTTGAAGGTCAGATCCACACCGACTTTGCCTTCGCCGGTCAGAGTGTTATCAACGTGATACGCCAGATGGGGCTTCAACGCTTTCATGCGCTCATCGAAGTTATCGATATCCACTTCAAGGAACTTACGCTCGGCGATCTCCGGCTGATCTTCGACGGGTTGCCCCACTAAATCAGCCATCACGCCCATCACGAAAGGCAGCTGCACCTTGCGGTCTGAGCCGTAGATCTCCACGTCATACTCAATCTGCACGCGTGGCGCACGGTTGCGCGAGATGAACTTCTGTCCACTGCGGGCGCGTTTAATGGTGGGGAAGTTAGCCATAGTGTTCTCCATGAGTTATGTGCCTGACATCAGGCGTTTTATTCGCCCGCACGGCCAAACAGGCCCTGCAGTTGGGTGACGGCGTCGGGCGCCAGGTCACGAATAATGTCGAGGAAATCGAGCTGAATCAGGCGCTGCACGCGCTCCAGCATGATCGGGGCCGGATGGCTCGGTTCGTGCTGCTGAAAGTAGAGCCGCACTTTTTCCAGCATCAGTTCCGCATCCGCGCGGGAGTTGAGAGGCACCTGTTGCCAGTTCAGCACGGCGGACAGAGGCGCCGATTGGGTGGAGTGCTCGGGTACTGCCTGCACGGTGTCAGGCGCCGGGGTCTCCTCCACTGGCGATGCTGCTGGTGTCGGCAACAACGGCAGTAGCAGCGCCAGCGCCTTCTCCGTGGCGGCCAGGTCGGGCATATCGGCGGTGTCCAGGTGCTGCTCTAGACAGAGGCGCAATGTGGTGAAGCGCTGCGCCAGGGTGCGAATAGCGGCAGCGCTGGCGTGATCCGGTTGCTGTAATGACTCACGCAGGCGCGGCACGCCGCCAGGAAAATCGCTGACTTCGGCTTTGCTGCCGTCCAGCAGGGCGATGGCATCACGCAGGGTGATCTCGCCGGTGCTGCTTTTGATCAACCAACAGTTGCGCAGCGCACGGCTGAAACCCGACTGGGGGCCGAGCGCAGCCAGGGCACTGACGCGCATCAGCAGATCCGGCTCGCCATCAAACTCCAGCGCCGGATGCAGCGTCGGCCAGTAGCGAGTCAGCGCTTCACTCAGCAGCGTGAGTCCTGCGGCACATCCGCTCAAGCCTTTGGTGTGCGTCCAGGCTTCACTGAGGATCAGCAACAAACGGATATCGCGGGTGCGGGTCAGTAACTGTTCTGCCTGCTGTGCCACCTGCTGCCAGTCTGGCGGCTCAGCGGGGATGATAGTGTTGCCAAACTGCTGCTCGGCTTTGCCGCTGCGCGCCTGTTCCAGCGCCATAAAGGCCGCGTCATATTCCAGGTCATCGCCACAGGGGGCATCGTCACGCAGCGGTTCAAGAAGGGCATCGACATTCATGTTTTTCACCGTTAAAACTGGCCAAACAGTGGCGGTTCGCCGCGGCTGGCGTGGGGTGGATTGAACAGGCGCAGAAAAAGTTGGGTAGTGAAGTTGCCGCTGTGTGAATGGCTATAAAACGCACTGCCGTCGCTCTGATTACTCCACCAAAAGCTGCTGTATTGCGCCGGATCGAAGTAGTGGACCACCTGCGGCCAGTTGAGAGTGCAAGGGGTGTCCTGGTAGCCAATCACATCAAACACATCTGACTGCGGCGGCCGGGCGAGTTGCGGCGGCAGGGCATTGAGGGCGGCATCCAGCTGATCGCCTCTGTAGCGATTTTGCACCGCCAGCGTCAGGGTTTTACCCAATTGGTAATACCAGTCTCCCGCCGTGTGTAGCTGCAGGTTGTGCCAGTGTTCCGGGGTAAACAGCTGCATGGCGCAAAGCGGGTACTGGCGACCGACGCGATCACGGGTGGGCAACAAGCAGCCCATCTGAATCATGGGAACACCGAGCGTGGCAGGGACAATGAAATTCCACACCGGCGCGCGTCCGGTTGCTGGCTGCTGCGCCAGACGTGGCAGACTGCTTTGAAACCATTGTGCCCAGCTGTTAACCAGCCGCGTCGGCAGGCGGCGGCGCATAAAGTCTCCGCTGCCGGGTAATTTGCCGTACCAGCCAAAAGAGGCGTCGTTTAAGGTCATCATGGGCAGCTAAACCCCGGCAGTTGCAGCGGGTTACGCACGCTGTTAGGGGTGTACGCCAATACAATCTGATGACCGCCGAGCGAGAAGGTTGCCTCCTGACGCTGACTGCTGCCCGGATGCAGGCTGGCTTTGTCGAACAGGCGATTAAGCGCCCAGGGGCCGCTGGTGTTCAGAGTGTTGGTGGTGCCGTCGGTCAGACCAATCTGCATACGCACCTGTTGGGTATTACCGTTACCGGGCCAGTTCACCACCTGAGGGGTTTGCGGGCCGTGGCTGTAACGGATGATTTGGCCGTCAACATCCAGCGTCAGATTGAGAATGCTGTTGTCCATGCTGATTGGCGTGATGGTCAGTCGATAGGACGGCGTGCTTGACCCATTGGCAAACAGGGCTTCACGAATCGCCTGCGCCTGCTGGAAGGGGCGCAGCAGCGTGGTCCCACCGGGTAACGTTTTTCCATCGACGCCGGGCGCGTAGCGCCAGTTGCTGTGGGTGGTGTCCACCTTGCTGGCGAGATTATCGCGGAAGAAGCTGTCCATTAGCCCGGTTCCCGGCGCGAACATCCGTGCCAGATCGTCGGGGGTGACATCGGTGCCGGAGTTGTGATTAAACGGATAGCGTCCGGCAATCGCGCTGCGGCAAAAGCTGCCGACTTCCACGCCCGCCCGCTTCTGCATATTGCTCATGGTGCGCTTTTGCGTGTCGCTGCTGGCACCGACCGCCAGCTCCAGCAACAGCGTGCGGAACGGCTCTGGCTGGCGTCCGGCATCGGCCTGCATCCGTGAAATGATGCTGCTGTCCGGAGGCGACATGCCGCTGTTGCTGGCATCCTGCACCGCAGTGAGATAGCTATACAGGTCGTCGATATCTTTCAACTGCGCATCAAACGGGATACTGCTCTCTTTCGGGTCGCTCACCTGCGCCTGTTCAATAATGCTGGCGTAGTGCGCCATGACCCGCTGTTCCGGCGCTTCAATGTTGCCGCTCTGCGCCGCTTTACGCGCGCGGAACAGCGCCTGCAGCGTGGCGGTGGCGTTGTTATTCACATAGTGGGTGCTGCGTTCCAGCAGCGACGGCTTATCCTGTTTCTCTTTTTCATCTTCCGGTGGCGTCAACGTCAGGTTGCGGCTGAGGTTAATGATCAGCTGACGCAGGGGGGAAGTCCGTCCCGACAGCAGGCGCGCGGTGTTGATGCGTTCGCCGAGGTTATTGATTGGCTGTAGTTGAATATCCTGCAACAGCGCATCCCACTGACGCATATAGTCGTCGAGGTAAAGTCGGCGCACCGTCTGTTCCAGGGTGTTTTGCTCATCAGCACTTTCACGACGGGTCAGTACCCAGCGATCTTCCTGTAACAAACTGGCGGCCACATTTTTGATGTTGCTGTTGAACGGTCCCCAGTAACCGGCAGGGGTGAAGAAGCCGGGAATCGCTTCGGTCAGCGGTTGGCCGCTTTTGCGGCTGAACACCAGCTCGGTCTGCGCACCACTCAGGTTGATCACGCTGACGCCCGGATTAACACGCGGCATCAGCAAACGTTTGAGGCGACCGTAAACCCGCGTGGAGAGTGGGGAACGGCTGATCATCTCGATCTGACGCACCACCAGGGGCTCATCGCGCTCAAACGGTGAAGCGTTGATCTTGTCATCGAGCAGTTGGCCGAGGTGATAATCCAGCGCTTTGAGCTGTGCCTGTGGCGCGTTGGCACCCTGGGTGCGCTGCACGTTGAGCATTACCCAGGCGTGGAGGAACTTACCGTCGTAATGCTGCGGCAGATACAGCATCTGATAGGCTTTCAGCGCTTCATAGCTGTAATCGACGTCACTGCCGTTATCGCTGCGCAGCCAGTCGGTGATGTTGCGGGCAATCACCGGCAGCAGCATCTGTTCCAGCGCACGCTGATAGAGCGAATCCGACGCGGTAGAGACCTCTTCACCGCGATACAAACCAGCACGCCAGCTAAGCGGTGGCTGTTGCAAATCGGTGAGCTTGTCGCTGTTGGGCAGGCCCGCCAGGCTATTAAGGAACGGCAACTGTGAGAAGATGTTTTCGCCATTGAGCGGGGACAGCGCCTTGCTCTGCTTCTCAATGTCTGGGACACGCTGCTGCACGTCAGCCAGATAACCTTTGTTGTGGTGATAGCTGGTAAACCAGGCGATCAGCGCCAGCAACAGCAGCAGTCCCAGCACGCCGTAGGTGACCAGATGCACCAGGCGATTTCGCACCGCCCACCAGCGATTGATGCCCGCCAGACCGGCTTCTTTAAACACCACTTCGGTCAGCATTTGATGCAGGAAGAAACTCTGGCCGTGGCCGGGTTGCGCCGGTTCGCTATTGGCGGCTCGCAGCGCGGGCAAGCCCAGCGCGCGGCTCATCTGGCCCATCACGCGGTCAAACGGCAGGCCCTCCTGGGTGCCGCTGGTGAAGTAGACGCCGCGCGGAATCAGCTTTGCATCATAGCCGGAAGTGGCAAACACCACGTCGAGGTAGTGTTTCAACAAGGGTTTCAGGGCGAGAAACTCTTGTGGGAACAGGTACATTTCGGCGCGTTTTACGCTGTCATGTTCGTTGATCATCAGATCTGCCAGACCGGCATCCAGACGCTGATGCAAGCGGTCAAACTGTGGCTCGAATTCGCTCCCGACGGCCAGTTGCTGATCGCTCCACGGCCAGGTAAAGCCCCAAATCTGATCGCGCTGAGCCTTGTTCATCGCACCAAAACTGGCGGTAAACCCTTTGAGCAGATCAGATTTGGTGACCAATACGTAAACCGGGAAGGGGATCGCCAGCTGATCGCGTAATTCCAGCAGGCGTTTGCGCAGGGCGCTGGCCTGCTGATGGCGCGCTTCTTCGGACTCGCCGAGTAAATCGCCGACGCTGATGGTGATGATCGCGCCATTCACCGGCTGGCGTGGGCGATACTTTTTCAGCAATCCCATAAAGCTGCGCCACTCTTGCGCATCCTGCTGACGGTCGCTCTCTTGGGTAGTGTAGCGGCCGGCGGTGTCCAGCAGAATCGCTTCGTCAGTGAACCACCAGTCACAGTGACGCGTTCCGGCTACGCCACGCAGTGCGGTTTTGCCAAACTGCGCGGCCAGCGGGAAGTGCAGACCCGAGTTGATCAGCGCGGTGGTTTTACCGGCACCCGGTGCGCCAATCAGCATGTACCACGGCAATTGATAGAGATACTGGCGATTGAGCTTCTGCATCCAGCGCGGCCAGCGGCGGCTCTCCGGTCGGTTGAAACGCGCCTGACGCAGCAGTTGCGTTGCCTCACTGAATCGCTCGGCCAGTGGGTGTTCGGCTGACATCTCATCGTGTTCGTCAGCTGCCGTTGGCGCCGGTGCCATTTTTTGTACCAGGCGACGGTTCTGCCAGCGACGCCACAGACGAGGGACGACGCGGTAGCTTATCCACAGTGCGTAAAGCACGGCGATGGCAATGTAACGATACAGCGCCGACTCCAGCGGACGATAATCCCCAATCGCCACCAGTGGACCCACGGTCCAGATCAACAAACAGAGTGCTGTAATGCCCAGGCCGCTCCACATCAGGCGGCTGGTGGCGATGGAAAAGACAGTGCGAATCATGGCTATTCCTTTTAATGCACGCTGTTGAGTTCAGATTCAGTCTGTTTCGGCGCGACAAGCAGCGTGATTTCAACACGGCGGTTGCGCGCACGATTGGCGGCAGAATCGTTTGCTGCCAGCGGATTGCTCTCACCGCGACCCTCAACGATGATGCGCTGTGGCTGACGCAGGTCCTGGGCCAGCATCTCCTGCACCGACTGAGCGCGCGCCAGTGACAGCGCGTAGTTAGAGTTAAAGCGCGCGCTGCGGATCGGGACGTTATCGGTGTAACCACTGACGCGAATCTGACCGTTAACGTTGTCCATCGCCTGTGCAATGCGGCGGATCACCGGGCGGTAGCGATCGCGGATAGTGGTGGCCGCAGAGTCAAACAGACCGTCGCCGCGCAGCAGCACCACGCTGCGGGTGGCTTCATCGTTGACCGTGACCAGCCCCTCAGCGATCTCTGGCGCAAGGAAATGACGTAAATCGAGTGCCGGTGCAGCGGGAGCCGCAGGGCGGGCGATATCGACTTTCGGCAGGTCGGTTTGATAAATGGCCGAGAGCACGGGTGCGGTAAAATGATTGAGGCGCCAGTTCAGCGTGATGTAGACCGCGCATCCCAGCAGCGCCAGCAGCGCAGCAAAGCTCCACAGTGGAATCAGCGGCTTCCATAATTTCTGCAATACCGGTTCATCCAGCGGCTGCGGCGAAAGCGGTGGCGGGTAAGGGCCGCGCACTGAGCGAATCAACTGCAGCAGACGCAACTTCAGGGTTTCCAGCTGCGTACGACCGTTTTCCATGATGCGATAACGCCCTTCAAAGCCCAGCAGCAGGCAGGCGTTCATCAGCTCCAGCAGCAGGATGTTTTGCTGCGGATGCTGTGACAGGCGCGCCAATAGCTGAAAGAACTTCTCGCCGCCCCAGGTTTCGTTATGGAAGGTAACCAGCAATCCGCTGCGCGGCCAGACATCGCGGCTGCCCCACGGCGTCAGTGCTGCTGCCTCGTCCAGTGAAGTGCACAGGCAGTAACGTGCCCCAACAATGGTTTCATACGGCAGTTGTGCCTGCTGGCAGGCCACCTCAAAGCGGCGCACCAGATCGATTAACTGCTGACGAAGGCCCGCCGGATTGTCGTGGGAGACCGAATGGCGTAACTGGGCAATGGAGTTGATCAAGGGATTGGCAATTGCCACCAGCGGATTTTCATGCTGCGTGCTGGTTTCCAGTTCGCCATTAAGTGACTGCGGCTGCATCATGGTCGCTTCTCTCCGTGCTTAGCTGCGTGCGTGGCGCAATGCCCAAAGTTGCAGGTCGAGGCCGGGAAACTCACCGGCCAGATGCAGGGCAAAGGCTTCCGCTTTCGCCATCTGTTGCCAAAGCTCGCCACTGCGCTCGAGTTCGAAGTAGACATAGCCGGAGTGCCACGGGATCTGGCGTGGTGCGGCTGGCATCACCCGCAAGCCAATACCGGGAAGCTGAAGTTGCACCAGGTCGCGGATGCGCGTCACAGGCGCGATTTTCATCTGTGCCGGGAAGTGGGTGATCAACATTTCGCCCGGCAAATCGGCGCGCACAGCCAGCACAAAACCGTAATCGCGGATCAGACTGACGTCGGAAACGGTGGCGACAAACAGTCCGTGGGAGCGTTCGGTAAGCGTGAGCTGGAGTGCGTTTTCCTCCATCACCAGCGACAAACTTTGGCGCAGCTGAATCATCAGGCGACTGAAGCTGAGGTAGAGATTATCGTGGTCGTACACCGGCAGCTGTTCGCTGGGGCGGCGTGATGGCGACCAGCTGGCGAGTTCGGTGGCAAACTGCAGCCATTCACTGAACAGGCGTTCCGGATGCAGCTGCGGCAAACGGCGGCTGTGCGCCACCTGACCGATGTAGCGGTTGATGAGCGTCAGCAGCATGAAATCGATCATCTCGGTGTTGCCACCGCGTCCCGCCTGTTGCAAACGCTCACCCATCTGCTCGCTGCGCTGCTGCAGCAGACCGTGCATATCGTTAAGAAAGGCATTAATGGCCGGGGAAACGTGACCATTGAGCAGCGGTGGGATGTAGTCGCTGTCGAGGATCAACGCGCGATCGTTGCCGCTGCTTTTAACGCGTGCCACGCCGATGGCGGTCCATTCGGCATTTAAATCAGCAGCAGGCATCAGACACAGGCGCAGGCGACCAAACTGCATCGGCGCACGGCCCACTGAAGAGGCGTTGAGATCGTCAACTTCGCGATCCTGGCTCAGGTAGCGTGCCAGGGAATCACTGGCATCGCTGAAGATGACTTCGGTTTGTCCCTGACGCTGCTCCGGGAGTGCCAGCACCACATCGATCGGCTCTTGAATCTCGCTGAAGGCCAGCGGTGGCGGGGCGTTATCCGCGCCAGTGATGGAAAACGGCGTGCCATCAGGTAGCAGGCCACTGGCCTCGGCAATCGCCAGTTTGCCCTGACGCAGCAGCGCCTGATCGATGCTGAGGGTCATAAAACCCCAGTGCCACGGGCACTGCAATTTGCCCCAGCTGCGGCTGTACGCCTCTAACCAGCGTTCCGACTGTTGAAAATGGTGAGGACGCAAAAACATCCCTTCACTCCAAATCACCTTGTCTGCGGTGTGCATAGCGCCTTCCTGAGTTCGTTTATTCGTCATGAGCGGTGAGATGCAGCCCGGCTGCGGTGGCGTTGATACGGCCATGCAGCGCGTCGGGCGAAAACTGCCAGAACTTGTAGAAATTGGTTTCAGTGGGGGCGGGCAGCGGCACGACCACGCGCCAGGCCTTGCCGTTGATATTGGCGTATTCAGCCATCACGCCGAGATAGTGCGCCTCCAGCGACGGATTGCCGTTCAGCACCTGTTGCGGCTGCTGCGTGGTGAGGAAACGCTGCTGGTTATCCAGCAAATCACCGCCCAGCACCGCAGAGGCGTTGTTTTGCAGCGAATAGAAGTCAGCCGACTGGAAATTGGCATCGGATCGCAGCACGAACACCCGGACTTTCAGCGGCGCGCCCGCATTAGCGCTAGCGTCGCTGTTGAGCGTTAGCTGCCAGTTTGCCGGCACCTGACGTGACGATGACATGCAGCCCGAGAGCAACAGCAGCAGTCCGAACAATCCTGCGATGCGCGCGCTCATTACTGAATAATCCAGGTTGATGAGCTGCCTTTTCGGCAGGCTTTGTCACCTTCGCCGACGCCGATACACTGCTGCTGGGCGCGACGAGGACGTGCCGCCTGGGCTTTCACCGTGGCGCTGTAGCGATCGGCCGTCACGGCTGCGCGATAAGGGATATAGCCGCTGAGCTGGCCATTATCTTGCGTCGAAACGGCCAGCCAGCTGTTCTCCACTTCGCCCAGAACTTGCAGCGTGGCACCGGCTTCCAGCGTCTCCATACGCAGTCCACTGAAGTCGGGACGGTTCATGAGTGATGCCGGATAAAGGGTGCGATAAGCGGCGTTGACCGGTGTGAACTGCTGTGGGGGTTGGATGATGTGCATATGCACCAGCGGCACCGCGTTGACGGTGCTGGTTTCAAGGGTGTCCGCCGTCACAATGGGAGGCGGCGCTTTGCAGCCGGCCGTGATGGCGGTGGCAAAAAGGGCAGCGAGAAAGGGCAGTTTGCTGTGAAGTGTTGTCATTTTTATCAACGTCCTGTGTAAAAACATCAGTCTTCAAAAGGGGTACGCAGCGGTTGCGGCGTGCGTGACGCTATGCGCCGTAAGCAGCACTGTTTGTTGATCGCGCGTTTTTTCGGGCTGTTTCGTCATGTGCATGGCTATGTCGCCAGCAATGCCACCGTGGTTTGACTCGGGGTGATGCGTACGCCGGGCGCGTTGGCAACGTTCTGTTGCGTCACACTACCCATACGCGTGGCGGGCATGCCGTTGATTAAAAGAGAATTGCAGCCCGTGAGGTGCCGCGACAGCCCCATAAAAGTTTCTGAAACCACACCGCCCAGCACGCCCGCTTCATCGCCCTGGGTGATTGGCGTGATCGTGGAGAGGTTATGCGCCGGCATCCCGGTAAACAGTACGGTGCTGGCGGTCGGCACCGCGGTATTGCCCAACGCCAGGTTGACGAAAGTCACCGGGGCCGGGGTTTTACACACATCGGCGACGGCCTGATCGGTGCCACCACACTGACAATTTGCAAACATGCTGTTTCCTCCTAACCCATGTGAATCTGTTTACCGTCGACACGCGTTAGCGATTCGCTGCTGATCAGCGTGGTGGGCGCATGCAGACGGGTGAGCTGGCTGGTTTTGATGTCGAGTTGTCCGGCACGCACCTGTTCGGTATGGGTGGTGCGGCGCAGCAGGTGATGGCTGATTTGGCTCAGGCTCTCCCACAGGCTTTCGCAACGTTTACCGAACACGCGACTGAGCGTGACCCAGGCGGAAACTTTTTCGCCGCGGTAATTCATCTCAGTGACCTGGCAGTCGCCATGCTCCGCTTCCAGCTGAAACTGCGGACTGCGCAGGCTTAAGGATTGGCTGCTGCTTAGGGTCAATTTGCCCTCACAGTGCAGCTCAGCGGTCTGTTCTGGCTGGGCGCGCACCAATACGGCTAACAACCACAGTTGTTCCCCGGCCCGGCTCACCAGCACGCGGTCATCGACTTGCGGCGACAGCAGGCAACTGGCAGCACGTTGGCAGTGCCAGCGACGCCCGTCGATCAGCACCTGCACGCCATAATCGGTGTCAAGCGCCAGAACCTGTCCCTCCGCCTGTAGCGGTAAATCCAGCGGGATCGCAACGGTTTTTTCAGCGTGATTCATGGTGGTCCTCGTGCGGTGTTAAGCGCGTGTGCGGTCGCCAGTTTTCAGCGGCATACAGCGCTTCGTCCTGTTCGATAATGCCGTCACGGCTGGAAAAGTGACTTTGCTGCTGGCTGGCACGATGCAGACGCGTGTGAGTAAAGTGCGCATCACGGAAATCGGCATGATCCAGCGTGGCGTAAGAGAGGTCGGCGTATTGCAACTGGCTGTGCTGAAAATTGGCGCGTGGCGCGTGGGCCTGCTGCAGCACCGCACGTGATAGCTGGCTATGGCTGAAATCGGCCTCATCCAGCTGTGTCTGCATCAAGATTGCCTGATTGAAATTTGCCTCAGAGCAACGCGCTTCACGCAAATCGCTGCCGGTGAATAACGCCTGGCTGGCCCGGGTCTGACGCAGATCAGCCGCCCGCAGAGACACCTGGCTGAAATTGCATTGTGTGAGTTCAGCACCAAAGAAACTCGCTTCTTCCAGCTTGCTGGCGGTGAACTGACTGCGTGCAAAACGTTGCTGACGATAATCGCCACCGCGCAAATCGCATTGGTAGAAAGTACACAGGGCGAAGCCAGCGCTGTGCAGATCGCTACGTCGCAGGTCAAGACTCATTAGCGTGCATTGCTCCAGGCTGGCATGGCGCAGCAGCCACTGGTGCACGGGTAATTCGATAAAACCGCTTTGATACAGCGACGCGAGCAGGAAACTGCTGTCGCTGAGGTCGCCTTTATTGAACTGGCTGTTGATATGAATACTTTCGCTGAAGTCGCTCTCCATTAACTGACACTGATTGAACAGGCAGTCGGTCAGCGTGCAGCCGCTAAACTGCGTGGCGACCATGCGGCACTGGCTGAACAGGGTGCCGCGCAGTTGTGCGTCATCAAACTGCGCGCCAGACAGTGCGCATTCACTGAACTGGGTCTCGTGCAGATTGCAGCCGCGAAAATCAGCGCCCATCAGGTCGACGGCGATGAAACTGCCGCCAGAGAGGTCCATACCGGCAAAGTTGCGTTGTTCAGGGGCAACGGCATGAATGATGCTGCCCGACTTGATCGCTTGCTGAATCTCAGTTGGCGTCATGGCTATACCTGCTGTTCGCGGCGACGCGGCAGCGTTTTCATGCTGTCGGTCAGCGCATCGTTGAAGCGCGTGTGCGTATCAGTGAGGGTTTGCGATAAATCGGCGCGGAACAGGTTGCAGTCGCTGAAGTCACAGCCTGCCAGCTGGCTCTTCTGCAGGTCAGCCCCCAGTAAAAGGCTGCCGTTAAAGCGCGCCTGACGCAGATCGCTACGCACAAAGCGGCTTAATCGGGTGCGTAACAGGCGCAGGCTGGCATGGCGGCAATCGGCACCGCTCAGATCGCTGTTGTCTAGCGAGGCGTGATCAAAGTTTGCTGCCTGAAGATCGATGTCACGCAGATTGCACTCCAGCAGCGTCGTGCGGCAAAAGCGCGCATGCGGCAATTGGCTGTTCGCGGTAAACAGGCAGCGGGTCAGTCTGGCGTCGTCAAAGCAGAGATCTTGTGACTGGCAGGTCACCAGCGACAGCCCTTGCGCCGTGACATGCTTAAATTGCACGGCATGCAACGCACAGCGAATCAGGTTGCACTGGCTGAACTGCGCGTGGCTGAAATCGAGCACTTCAAGGGTTAAATCCAGCAGATCGCAACGATCCAGCAGCGCATGCTGCAGGTTGCAGTGCTTGATCGTTGCCTGTTGCACAAACAGCTGGCGCAGCAGGGCGCGTTCAAAGCGGCAGTGCTCAATCTCAGTCGCTTCCAGCTCGACGCTGGCGAGACTGCTGTCACTGAAATCACTGTGCCTGCATTGCGCCTGCGCCAGATTGGCGCCGTCGAGTAAGCAGTGCGTCAGGCTACTGTGATGCAGTTCGCTCCGCACCAGTACCGCGCCGCGCAGATCAGCACCGTCCAGCTGGCAATGGCTAAGGTCGGCGTTTTCCAGCAGGGCATTTTCGAGATCCATGCCGCGCAAATCTAAGCCAGAGAGGTCGGCGCCGGTGAGATCCCAGCCGCGCGCATCTTTATCGCGGGCCATACAGGCCATCAGCGACTGACGCTGTGCCTCTGACTCGCTGAGCGTCAGGCGGATAGCGGATTTTTGCTGCTGTGCGGTGAGGCGATAACTGTCGAGCAACGCCTGCTCGCTGCGCGCAATATCGCTCGCACGGGGCCCAAGCAGATGGCGGTTGGCATGCAGCTCATCCCGCTGTTGGCGATACTGCGTGGCACCATCGGGCATCGGCAGCGTTGTCGCATCGCTGCGCTGCGACTCCTGCTGATAGCGCGCCATCATCTGCTCATACTGCTGCTCACTTTCAGCTTCCTGACGCGCCAGTTGCGCCGCTATATCCGCTTCCACCTTGAAATCGCTGAGCGCACTCGCCGCTACCGGCTGATCAAACTGCTGGCGCTGCTGCTGTTCAAAGCGATTAAGGTTATGCACCAGGGGGCCTGGATCGCGATTGAACGATGGGGTGCTGGTGTTGGCGAGAATCTCCCCATCAATCAAATCGCTTTCGCGGAGCGCATGCAGGGCGGCATCGGCATCGGTGGTGCGCAGCTGCTGGATGTGGCGATAGTGCTCATCTCCACGCGGTGCTTCATCACGCTCCAGCGCCACCATCAGTGACTGCACATCAAACGCATCATCTTCGTTAATGGCGCAATGGCCATGCCAAATCAATATCAGCTCGTTGCAGTGCGGCAGAAAATGTACGGTGGTGGCTCGCATCGCCAGTGTTTCAAATATCAACGCATCCTGACGCTGGCGGGTGACAAAGGCACGAGCCTGCCACTGCGGTAATTTTCCCTGTTGCAACGGCTGATCGGGATGCATGTTCTCAATGCGCCACGTCGCGCCGCGCGGCAGGGTATCGCGTTCCGACCACCACTGATCTGCCGGGGCCTGATTGAATACCCGCCAGTCGGTATCACGCGCAAATCCGGGGTAATCGTGCTGCTGCCACTGGTCATCGTAATTTTTGCCCATTAAGGCCTGACGCATCGGATGACCAATCGGAAGGGCGTGCAACGGTGCCACTTGACCCGAACCCACGGTCAGCTGTTTACGCAACTCCGCCACCTGAATCCCCACTTCACACTCAGGTTGGTCAGCGGCAGCATAGCCATAACCGCTGGCGAGGAATTCTGCGCACTGTTTGGGTATCGCCATATCCAGCACGCCATCGGGCGATTGCAGCACCTCACTGACGCGCTGCCACAGTGTTTGCTCATCACGCAGTGCAGGCTGGGGTGCCATATCCAGCAGTGCGATCACCGCTACACCGAGATAATCCTGCTGCTGCCAGCGGTAGGGGCGTGAGAGCACGCTGAGGTGCGAAGGCTTGATGATCTGCATTACGCGTCCGCCCATGGATTGAAGGTCGGATCGTTTTCATCTGCCGGCGGGTCGTTATTCTGGTTGTTGTTGTTGTTGTTGTTGTTGTTGTTGTTGTTGTTGTTGTCTTGTCCGTCGCGGTTATTCTGCCGTTCAGCCTGCTCACGCGTCTGCGGGTTATTCTTCTGCGTCACCTTCTCTTCGCGCTGTTTTTCCCAGTCGGTTTTCTTCTTGTCGTCGGCTTCTTGTTTGATGGTTTTACGTGCATCGCGCTCATCGGTGAGCTTTTTGATCTTCTCTTGCAGGGTATTGCCGAGGCCTTCGCTCACCGCACCGCTCATGATCGACATCATGTTGGTGCGCAGGGTGTAAAACGGCACCTGTTCGAAGCGCTGCAAGTCGGCTTTGTACTCGACCTGGGTTTTGCTGCGCTTGATGTAGGTGTAATCCATGCTCAAGCCCTTCACCGCAAAATCGGTGGTGGTGGCCGCGACGTTGCTCACCGCATTCACCGTTCCGTTGACACCATTGATGGTCAGGCCGATACCGGTGGTGGTGAAGTTCGCGCCGGTGACTGTGTAGTAGCTGCCACGCGAGGTGTGATAGGTGGTGGGTGCGCTGGTTGAAACCGTGTCATTGCTATGGATGGTGACTTTACCGGGCGCCCAGATTTTCAGTGCGCCGTCACCCTCTTTGGCGGCATAAATTTTGATGGCATTGTTTGCCGAGAGGTTGAGATCTTTTTGCGCATGAATATCCAGCGATTCTTCGCCGGACAAATCTTCGAACGAGATAAAGTTGCCATTGCTGGCATCGCTGTTGCCCACAGAGCGTGTCCAGAAACCGCTTTTCGACCATGACCAGGATGAGGCGGCTTCTGCGGTGATGGTGTCGCTGTCAGCGACATCGCTCTCGCTGCCGATGGTTAACAGGCTTTCGCCTACCGGCTGGGTTTGCAAGTTGTTAAACACCCGGCCAGTGATCACTGGCAGATGTGGATCGCCGTTGATAAAGTCCACAACCACTTCTTCGCCGACGCGCGGAATCTGATAATAACCTTGCTGGCTGCCCGCCCAGCCGCTGGCTACGCGTAACCAGCAGGAGTAAAGATCCTGCTCGTTATCCGGTTTAAACCACAGAAATTTCACCCGCACGCGGCCGTATTCGTCGGTGGCTACCGTACTGTTATCGCCTTTGCTGGCATCGGGAGCGTTGATGACCACAGCGGTTTGCGGCCCGCTGGTACGTGGCCAGCGGGTTGTGCGGGCAGGGCGCCAGTTAACCGTGGCCGGCACCACGCGGAACTGGAAGCAGTGACGTGTGAAGTCTTCGTCGTTGCTGGCGTAGCTGTTCTCCACCAGTTGATAATCTACGGCGGTAATTAAGAATGATTGGCCTTCATCACTGGCGCGCGGAGCTTTAGTCAACGCGAAGGTATAACCGGGTGCCATTCCAAAGGCATCACCCACGCCATCGGACTCCAGTTGGCGCGCCGCAAACTCCTGTTGACGCACCGTGACATAATTTTGCCCATCACCTTGCTGCGGGTATTGTCCTGGCCATTCACGCTGGGTCGCCGTTTTCTCTGCATGCGACTGGCTGATTTGCCCATTTGCGGAAAGATCAGCATTACTTTCCAGATAATTGTAATCATCGTGCTGATAAAGACTGGGAGAAATGGCGGCAGTGGCTTGCCAGATATTGATGCTTTCATCATTCACATAGCCACCCGCAGCGGCCTGATGATATTCAATGCTGTCGTAGCCGGGAAAAGGCTTATGCACGGAGGGATCATCCGCCAGAATCAGCGTTTGTTTATCCATCGCGTGTTCAAAATAAAAATAGATCCCTTCATGTTCCATCAACCGCTGAATGAAATCTAACGAGGTCTCCTGATACTGCACGCAGAATTCCCATTCGCGATAGGTGCCAGTCAGTCGGTCCTCAAAGATAATGCCTGCGTCATTCAGGACCATTTCGATGATCTGCTTCACCGTTTGTTTTTGCCAAATACGGAAACCGCGATTTTGGGTCAAATACCATAATTCAGGTCTGACCTCCGCACGATAGGTATAATATTCTTCGCGGTGTTTTTCATGTCCGAGAAAGGCCATCCGAGTGACAATACCGCTCAAATAGCGGGTAACGCCAGGGCGTGGATTCAGCGCTAACGTGATCGGTTTACCCAGCAGGTCTGGTAGAGAGATGCTGTTATCTTTGCAAAGAAATTCAATATCATATTGATAAACGCAGGACAGCGCTTCATGGCCCGTCATGCTCTTGAATAACAGTGATTCACCTAAAGGAGAATGCGCAACGACGACACGATCCATAATGACCCTTTCTTTTTATTTCGGCATGGCTACCGCACGGATCGCAAAATCTCTATTTTGCATCCTGAAATAAATTGGCAATAAAAATCTTGGGCGCAATTAATTCTGCCTAAGCAGAAGCGCCTTATTATTTGTCGAATTTACAAATCTTTCGATGTTTTTATATTATTTGCTGGACTCTGTGAAGATAAGAAACTTCCTAAACGCTTTGTTAACGAAAACATAACGCATTAATTAAAATTGTCATCTTTAGTATGACAAATAGCGCAGGCCCTATATTTATTGGCTTGCGCGGTGGTCATTGAAAGCTGTATTTTTCATATGACTTTAATTTGAAGCGAAAAATAAATTTTTATTATGACGAAAATAGACGTTTCGCTTAGGGATACATGCCAGGGAATATAGCGGCGGGTGATGATATTAATTTGGGAAGATGTCAGCAGTGACTTTACCAGTGGGTTATTTATTGAGAATTGCCTTTCCAAAAGTCACGATGAAATTAGCATAGATGATTTGATCGACATAAGACAAATATCATCAGAAAAATATCAATAATACAGTAATTTCCGTTAATATCTGTTGTTGTTTTGTAACATGACAATCTTTCATTCTTTGATTCAATTTTGTTCATGTTTCCAAATGATACCTGAATGGGTTTCCCCTCTCACTATGCTCCTTCTGCACCACCGCACATTAAGCTTAGCGACAATCGCTCTCTTTTCATTTTCCTGACAGTCGATCTCAGGATGATTTGTTAGACTGCACGTTGAGAATGAACGTTCACTACAGGGTAATTCATGAAGAATTTTCAGCGCAGTGTGATCGCCGGGCTGGTGATGTTAGTCGCCGCCTGCGATCAAAACAGCAGTCAACAAGCCGCCACTCCGACCACCGAAGTGGGTGTTAAAACCTTGCAAAGCGAGTCAGTGGCGCTGGACAGCCAGCTCGCGGGCCGCGTGACGGGCAGTATGACCTCAGAAGTGCGCCCCCAGGTTGAAGGGATTATTTTGAAGCGCCTGTTTACCGAAGGGGATGAAGTGAAAGCCGGTCAGGTGCTGTATCAAATCGATCCGGCCAGCTATCAGGCCAGTTACGATCAGGCTTTGGCACAATTAAAGAATGCTCAGGCATTGGTGAAAAGCAGCAAACTCAAAGCGGAGCGCTATGCAGCACTGGTGAAAGAGAACGGCGTGTCGCGTCAGGATGCAGATGACGCGTTAGCCACTTACCAACAAAATGTCGCATCCGTGGATCAGTATCGTGCTGCGGTTGAAAGTGCACGCATCAATCTTAATTACACGCAGATCAAAGCCCCAATCAGTGGACGCATTGGCATTTCCTCCGTGACGCCAGGTGCGCTGGTGACTGCCAGCCAGACCACCGCGCTGGCGACCATTCGCGCGCTCGATCCTATTTATGTCGATCTCACCCAATCCAGCGTTCAGCTGCTCAAACTGAAGCGTCAGCAGGCTTCCTTGCAGCAGAGCACGGATGCCGTGCCGGTGACGGTGAAACTTGAAGATGGCAGTGCTTATGACCATCCGGGCAAACTGGAACTGACGGAAGTGTCGGTAGATGAAGCGACGGGCACCGTGACGCTGCGCGCGATTTTCCCTAACCCGCAACATGAGCTACTGCCGGGCATGTATGTGCGCGCCAATGTGACCAACGGCGTAAAATCAGACGCGATCCTCGCGCCGCAGCAGGGCATCACGCGTGACGCCAAAGGCAATGCCACCGCGCTGGTGGTGGATAAAGAGAATAAAGTCGAGAGCCGGGAAGTGGTGGCCGATCGCGTGATCGGCAATAAGTGGCTGATTACCTCTGGGCTCAACAGCGGCGACAAACTGATTGTTGAAGGTACCGGTAAAGTGCAGGCGGGCATGAGCGTTAAAGCCGTAGAAGTGACGCCAAACGATAAAGCCGCGACCAGCGAGGGCAACTGATATGTTGGCTCAGTTCTTTATTCGTCGGCCAGTGTTTGCCTGGGTTATCGCCATCTGCATCATGATGTTCGGTTTACTCAGTATTAACAGCCTGCCCGTGGCGCAATATCCCGATGTGGCACCGCCACAGATCAGCATTCAGGCCACCTACACTGGTGCCTCGGCGGAAACGCTGGAGAGCAGTGTCACTCAGGTGATTGAGCAGCAGTTGACCGGGTTGGATGGTTTACTCTACTTCAACTCCACCAGCACCGCATCGACCGGTCAGGTAAAAATCAATGTGACCTTCCAGCAAGGCACTGACCCCGATATCGCTCAGGTTCAGGTACAAAACAAGGTTCAGCAGGCAGAAAGCCGTCTGCCTACCGCCGTGACCACACAGGGTGTCACCGTGGAAAAAGCGCAGAGCGACTTCCTGCTGATCCTTGCGGTGTACGATAAAACCAATAAAAGCAGCTCTTCCGATGTGGCTGACTATATGGTCAGTAATATGGAAGACACGCTAGCACGTGTCAGTGGCGTCGGGAGCGTGCAGGTATTTGGTGCAGAGTACGCCATGCGTATCTGGTTAGATCCGAGCAAGCTCGCCTCCTATTCGCTGATGCCGTCGGATGTCACAACCGCGCTGGAGAGCCAAAACACCCAGGTCTCTTCCGGTCAGTTGGGTGCGCAGCCTGCCAGTAAAGAGCAGCAACTGGTGGCAACGGTGCGTTCGCGGTCGCGTCTGCAAACGCCAGAACAGTTCCGCAATATTGTACTGAAAAGCCAGTCTGACGGTTCCGTGGTGCGCCTGAGTGATGTGGCGCGCGTCGAGATGGGTGATGAAGACTACAGCGCCAACGTATTGGCTAACGGCCATCCCGCTTCGGGTATCGCGGTTCAGCTGGCGTCGGGTGCCAATGCGCTTTCCACCGCCGAACAGGTGAAATCGACCATTAATGAGTTCCGCAGCAGTATGCCTGCGGGCTATGAGATCGCTTATCCGCTCGACAGTACCGACTTTGTAAAAATCTCGATTGAAGAAGTGGTGAAAACGCTGATCGAAGCGGTGATTCTGGTGGTCATCGTGATGTTCGTGTTCCTGCAGAACATTCGTACCACACTGATCCCGGCGATTGCCGTGCCGGTCGTGTTACTGGGCACCTTTGGTGTGCTGTCGCTGTTTGGTTATTCGATTAACACCTTAACCATGTTCGGTATGGTGCTCGCCATCGGCTTGCTGGTCGATGATGCGATTGTCGTGGTGGAAAACGTTGAGCGTGTGATGCGCGAAGAGGGATTACCACCGCGACAGGCCACCGAAAAATCGATGAAAGAGATCACAGGGGCGCTGGTCGGTATTGCCTTAGTGCTGTCGGCGGTATTCCTGCCGATGACCTTCTTCAGTGGTTCAACCGGTGTGATCTATCGCCAGTTTTCGATCACCATTGTGTCGTCGATGGTGCTGTCGGTGATTGTCGCGCTGACGCTGACGCCGGCACTCTGTGCCACCTTGCTGAAACCACATAACCATGAAAGCGGCACCAAAGGCTTCTTTGGCTGGTTTAACCGTAGCTATGAAAAAGTACAGGGGCGCTATCAAAACGGCGTCGGCCATGTGGTGCACAGTTCAGTGCGTTATCTGCTGCTGTACGGCGTATTGTTGATCGGATGTGCGGTGCTGTATCTGCGCCTGCCGACCGGCTTCCTGCCGACCGAAGATCAGGGCTATATCATGGTGCAGTATCAGCTGGCACCGGGTGCCACGGAAAACCGCACCAGTGAAGTCCGTCAGCAGGTTCAGCAGTACTTCGCGACCAAAGAGAAAGATAACGTTAACGTCAGCATGCTGGTGAACGGCTTCAGCTTTGCGGGCAGCGGACAGAACGCCGGTATTGGTTTTATCTCGCTGAAAAACTGGAGTGAGCGTAAAGGCACAGAGAACAGCGCCGATGCGATAGCAGGACGCGCCATGGCTGCGCTGTCCAGTATTCGTGATGCACAGATTTTCGTGTTGTCACCGCCTTCAGTCTCGGGACTGGGCCAGTCCAACGGCTTTACCTTTGAACTGCAAGCGCGCGGCGCAACCGATCGTGACCAACTGCTGAAGATGCGTAACCAGCTGATCGCTGAAGCCAATCAGGATCCGGTGTTGAGCGCGGTGCGTGCCAACTCGTTACCCGATTTGCCTCAGCTGGATGTGAGTATTGATGATGCCAAAGCGCAGTCACTGGGCCTGACCATCAGTGACATCAACACCACCTTGAGTGCAGCGATTGGCGGCAGTTACGTCAACGACTTCACCGACCGTGGTCGCGTGAAGAAGGTTTACATGCAGGGCGATCAGCAGTTCCGCAGTAAGCCTGAAGATATCGATCAATGGTACGTGCGCGGAACGGATAGCAGCAGCAACACCACCATGGTGCCGTTCTCGTCGTTCGCCTCCTCAAAATGGGCTTACGGTCCAGATGTGCTGTCACGTTATAACGGCCTGGCTTCCTATGAGATTGAAGGATCGTCAGCATCGGGCAAGAGTTCGGGCGATGCCATCACCGCTATGGAAAAACTGGCGGCCAAACTGCCAACCGGTACCACCTATGCATGGAGCGGCCTCTCTTATCAGGAAAAACTCTCCGGCAACCAGGCAATGTCGTTGTATGGCATCTCCCTGATTGTGGTGTTCCTGTGTCTGGCCGCGCTGTATGAAAGTTGGTCAGTGCCGTTCTCGGTGATGATGGTGGTGCCGTTGGGCGTCATCGGTTCCTTGCTGGCCATTACGCTACGCGGTCTGGAAAACGACGTCTATTTCCAGGTAGCGTTATTGACCATCATTGGTCTCTCGGCCAAGAACGCGATTTTGATCGTGGAATTCGCTGAGGAGAACTATCGCAAGGGTGAGAACCTGGTGAAAGCCGCGGTGCATGCCGCCACCATGCGTTTGCGTCCGATCATCATGACTTCGCTGGCGTTTACCGCTGGGGTACTGCCATTGGCGATTTCCACCGGTGCGGGGGCGAACAGCCGTATCGCTATCGGCACCGGAATTATCGGCGGCACCCTGACCGCGACCTTGCTGGCCATCTTCTTTGTACCGCTGTTCTTTGTTCTGGTCCGTCGCGTTTTCCCGGCGATTCCGCATGACGATGCACGGTCAACCGAATCTGCTGTGAAGGCGGAGGAGTAATATGTCTGCAAAACTTTTAATGGTGTTTTTGCCGTGTTTCCTTGCGGGTTGCGTATCTCTCGATCCGCATTACGATCGGCCAAAGGATGCGGTGAATACCTCCGCGCCCACCGGCGATGCCTATCGGACGTTACAAGGCACACCGGCTAACTATCGTGATATCAGCTGGCAGGATTATGTGCTGGATGCGAAGCTGCGCCAGGTGGTGACGATGGCGCTGGACAGCAGCCGCGATCTGCGTGAAGCGGTGGCCAGTGTGAAATCGGCTCATGCTCAGTATGGTGAGCAGCGTGCCGATTTGTTCCCCAGCCTGAGCGCTGGCGTGAGCGGCACACGTTCACGCGCGCTAACCGGGGAGGGAAATCAAACTGCGCTCAGCAATACCTATTCAGCCGAGGGCAGCGTCAGCTCGTTTGAATTGGATCTGTTTGGCAAGAACCAAAGTCTGTCGCGCCAGCAGTATGAAACTTATCTCGGCACGCTGGAGGGCGCCCGCAGTTCGCGCCTGACGGTGCTGTATAACACCGTGGATTACTGGCTGCAGCTGGCCGCCGATCGCAGCAATCTGGCGATCGCTAAAGAGACGGCAGAGAGTGCGCGTCAGTCACTGGAAGTGACGCGCAAGCGTCTGCAGAACGGTGTGGATTCGATGGTGGATGTCGCGTCAGCAGAGACCACTTATCAATCTGCTCAGGCGGATGTGGCCAGTTACACCACCAGCGTGGCGCAGGATAAAAACGCGCTGGATCTGGTGGTAGGCAAAAGCGTGCCAGATAATTTGTTGCCTGAAAGCATTGAGTCCATTGGCGATGCATTGAAAGCCGTACCTGCTGGCGTGTCATCGGATGCACTGAATAATCGCCCGGACGTGTTGCAGGCAGAGCACAACTTAAAAGCCGCTAATGCCAATATCGGGGCGGCACGCGCTAACTTCTTCCCAAGCATCTCCCTCACCGCCAGCGGTGGGGTGGGCAGTTCAGATTTGTCTTCGCTGTTCAAGAACGGTGCGGGAATCTGGTCGTTTGCCCCAAGTATCTCGCTGCCGATTTTCAAAGGCGGCTACAACGTTTCCTACCTCAACTACACCAAAGCGCAGAAAGAGTATTACGTGGCGGTGTATGAGAAGGCGGTCCAAACGGCGTTCTCAGAAGTGGCCGATGCGTTGGCACGACGCGGCACCATCAACGATCAGCTGACCAGTCAGCGTAATAATGTTGCTGCTTCGCAAACCTATTACCACCTGGCGGATCTGCGCTATCAAAATGGTGTGGATACCTATCTGAATGCGTTAACTGCACAGCGCACGCTGTATACAGCACGCACCAGCCTGGTGAGCGTTGAGCAGGCTTACTACCAGAACCTCAATACTTTCTATAAAGTGATGGGGGGTGGTACGGCGTTGAAAGAATCTGAACTGAAACTGTGATGATCGCCCCGGGTCGATGCGTTAGCGACACGGGGAAAAATGTAACCGGATTTATAGCCAGCATATCGGCTATAAATCCCTTCGCGTATGATAGGGAAAAACAATAATTACGCGCCGGCCACTTTTAGGAGTTATGTTGAGCAAATCAGAGAATGACGCCTTCGTGCGACAGCGACAGCAAATAATTATTTCCGCTGCAAAAATATGTTTTAGTCGCTCCGGTTTTCACGGGGCGAGCATGGCTGATATAAGCCGGGAATCAGGTTTGGGTGCAGGGCAGATATATCGTTATTTTGAGAGCAAAGAATTCATCGTCAGTGAAACGATTAAAAGTATAGCCACGAGTTGGCGTGTTTTTTTACAAGATAATCTGCCGAAGCAAAGCAGCACCCGCGATATTATTGATGCGGAATCGCCATTTTGGCAGGACTGGCCCTATCAGGACCGCTGCTTATTACTGGAGATGTATTCGGAAGCGTCGCGTAATCAATCTGTGCGGGAAGTTTTGGCACAAGAAGAACAGCTATTGATTGCTGATTTGGAAAAAGCGTTTAGCCGCCAGTATGCTCAAGTGAGTCCACAGCAGCGTAATGAGCGTATCCAATTTTTGTTAATGCTGGTAGACGGTGTTGCCTGCCGCGCATTTGGTGATAAGAACCTGGATCATCACGAACAGGGCAGGATTAATGGCATTCTCACACATCATTTGTTTGGCTGATTTCAGGCCATATCATGCTGATTGATGTCACGCGTGATGGCATCAAAAAAGGGCATAAATCCGTCGGGCACGTCACGTTGTTTCATGCAACGGCGAATGATCATCCCATCAATCACCAGAGAGATGATATGCAGTCGGGTGTTGATGACGTCGGCTTTCAGCGACGGATTGAGCGTCTGCTCCTGAGCAATAAAGTTGTTTTTTAATACCAACCACGCATCATTCATTATCTGACGAATACGCTCGTTACGTGTGGCTTCAGATGAGACTTCCATCAACAAGACAATACTGTGCTCAACTTCGGGCGGCACAATATCCTGCACCGAATGCGTGACGCCTCCCGCATGGGCAATTCGTTCAAAATCAGCGTTTAATAATGCGATCATGCGTTGCACCACTTTGGTCACCAGCGCTTCGATAATGGCATCTTTGTTTTTATAATATTTATAAATTAAACCAATGCTAACATTTGCCTGGCTGGCAATATTCTGAATAGACGTTTGATGAAACCCTTTTAGGCGCATGCACTGTTCAGCTGCATCAAGAATCTGTTCGCTGCGATTCATGTTATTTACTCATCACGGAAAAGCGTATTTTACGCAAAAACAAGCAGCCTGACTAATCCTGAATGCTAAATAGTCGCGTTCTTTAGATTGTTTCTTTTTCTTATTATTGCTGTTAGTTATCAATATTCAAAAATTTTGACTTAAGTGAGCAAATTGCACACCTGTTCAGGGATTTTCTTGTCGCTATCATGATGAGCATAGCCACATTTTGAGGAGCAAATTATGAACGTAATGCGTGCCAAGCGTGACCAACTGTTTGAATACGGTCCCTTTACCATCCGCCGGCAACGGCCTGGCGAGGCTTTTGGCCCGCTGACGATTATTGATCAGATGTCGTTGAAAATGGATGCGCGTATACCGATGCACACCCGTCAGGACGAAGAGATTTTCAGCTACGTCTGGCGTGGTTCGGCGCAGCACCTTGCTGAAAATGGCGACAAAACCGCGCTGAATGCCAAACGCGCCATGGTGGTGAGTGCAGGAAGTGGCGTGCGTTATGAAGAGTCTGCGCCTTTTGTCGAAACCGAGATGTTGCAGGCTTATATCCGTCCGGCAAAAAGCGGCGGTGCGCCACGCACCATGGATTTTACTCGCGCTGATGGGGTGCCGCTCAACGACTGGACATTGCTGGCGGGCCCCGAAACTAGCGACGCACCGCTGCCGTTGGGTCAGGAGGTGTTCATTTATGATCTGAAAGTGGAGCGGGGCGCACAGGTTGAGGTGCCACACCTTGCTGGTTACTCAACATGGCTGACCTTGCTGGATGGCATTGTGCGGGTTGGCGAGGAACGGTTGTTGCAGGGGGATTCTATCAGCGAGCAGGGTGCATTGCCTGCAGTCCGAGGCGAGCGTGACGCGACTGTGATTGCTTTTTTGGTGAGTGACGGTGTCACGTTTGTGTGAGTGTTGGCTGCCATTGATCATGAGAGAGCTTGTGAATGCGAGGTCCATTTGGGCTTTTTGGTGCGGTGGTGCGGGCCGTAGCACCTCTGCTGCTGCCGGGCAGTCCTCGCGCCGCTGACGCGGTGCCCTCGGCTTCCACGTCGTGCCTACGGAACGTTCGGGGATCGACCATCCCTCGTCGGCCCCGAACTGATCCACGCATGCCTGCGTGGATCTCCTGGCCCAACGTAAAAGCCTCAGCGCTGCGAATAGCCCTTGCAGCATCAGAGGTGCTACGACCATTCATATGGTGCACGTTTTGATAAAACCCACTGAAGCTGCCGAGCAGGCTTAGGTCAATTTGAGAGGATGCCTTGATTCAATCCAGCAGATTAATCCTTCAACAACACGCATTGAATCAAACGAGAAAGCCAGAACCTAAGCGACTGCAGCAAGCGTCATCGCCTGCGCACCCAGACAATTACAGCCAACACCTTCGCCACTCAGCAACCTGGCCAATCAACCTCAGACTTTATTATCGCCTCTGCCTCCAATTACTCCACCACCAGCCAATCCCAAAACGCTGTCATCACCCATTATCCCAACCAAAGGCATCACACGCTCAAGTCCAACAGCAAACGAACATTGACAACCTACCACCAGTAAGTTACCAATGGTAGGTCAATCATTGTCGGAGGTTAACCCCCATGCACACGCTTATCGTTACGGCCCATCCAGACCACCATTCACACACCCATGCTGTGGTTGAACAGCTGGTTAAAGGCATTTCAGCGAGCGGCCAACACAGTGTCGAAATCGCCGATTTAGCGGCTGAGCAATTTGATCCACGCTTCAATCAGGCGGATGTCGATCAGTTCAAATCGGGAACCGTTTCGCCTCAGGATGTATTGGCCGAACAGCAGCGTCTGAATCGTGCCGATGCGCTGGTATTGGTGTATCCGATTTACTGGTGGTCTTTCCCGGCACAGTTAAAAGGGTGGATTGACCGCGTGTTTACTCAGGGCTGGGCGTATGACGACACCGGTGAAAAGGTGATTAAGAAGTTGGGGCATCTGCAGGTGCATTTACTGGCACTGGGCGCGGCGAATACGCGCACTTATCTGCGACGTGGCTATTTCAGCAGCATGCGAACTCAGATTGATGAGGGAATATTTGGTTATTGCGGCGCGCCGGTGATCACCAGCGAACTGTTGTTGCCGTCCGATGAGGGTTATCCTGATGCGCATTACGCGCTTGCCCGGCAACTTGGGCAGCGACTTTTCACTTTGAAGGAACCTGCATGAACTCACCCACGCGCCAGCGTATGACCTTTGACGCCCGCCGCGAGCAGCTGATTAACACAGCGTGGAATCTGGTGCGAGAGCACGGCAGCGATGCCCTTACACTTGGGCGAGTGGCCATCGAAGCGGGTGTCAGCAAGCCTGTGGTGTATGAGCATTTTGGCACTCGCCACGGTTTGCTCGCTGCGCTGTATGAGGACTTTGATGTGCGGCAAAACGCTGTTATTGACGCGGCGATGGCAAAAGCGGGAGACGATCTGGCAGAACGCGCCAGCACGGTGGCGGCTTGCTATGTAAACTGCGTACTGACACAGGGGCGAGAAATTCCGGATGTGCTGTCAGCGCTCAACAGCACGCCAGAACTGGCTGAAGTGAAGCGCAAATACCAACTCGATTTCATGGCGAAGTTACGTCTGTGGTTTGCTGAGGCGAAGCTGCCGCAATCCAGCCTGTGGGGCTTACTGGGCGCGGCAGACGCCCTCTCAAACGCTGTGGTGTGTGGCGATATCCGGCAGCTGGATGGCGTAAAGGAACTGCAGGGACTGATTGAGGCGCTGGTGCAGCGCCACCTTATCTGATGCTGTTCACCAGCCAGTTTGCCAATTCGGTGAGTTCCTTCTGCTGCTCCGGAAACTCCACAACCAGTTTCTGCATTTCAGCCTGCAGTGACTCCGGTCGATACGCCACACCGTGCAACTGCATCGCCAGCGTTTCTAGCGGTGCGGGATTGAGGCTATCGGTGAAAATTTGACTGCGGGTAATGGTGCCACGCTCAACGTCAAAGTGAATCTCAACGCCACCCCAGACAAAACGTTCCTGCAGCAGATGTGAGAAATCAGGCGCCTGACCAAAATTCCACTCCCAGCTGCTCTGGCGGGCGAACTGCGCCTTAAAGCCGGGAAGGTCTGGCAGGGCTTCGGGTGAAATAAACTCGGGCTCGCAGGTTTCATGGTAATGCGCGAAGTAAGCCGCAATCACCTCACGACGGATGTCTGCAAAACGGATATCAGGAATAAAATCCGCGATGTTAGCGACGCGTGAACGCACCGAGGTGATCCCTTTGGCCTGAAGCTTTTTGATGTCCGGGTTGAGGTAATCGGCAAGACGTGAGAGATCGGCGCTCATCAGGAAAGTGCCGTGGTGAAAACCGCGATCCGGCGTTTCGCGATAAGCGGAACCGGAAATCTTACGCATCTCGCCATTCACATTGACCACGATATCGTTGCGCCCCGAGGCTTCGGCGTGCATGCCCAGTTTTTCCAGTGCCTGCAAAATAATCGCCGTCGAGACAGTTTTATCGTATTCCGGTTTACCAGCCATAAAGGTGAAACAAGCGTTGCCCAGATCATGGAACACCGCACCGCCGCCGCTGCTACGTCGCGCCAGTTTGATGCCATCTTCCGCCATCCGACGCGTGTTGCACTCTTTCCACGGGTTTTGCGCGCGGCCAATCACCACCGTTTCAGCGTTCTGCCATAAGAACAATACGCGCTGCGTGGTGGGCATCTGACGGAATATGCACTCTTCCACCGCGAGGTTAAACCAGGGATCGTGTGAATCAGAGATCAGCAAACGTAAGGTGGACATGTTTCCTCCAGTTCCGTGAGAAAAGGGCAGCGGAGGACAGAATACGCTGATTCGGATGCAAAGATAAGCGGAGTGATTTTCGTGTTGAGTCAGGTGCGCATCCTGCAACCAGAGGACGCCATTGAAGATGTCACGCCGAGCGGGAAATCAGTGCTGTGTTGAAATGGCTGAAAAAGGGCGGCATTCTTGCCGCCCCTGGGGGCATCTCACATCTTATGTAGCCAGGCGCACGCCATTTTTGGCGCTGGCCATTTACAGAATCGATTTCGCCGTTTGAACCACGTTTTCCACGGTGAAACCAAACTCTTTGAACAGCAGTTCCGCTGGCGCGGATTCGCCGAAAGTGGTCATGCCGACAATCGCGCCGTGCAGACCGGTGTACTTGAACCAGTAATCGGCGATACCGGCTTCGATCGCCACACGCGCGGCCACCGCTTTAGGGAGCACAGATTCACGGTAAGCCGCGTCCTGCTTGTCGAAGGCGTCGGTTGAAGGCATCGAAACTACGCGCACCTTACGGCCCTCGCCCGTCAATTGCTCATACGCAGCAACCGCCAGCTCCACTTCTGAACCGGTGGCGATGAGGATCAGCTCTGGAACCCCTTCACTGTCTTTCAACACATAACCGCCGCGCATCACGTTAGCCAACTGTTCAGCAGTACGATCTTGCTGCGCCAGATTCTGACGCGAGAAGATTAAGGCAGTAGGGCCGTTGACGCGCTCAATCGCGTATTTCCATGCCACCGCAGACTCAACCTGATCACACGGACGCCATAAGCTCATGTTTGGCGTCACGCGCAAACTGGCCATCTGCTCAACCGGCTGGTGGGTGGGGCCATCTTCGCCTAAGCCGATGGAGTCATGGGTGTAGACCATGATCTGACGCACTTTCATCAACGCCGCCATACGTGCCGCATTGCGCGCGTACTCGACAAACATCAGGAAGGTGGCGGTGTAAGGCAGGAAACCACCGTGCAGCGCGATACCGTTGGCGATCGCGGTCATACCGAATTCACGCACGCCGTAATGAATGTAATTCCCCGCGGGATCTTCATTGATCGGCTTAGAACCCGACCACATCGTCAGGTTGCTGGGTGCCAGGTCAGCAGAACCCCCAAGGTATTCCGGCAGAATCTTGCCGAAGGCTTCAATCGCATTTTGCGACGCTTTACGGCTGGCAATTTTCGCCGGATTGGCCTGCAGCTGCTCGATAAACTGTTGCGACTCAGTTTCCCAGTTATCCGGCAACGCATCTTTGATACGACGGTTAAACTCCTCCGCCAGTTCCGGATAAGCTTCGGCATAAGCCGCGACTTTTGCCTCCCACGCGGACTCTTTCGCCTGACCGGCTTCTTTCGCATCCCACTGTGCATAAAGTTCTGAAGGGACTTCGAACGGCGCGTGGTGCCAACCCAGCTGTTGACGGGTCTGTGCAATTTCGTCGTCGCCCAGTGGTGCGCCATGCACATCGTGGGTACCCGCTTTATTCGGTGAGCCAAAACCAATCACGGTTTTGCACATCAGCAGAGAAGGCTTGTCCGAGACCGCTTTGGCTGCTTCAACCGCTTTCTTAATCGCGTCGCCGTCATGACCGTCTACGTCACGCACCACGTGCCAGCCGTACGCTTCGAAACGGGCGGCGGTATCGTCGGTGAACCAGCCATCAACGTGACCATCAATAGAGATGCCGTTGTCATCATAGAAGGCCACCAGTTTCCCCAGCTTCAGCGTCCCGGCGATGGAGCAGACTTCGTGTGAAATGCCCTCCATCATGCAGCCGTCGCCCATAAACACATAGGTATGGTGATCAACGATGTCGTGGCCAGGGCGATTAAACTGCGCCGCCAGCGTACGTTCGGCAATCGCGAAGCCGACGGCATTGGCGATCCCCTGACCCAGCGGGCCGGTGGTGGTTTCAACGCCTGGCGTATAACCGTATTCAGGATGACCGGGTGTTTTAGAGTGCAGCTGACGGAAATTTTTCAATTCGCTGAGTGGCAGATCATAACCGCTCAGGTGCAGCAGGCTGTAAATCAGCATCGAACCGTGGCCATTCGACAGGACGAAGCGGTCGCGGTTAGCCCACTTAGGATTGTTTGGATTGTGCTGTAAAAAGTCGAGCCATAAAACTTCCGCTATATCCGCCATGCCCATCGGGGCACCCGGATGACCTGACTTGGCTTGTTGTACGCCATCCATGCTTAAAGCACGGATGGCGTTGGCTCTTTCCCGGCGTGTTGACATAAGGTTCTCCAGAGGTAAGAAGTCGGTGATTATTTAGTATGTGAAACTTGTTCGTAGTAACCGATCTTCTCGACTTTGGCGGTGGAGCCACCACCTTCAAACTCTGAGGCCAGCCAGGCATTGACGATGTTCTTCGCCAGTTCAGGTCCGATAACGCGAGCGCCCATGGTCATGATCTGAGCATTGTTGCTTTTACGGGCACGTTCAGCAGAGAAGGTGTCATGACACTGTGCCGCACGCACGCCTTCCACTTTGTTGGCCACGATTGCCACGCCGATACCGGTGCCGCACAGCAGGATGCCGCGCTCAAATTCATTCTTCTGGATAGCGGTTGCCAGCGCAAATGCCACATCCGGGTACATCGGACGGTCATTTTGTGCGTCATTGGTGTAGTCCGTCACTTGAAAGTCTTTCTCTTCAAGCAGTTTTTTAATGATGTTTTTCAATTCGATAGCCGCATCATCGGCGCCAATTGCGATAGTTTTCATCGTCATTCTCCAGCAGGGTTTAGTTCTGACGCCTGAACGTTTGTTATGCAGGCGAGGAAGATGTTCATCGATAGCCTGCCACAAATCCAATCATATGTTCAATGGCTGTTCATATGTCTTACGTGCTGATTTAGTGATGCAAAGCGCGAAGGGTGCTGATACCGCGCGGATCGCGCTGCATTTCTGCGTATTTTTCCGATTCAGGGCCAAAATCAAATCTCATGAGCAGGCTCACATTTTCAATCATTGCAGTTGAGAGATGTACATTTATACGTGTAGTGTTCATTTGTTCGCATAACGATACCAATGTACAAGAAGACCCCTTGAGGACTCGAACATGTGTCATTTACACCGTACCTCTCAGTACACCTGCAGCCAGCGCTCATTTCGCGTCTGGTCAACACCAAACAACAGTTTTAACCACGCACGTCACGGAGGTGCGTTATGAGTCAGCAAAACATGACGGCGGTTGAGAAATCCGCTATCAGCAAAATCTCCTGGCGTCTGGTGCCTTTCGTGGCCCTGATGTTCTTTATTAACTTCCTTGACCGCACCGCAATTTCTTTTGCTGGCCCAAATGGCATGACGCAGGACCTCGGTCTGACAGGCGTGCAGTTTGGTCTGGCATCCGGCATCTTCTTTATCGGTTATATCCTGCTGGAAGTGCCGAGCAACCTGGCGTTGCATAAGTTCGGCGCACGTCGCTGGCTGGCACGCATAATGATCAGCTGGGGTATCGTCTCGCTGCTGTTCACCTGGGTGAGCAGTGTCGAAGGCCTGTATACGCTGCGCCTGCTGCTGGGTATTGCTGAAGCTGGCTTCTTCCCGGGTGCGATTCTTTATCTGAGCATGTGGGTACCGGGACGTCATCGCAGCAAAATCCTGTCCTTGTTCTATCTGGCACAGCCGCTGACCGTCGTATTCGGTGCGCCCCTGGCGGCAGGTTTGATTGAGCAACACGGTCTGTTCGGTCTGGATGGCTGGCGCGTGATGTTCCTGGGTGTTTCCATCCCAGCGATTCTGATCGGTATTGTGGCGCTGTTCTGGCTGGTGGATTCACCGCGTCAGGCGAAATGGTTAACCGCAGATGAGAAGACCTGGCTGACCAACGAGCTGGAAGCGGAGCATCAACAGAAGCAGGGCCATAAGAAACATAGCCTGCGCTCCGTCATGGGCAACGGCCGTGTGTGGACGCTGTGCCTGATCTACTTCGGCTTTATCTATGGCCTGTATGCGCTGGCCTTCTTCCTGCCAACCATTATCGGCGGCTTCCAGCAGCAGTTCGGCACTACCTTTAACGTGATGCAGAAGGGATTGATCACCGGCGTGCCGTACCTGATTGCGGCTGTGGTGATGTACTTCTGGTCAAAAGATGCCACCCGTCGTGGTTGCAAAACCTGGCACATCGCGATTCCAGCGCTGGCCGGTGGTATCAGCGTGCCACTGGCGCTGTATATGGATTCACCGTTCACCACCATCATGGTGATCGCGATTACTGCCAGTTCCATCTTTGCTGCCTTGCCTAACTTCTGGACGCTGCCAACGCAGTTCCTGACCGGCGCGTCAGCCGCAGCGGCTATCGCACTTATCAACACCTTAGGAAACGTGGCGGGCTTCTCCGCGGGCTACATCACTGGCGCACTGCACGACGCCACCAACAGCTATGTGTTACCGATGTTCGTGGTCGGTGGCTTCATGCTGCTGTCAGCCGTCCTTATGCTGTTATTGAATCGCCAGCGCCCGCAGTCTCAGCCGACCTCTATCGCACAGGAGCACTAAAATGACGTACCTGTTTAACCAACCTTCAGCCTTTGCTGCTGAACTCATTGAAGGCTTTGTCGCCGCCAACGCCGATAAAGTTCGTCAGGTCACCGGTGGTGTGGTGCGCAGCACGCGCAGCCAACCCAATACGGTTGCGGTGATTGTGGGCGGCGGTTCCGGTCATTATCCGGCCTTCGCCGGGTTGGTTGGACAAGGTCTGGCACACGGCGCAGCCATGGGGAACCTGTTTGCTTCGCCGTCTGCTCAGCAGATCTACAACGTGGCAAGAGCGGCACATAACGGCGCGGGCGTGTTGCTGATGTTCGGAAACTATGCGGGCGATGTACTGCACTTCGGCCAGGCTTGCGAACGTCTGCGTGCCGAAGGTATTGCCTGTGAAATTCTGGCGGTAACCGATGATATTTCCAGCGCCAGTAAAGACGAACGGGCAAAGCGCCGTGGTGTGGCCGGGGATTTGTGTGTGTTTAAAGCGGCGTGTGCAGCAGCGGAAGCGGGCGATGATTTAGCCTCCGTACTTAAGAAGTCGCAGCATGCTAACGATCGTACGCGGACTTTCGGTGTGGCATTTGGCGGATGTACCTTGCCGGGTGCCACGCATCCTTTATTTGAAGTCGAGAAAGGGCGCATGGCGCTCGGTCTGGGCATCCACGGTGAGCCGGGTATCAGTGAGACTGATGTGCCCAGTGCCGATGAGTTGGCCGAGTTGTTTGTTGAACGTCTGCTAGGCGAAGTACCTGCCGACGTCAAACAGATTGAAGGTCATCGCGTGGCGGTGATCCTCAACGGTTTGGGTTCAGTGAAGTATGAAGAGTTATTCGTGGTGTATCGCCGCGTGGCACAACTGCTGGACGCTGCAGGACTTAAAGTGGTTCAGCCCGATGTCGGTGAGTTTGTTACCAGCTTCAACATGGCGGGCGCATCGCTGACGCTGATGTGGTTGGACGATGAGCTGGAGACACTGTGGTGTGCGCCGGCAAATGCACCAGCCTATCGCAAAGGAAGCGTGCTGATCGCGGAACCGCTAAGTGCGGAAGAGCGTGAAGAGAGCACGGAAGAAGCATTGCCGCAGGCTTCAGCTGAGTCACAGCAGAGCGCACAGCGCGTGTTACATATCCTGGAATCAGTGGCAGATTTGTTACAGCGTAACGCGAAAAAATTAGGTGATATCGATGCTGTGGCCGGTGACGGTGACCACGGTATCGGTATGGAACGTGGCGTGCTGGGCGCGGTGGACAAGGCGCGTGAAGTGGCTGCGCGTGGTGCAGGTGCCGGCAGCCTGTTGTGCCGTGCTGCGGATGCCTGGGCCGATAAAGCTGGCGGCACATCGGGTGCACTGTGGGGTGTGGCATTAGCTGCGCTGGGGACGGCCATTGGCGATCAGCAGTCACCCAATGCGCAACGCGTTGCAACCGGCGTACGCGAAGCCAAAGAGGGCATTATGCACTTTGGCAAAGCGAAGGTGGGCGATAAAACCATGGTCGATGTGTTGGTGCCGTTTAGCGACAGCCTTAACGCTGCAGTCGCAGAGGGTGCTTCACTGACCGATGCCTGGTTGGCGGCGGCGCAGGTAGCCGATAAGGCCGCACAAGACACCGCTCAGCTGGTGCCGAAAATGGGTCGTGCGCGTCCGCTAGCCGAAAAAAGTGTCGGTACGCCAGATGCGGGAGCCATTTCACTGGCGATGATCGTCAATACCGTTGGCGATCTGCTAAAAGAACATAAAGCCTCTCAGCAAGGAGCGTAATGATGTCTCAGCCCAAAATCTGGCTCGGCGTCAGCCTGAAAATGTATTTCGGTTACCAGCAGACACTGGACTGGTGCCGCAAAGTCGCCGGATTGGCTCAGTTGCCGGCGGTGAAAAACGGTGATGTCGGGTTGTTTGTACTGCCCGCTTATCCGGCTATTCCCGCTGTGGCTGACATTTTCGCAAAAACACCGGTGCGCTATGGTGGCCAGGATGTTTGCCAGGCTGAGAACGGTGCCTGGACCGGTGAGGTCAGCGCCAGCATGTTGCAGGAGCTCGGTTGCTCACTGGCCGAAATCGGTCACGCTGAACGTCGTCGCCACTTTCATGAAGATAAAGCGCAGATCGCCGCGAAAGTCGCCATGTCACTGCGTCACGGGTTAACGCCGGTATTGTGCATCGGCGAAGAACAGCAGGCTGAGCCGGAGCAGGCCATCGCGCTATGCGAGCTGCAGCTGGAGGAAGCATTGGCCGATGCGGTGCAACAAGGTTTACGCGGCGAAGTGTTCTTTGCCTATGAGCCGCAGTGGGCGATTGGTGCACCACAACCTGCACCGGATAGCTATATCCGCGCAGTGTGTTCGGGCCTGCAACAGTTGAAAACGCCGGAGGGTATCACCTTAAAAATCATTTATGGCGGCAGCGCCGGGCCGGGGCTAATTCAGCGTCTGGGGACTGACGTTCATGGTCTGTTCCTGGGCCGTTTTGCCCACGACCCGAATGCACTGGCGCAAATCATTGAAGAGGCCAGCGTGCTGGCGAAGGAGATCCGTTAATGAGCCGTATCGGACTCAGTACTTATGCCTTTTTCTGGCGCATGTCCAGCAAAGTGCCCAACCCGCTATCGCTGGAGCAGATGCTGCAGCAGACCGCCGAGATGGATGTCTCGGTATTCCAGATTTGTGATTATCCGGCGATTGAAAGTTGGTCAGATGAGCAGTTGCAGGACCTTCGCCAATTGGCCGACAAGCTGGGCATCACGCTGGAGCTGGGCACACGCGGTTTAGGCACTGCGCATCTGCGCCGTTACCTGCATATGGCGAATATTCTCGATGCCCATGTGGTGCGCTCCATGTTCTACACCGCCGATCACCGTCCGTCACTGGATGAAGCGGCAGAGTTGATTGGTGCTGTGCTGCCTGATTTCGCCCGTCAGCAGGTGCGTCTGTGCCTGGAGACGTATGAGCAGGTCAACAGCGGCGCGATGATGTCGGTCATTAACAAGTTTCTTTCGCCGTGGTTATGCGTGTGTCTCGATCCCGCTAACTGCGTAGCAGGACTGGAATTGCCTGAACAGGTGATCGCCAATACGGCGGCGCGCGTCGGCAACCTGCACATTAAAGATTTTGCCTTTACGCGTCGTGATGGCTGGGTCGGCTTTACCTATGCTGGCTGCCTGATGGGCGAAGGCCTGCTGGACTATGACCGGATGATCGCCAGCGTGCGTCCGGCAGAAAGAGAGATTAATCAAATCGTTGAACACTGGTTGCCGTGGCAGGACGATGCCGTGCTGACCTGCGAGCGCGAAGCCGAATGGACGCGCCGCACCGTTGAATTCTTACGTAGTAAACAAGATCAGGAGTTATACCAATGAGCAATGCATTGAAAACCATCACCGTAATTGGCGCAGGCGGCAAAATGGGTATGCGCATTTCTGCTAACTTCCAGAAAAGCGACTACCAGGTGTTTTACGTCGAGAACTCACCGAAGGCGCAGGAGCAAGTGACGGCGCAAGGTCGTGAGTTGTCTGATGCCGCTTCCGTTGTGCCGGTAAGTGACGTGGTGATTCTGGCGGTACCGGATATCGTGCTGGGCAAAGTGTCTGAGGGCGTGGTGCCACAGATGAAGGCCGGTGCAATCCTGCTGACGCTGGACCCGGCTGCGGCTTACGCAAACCTGATCGCGCATCGTGATGGCATCGAATATGCGGTGGCGCACCCTTGCCATCCATCCGTATTCCTCGAGCGCTACACCAAAGAAGAGCACGCGGATGCCTTCGGTGGCATCGCGGCGGTACAGCATGTGGCGGCTTCGTATGAAACCGGCTCAGATGCGCAGAAAGCCGAACTGAGCAAAGTCATTAGCGTGATGTACGGTCCGGTAGAGGAAGTGCATTGGGTAACGGTGACGCAGCTGGCCTATCTGGAGCCAACGCTGGTGGAAACCGTGGCCTGCATGGTGGGTGCTTTTATGAAAGAAGCACTGGATGAGACCGTCAAGCACAGCGGCGTGCCGGAAGAAGCGGCCAAAGCGATGCTGTATGGCCATATTCAGATCGCACTGGCCGTGGCCTTCCGCGCCACCAACCCGTTCTCTGATGCCTGTATGATCGCCATGGAATACGGTCGCGAGAAGATTGTGAAGCCAGACTGGAAGCAGATCTTCGATCAGAAAGAGCTGGATATCGTGATTGCCCGCATGCTGAAAATCGACGCCATTAAACGTTAAGCGTGATGCAACCTGCGACTCGCCTCGCTGCTGTCTGGCGAAGCGAGTCGTATCAATGATATAACTCCCTCCTTAAATCAGGTGTCACGATACAAGACAGGTAACGGATGGAAAAAAACACGCTTTCTCAGGACTCCGAGCTGCTGACAGAAATTGCTGTGGCCTATTATCAGGACGAAATCACCCAGGAGGAGATTGCGCGTAAGTTTGGGATATCCCGCATTAAAGTTGGCCGACTGCTCAAACGTGCGCGTGAAGAGGGCATCGTCGAAATTAATGTGCGCTACCATCCGGTGTTCAGTACGCGCCTTGAACAACAGCTGCAAAGCCGTTTCCCCCAACTACAACGCGCGCTCATTGCACTGGATTCGCCGGACGATGAAGAACAGCGTCGTCAGGTAGCGGCGTTAGTCTCAGCCCATCTGGCACAATCATTAAAAGACAATGCGATTGTCGCTGTCGGGCAAGGGCGCAACGTCGCCGCTGTCGCCGATTACCCCGGCCAGGTGCCGACACGTAACTGCCTGTTTATCAGCGGCATTGGTGGGACTCATCGTCCCGGTGATGCGATTAACGCCGATCATATCAGCCGTCGACTCGCCAAGAAATTTGGCGGTATCAGTGAAACCCTGTATGCCCCCGCCTATGTCGAGAATCGTGCGCTGCGCGATGCCTTTATGCAGAACGGCACCATCAAAGAGACGCTCGACCGCGCACGTAAAGCGGATGTGGCGCTGGTGGGCATCGGTGATATGAATGAAAACAGCTATATGGTGAAACTCGGCTGGTTTACGCCGCATGAGATCATCGATGCGCATGTGAATCAGGGCGTCACCGGGGATGTTGCGGGTTATGACTTCTTCAATGCCCAGGGACAGCATGTGGATACGGTGATGAATGACCGGGTGATTGGTCTTAGCATCGAGGAATTACGTAAAATTCCCTGCGTGATTGCCATTGCCTCCGAGAATACCAAAGCAATGGCACTACTCGGCGCACTGCGTACCGGGGCGATCGACATTGTGGCGACCACGGCGCAAAATATTCGGACGATTTTGAGTATGTCGCAGTAAATCCTATTCCGTGGCTAAGCCATGCTGCATGGCTTAGCTAAGTGGTTATTAGCAATACCTCTTTGAGTTTCGCCAGCGCCTCAGTGTATTTAGATGGCTGCATATTCGATAAATTATGTAATTTCCACCAATAAACACTTTGGCGGTCCATTAATTCGACTCCCTGGGGACGGTAATATTCCATGTTTTATCCAATCTGCCGCCACGTGCTATTTCACGTTTACCCACACCTAAATCATATTCTTCCGGCTTAAGGTATTTGAACCAGGCATGATTATGCTGCTGAGACAGCCATAAAAATAATCGTTTGCTCTTGATGCTGGAGCTGGCACGCAAAAGCGCATCCACTTTTTTGGGTGATAGAGTAGGCAAGCTCTGCATCAGTTGATCTGCATGTTCAAAGCTCATTGCTGTTGGAACCCCGGCCAGGGCCTCAAGAATCGCTTTTTCGGGTGTAGAGTGGAGCAAGGGCGGAAGTGACTCTCGCCAGTGATCTTCACGAAGATAGCGTATTTCCTGCATCAGTGAAGCTGGCCATAACCGGCGGGTGCTGTGCCATGCAAAATGAATGTTGCTGTCAATTTTATTCAGCCATGCAGGCAATGCCGTTTCTGCGTATAGCTCGATGTGGATATGTTTGCTACGTGATTGATAATGTGCGAGTCCTTCCAGATCGAGTGCGCTCAATCCGCCGACATGGACGGGGAAGAGACTCATTCTTTGCAATGAGGTGACAACACCTTTCCAGTTAACCTGCGATGTTTCGCGGACGTACACCCCAGGGGTCAGTGTCAGCAGGGTTTGGCTTTTGACCGCGTTATCAATGAAGTGCGGATTTAAACCCTGTGTCACCAACCAGGGTTTAGTGGCGAGTAGTCCCGCAGGAAGTATCTGTTTCAGCCTTTGACGACTTTCAGCGTTCAACATTGCTTTTGGTTTGCATAATGGTCATATGACGGCAATTATCGCCGTTAATTTCAAATTAAGCAAACCAGATGGAAATTTTGGTTTGTTGTGTTTGAGTTGCACGGCAATTATCGCCGTCCTTTTGACTTTATATAAACTGCACGGCAGGTTTTTTCACTCCCTTATAACAGCAGGGTAGCCTGTTCCAGTCACCCAACCGTCACCCCAGCAACATAAATCCTTCATTTCCCTGAGCTAGCTTACCGCCATTCTGTTTTCAGGACTGCGGATGCATGAGCCACCTTTCGCTACATCACATCACTAAAGCCTGGGGCGACAAAATTGCCCTCAATGACATCACCTTTGATGCCGCAGAAGGGAGCTTTGTTGCGCTGCTTGGGCCATCAGGCTGTGGAAAATCCACACTACTGCGCACCATTGCCGGGCTGGAAACCGCCGACCGCGGCGAGATCCACTTTAAACACGCTGATATCACTCATTTGCCCCCATCGCAGCGCAAACTCTCGATGGTTTTTCAATCCTATGCGCTTTTTCCACATCTGAATGTCCGTGAGAACCTGCTGTTTGGTTTAAAGGCACGCGGTGAAGATAAGCAGACTTTTACGGCCCGACTGGATGACGTCAGCAAGTTGATGGAACTGGATAAGCTGCTTGATCGTCTGCCGTCGCAACTGTCTGGTGGCCAACAGCAACGTGTCGCGCTGGGAAGGGCGGTTATCGCGAATAACAACCTGTGTCTGATGGATGAACCCCTGTCTAACCTTGATGCCAAGCTGCGCCAAAGCATGCGCCGTGAGATTCGTGCCTTACAGAAGAAGCTGGGGCTCACCATGCTGTATGTCACGCACGACCAGACCGAAGCGATGAGCATGGCGGACAGTATTATTCTGCTAAATGACGGCCACATCGAGCAGCAAGGCACACCGAACGATCTCTATAACAACCCCGCCACGGTTTTTGCCGCGCAGTTTATCGGCGCGCCACCCATGAATATCCTGCCGTTGCACAACAAAGAAAACCGTCATTACCTGAGCCACTTACCGGCGCCGGTGGTTGAGCATTGCGATGAGGTGGCATTGAGTCTCGGTTTACGAGCGGAAGATATTCAGCTGATCTCACCTGAACAGGCTGCCTTAAAGGCCAGAGTGATCAGCTACGAATACATGGGTGCTGATACCTTGCTGGTGTGCCAACTCGCGGGTCTGTCCGATGCCATCACCGTGAAAGTGCCCGGCATGCAGCATTTTGTCGAGGACAGCCAGGTCGGCTTGCAGTGGTCAGCAACCCGTCAATATCTGTTTTCCACCTCGACCGGCAAGCGCTGTGTGTCTGCCGAGCAACAGATGTTTGTTTCACAGAAAAAATACGCTGTTTAACCGTTGTTTTCGCCCAAGGGATAATCATGTCTGCGATTCGTTACTCACGTCTGGCCTCTGCTTTACTGCTTTGCACTACGGTTTCCGCTTTTGCCGCTGATCCGGTCAAATTGCAGATGTACTATCCGATCGCGGTCGGTGGCAAAGTCAGCCACACCGTTGACGCGCTGGTGGCTGATTTCGAAAAAGTGCATCCGGAAGTGAGCATTCAGCCGGTTTACACCGGTGACTATGCGACAACCGTCACCAAAGCGCTGACCGCGTTTCGGGGGGGCAATGCTCCGCAGCTGGCGGTCATTGGTGACATTGAGGCTTATTCCCTGATTGATGCGGGCGCGATTGTCGCCGCCAGCGATCTGGCGACCGGTGATGAAGGTAAAAAATGGATCGATGGATTCTATCCAGCGTTCCTGCGTCACATTGATGGCAAAGTGTGGGGCGTGCCATTCCAGCGTTCAACCGTGGTGATGTACTGGAATAAACAGGCCTTTGAGAAAGCTGGCTTGAATGGCGACACACCGCCGGCCAACTGGCAGCAGGTGGTGGAATTCAGTAAAAAACTGACCATCAAAGATGCTAACGGCGTGAGCCAGTGGGGCATCGAGATTCCGTCCACGCCAAACGGCTACTGGAACTTCCAGGGACTCTCTGCCACCAATGGCGGTCGTCTGGATAACGGTAAAGGGACAGCGGTGCATTTCAACACGCCGGGTAACGTTGAGACACTGCAGTGGCTGACTGACCTCGGGCAAAAAGAAGAAGTGTCGCCAAAAGGCGCAATTGCCTGGGGCACCACGCCACAGGACTTTATCAGCGGTAAAACTGCCATGATGGTGACCACCACCGGTAATCTGACCAACGTGCGCGATAACGCCAAATTCCCATTTGGTGTGGCGATGCTGCCAGAGAAAACACAGCGTGGCAGCCCAACCGGCGGCGGTAACCTTTACGTCTTTAAGAATGCCTCACCCGAGCAGCAAAAAGCCGCGATGGAGTTTATCCGCTGGGTGACTTCACCGGAGCAAGCTGCGCGCTGGAGTATCGCGACAGGCTATGTGGCGACATCTCCAGCAGCATGGGACACCACGGTGATGAAAGACTACGTGAAAGAGGTCCCTCAGGCGCTGGTCGCGCGTGAGCAGTTGAAGTATGCGCAGCCAGAACTCTCGACCTACAACAGCGTACAGATTCAGGATGCGTTGAACCATGCTGTCGAAGCGGCGGTGACCCAGGCAAAAACCCCGGCAGAAGCACTTGAAGGTGCGCAGAAGCAAGCGGATCGCCTGTTGAAGTCCTACCAGTAATGGAAGCGCGATGAGCACGATAATTGCCAGTACGGCGCAGCGTCGTCCCGCATTCTGGTCGACGCAGCTTTATGGTTACCTGCTGATTTTGCCAGCACTGAGTTTTCTGCTGCTGTTTACGCATTATCCCGCGGTGGCGACGATCTGGGAGAGTCTGTTCAGCGCTTCCCGTAATAATCATCCGGCCCACTTCGTTGGGCTGGATAATTACATGGCCTTGCTGGATGACGATATCTTCATCCAGTCGCTCTGGAACAACTTGTTGTATGCACTGATCACCATTCCGCTGGCCGTCACGCTGGCTTTGATGATGGCGCTGGCCGTGAATCGACGACTGGCGGCAAATTCGCTGGTCCGCGCGGCGTTTTTTATCCCATCATTGCTCCCCATGATTGCCATCGCTAATTTGTGGCTGTTTTTCTACACTCCGCAGCTGGGGCTGTTGAATAAGTTGCTGGCGCTGTTCTCACTGCCTGCCGTGAACTGGCTCGGTGAGCCGGGCACGTCCCTTTATTGTCTGATGGCGGTTTCTGTCTGGCGTGAAGCGGGCTTCTTTATGATCTTCTATCTTGCTGCCTTGCAGCAGATCGATCCCCGCCTCAATGAAGCGGCAGCGATTGAAGGGGCTTCACGCGGTTACTTTTTCCGTCGCGTGCAATGGCCGCTGTTGATGCCAACGACGCTATTTGTGTTGATCAATGCTTCGATGAACGCCTTCCGCATTGTCGATCAGGTGATTGCTATGACCAACGGGGGCCCCAACAACAGCAGTAGTCTGCTGCTGTTCTATATCTATCGCACCGCATTCAGTTTCTGGGATATGCCTGCTGCTGCGGCCATGACCGTGGTGTTATTGGTGATCCTCGCGGCGATTGCGCTGTTCAAATTTACGTTGCTGGACAAGCGAGCCCATTATCAATGAAGAAGATGAACTCGTTGGGTGGCTGGTGTCTGAACCTGACCATTTGGCTGGCAGCGCTGCTGTGGCTACTGCCGATTCTGGTAGCGGTGTGGGTGGCAATCCATCCGGCATCGGATCAGGCCAGTTTTTCGCTGTTTTCGCCGCTAACCTTTGATAATTTCATCAAGGCCTGGCATGCCGCGCCATTTGCCCGCTACTTCCTCAATACCACCTTGCTGGTGCTGATGATTGTGCTGGTGCAGTTGATTTTAGCGACCATGGCGGCCTATGCGCTGGTGCGTTTCAAAATGAAATTCTCAGGGGTTATTTTCGCGCTGATCCTGCTGCAGTTGATGATTAGTCCGGACGTTTTGATTTTGAACAATTACAAAACCATCGGTGCGTTTGGGCTGCGCGATACCTTAACGGGAATAGCATTGCCGTATTTCGCCTCTGCTTTTGCCATTTTTCTGCTGCGTCAGACGTTTAAAAGCATCCCGCTGGTGCTGGAAGAGGCGGCGATTGTAGAGGGAGCCAGTCGGTTTTATATCTTGCGCAAAATCTACATTCCATTGGCGAAACCGATCTACATCGCTTTTGCCCTGGTCTCGATCAGTTTCCACTGGAATGATTTCCTGTGGCCGCTGGTGATTACCGATTCCGTCAACGTAAGACCGCTTACGGTCGGATTGCAATTGTTCTCGGCGCCAGAGCAGGGCGTACAGTGGGCGCTAATCGGTGCCGCAACTTTGATGACCACCATGCCGCTGCTGGTGCTGTTCCTGATTTTTCAGCGTCAGTTTATTCAGTCGTTCATGCGTGCTGGTATTCGCTAAGGAGTGTTTTTCGTGACTCATCCGCATCCATTGACATCCTTGCAGCGCGAACTCCTCGGCGATGTGGCCGAGCTTTATGCTTTACCTGACTTACGTCCTGCAATGATGGATAACGTGCTGCGTTTCGGTGTGATTGCGGATCCGCAGTATGCCGATGTCGAAGCTGATATCGCCAATAACCTCTACTACCGTCATGCACTTGATAAGTTGCCGCAGGCGATTGAAGCCCTGAATCAGCAGCCGTTGGATTTTGTGGTGACGCTGGGGGATCTGGTTGACCGGGACTGGGCAAGCTATGCCGCCATTCTGCCGCTGTATGACCAGTTGGTGCATCCGCATGCGGTAGTGTTGGGGAATCATGATGCGCAAACCCTTGCTCAGCATCTGAATAATCGTGCGGCACTCCCTAAAAGTTATTACGCGTTTCGTTTAGCGGGGTGGCGGTTCATCGTTTATGACGGTAACGATGTCAGTTTGTACTGCAACGCGCAGAATGGTGACGACTACTACCAGGCGGAGAACCTGCTGGCGGAATTAAAGGCGCAGCGACAACCGCAGGCTCAGCCATGGAACGGTGCCGTCGGTCAGCAGCAGCTGAACTGGATTGAACAGCAATTGATTGAAGCTCAGCAACGGGGGGAAAAAGTGGGGGTGTTTGGTCATTACCCGCTGGCGCCTCACACCACGCATATACTGATGAACGCCAGTGTGCTGGTGGAACTCCTTTCTAGTTACAACATACATTTTTGCTTCTCAGGACATGACCACCGCGGCAACGCTGCATACATCGGTCAAACAGGGTTTTATACCATGAAGGGCATGCTCGATGGTCCAAGCGAAATACCCTTTGCGGTGGTCGAAGTGGATGATAATGGTGTAAGGATTCACGGCTTCGGCGGGGAGATAAGCCGAGGCTTGTGTTAATGCGGTCAGCCGGCGGGGCTCATATCGCCTGCAATTTAACTGGCGCGCTTCAGGGGCTGTGGCGGTAACTGTTGCCGACGACGGGCAATCTCTTCAGCGCGCTGTAACAACTGCTGCAAATCATCCTCGTCAATGTCGAGAAGCTGACCGTTCTCCAGTGCCTGATGCAGATCATCGCGAGTAATTGGCACTTCAAGCGCCACTGAATTCGTTTTAGGTTCGTTAGCAGCCAGCGGATGCGGGTAACGGCGACCCGCAAGATTATTGAAAATGATTGCCAGTACAGCAAGACACACGGAATTTAGCAGCACGGGAGAGAGAATAAACTGATATCCCAATTGCTGAACGCCACTGCCGCCCAGAATCGCTGTCAGCGCCACCGCCCCGCTGGGAGGATGCAAGCAGCGCAGCTGAAACATCACTGCAATGGCGAGACAAGCCGCAATGCCGCAAGCGACTGCGGGATAGGGCACATACATCGCGGTTGTCACGCCTATCACGCCTGCGACCAGATTTCCGCCAACAATCGACCAGGGTTGCGCCAACGGACTATTCGGTAAGCCGAAAAGCAGCACTGCAGACGCCCCCATCGGTGCCACAAACCATAAGTTGACCTCACCAAGCAGCCAATGGCTGGTCAGGCTGGTGATCATCAGGCCGAGGCCCGCACCGATGCTGGCCATCACTCTCTGTTTTTTGGCGACCGGTAACGGATGCGGCCAAAGACGGGCAAGGAAAGTCCGCAGCGATGTTATCCAGCTGGCGCGACGCAGGTGTGTCATGAAGGTCAAACTCTGTCATAAGAAAACGCGATGGATGGCGATTGTCGCTGATCGATTCCTGAGGAACAACCACAATGTTAGTGTGCTGTTACCAAACGGTGATGAGGTTACAAGCTAGAACAATGATGTTTAACCGTGTCTTACACAACGTCTAAGGTTGTTGTATAGTCCGTTTTTTTTCGGAGGAACCATGCTGCCCAACTCATCCACGCGCCTGAACAAATACATTAGCGAGAGCGGAATCTGCTCACGACGTGATGCCGATCGTTACATAGAGCAAGGCAACGTTTTTATTAACGGCAAGCGCGCGACCGTTGGCGCACAGGTCTTTGCCGGGGATGAAGTGAAAGTGAATGGGCAGTTGATCGAGCCGCGCAACGAAGAAGATTTAGTGCTGATTGCGCTCAACAAGCCGGTGGGCATTATTACCACTATGGAAGAGGGTGAACGCGATAACATCGGTGATTTTGTTAACCACAGTAAACGCGTGTTCCCGATCGGCCGTCTGGATAAAGACTCACAGGGTCTGATTTTCCTCACCAACCACGGTGACCTGGTCAATAAGATCCTGCGCGCCGGTAACAACCACGAGAAAGAGTACGTGGTGACCGTAGATAAGCCCATCACCGACGAGTTTATTGCCGGGATGGCGGCGGGTGTGCCGATGCTGGGTACTGTGACCAAAAAATGCAAAGTGAAGAAAGAGTCGACCTTTGTGTTTCGTATCATCCTGGTTCAGGGTCTTAACCGCCAGATTCGCCGAATGACCAAGCATTTTGGCTTCGAAGTCACCAAGCTTGAACGTACGCGTATCATGAATGTCAGTCTGAAAGGCATCCCGCTGGGCGAATGGCGTGATTTTACTGATGACGAATTGATTGAGTTGTTTAACTTGATCGAGGATTCTTCATCCGAAGACAAAAAAACGCAGCAAAGCCAGGCGAAAAAGAAACCGGCAGCAGCGGCGAAAAAAGTCGCATCGAACGGTGCAAAGATTCCAGAGAAAGCTGCGGCCAAACCAGCAGGACGTCAGCGCTTTGCTCAACCTGGTCGTAAAAAGAAAGGGCGTTAAATTTTCCCTGGATTTGCCATGACTGTTTAAACCCGGAACAAATTTTATAATCCTCTCACTATTTGTTCCGGTTTTTTCCCTCCATACTTTTTTTAACAAAGGAGGGAACAATGAACAACGCAACCTGGTTAGATGAAATGCAGCATTTCTATGCCGCGCAGCCGCGTCCGGCGTGGGTTCCACGCATGTTTTGGCTGACCAAAAAACAGCGTAATAAAATTTTGACGGAACTCTTGCTGCCGCAGGCCAAACAGAGATAACGCTGCTATTTAGCCGGTTATTAAATGTTAAGAATAACCGGCCCTTATCACTCTTCTTCAGCCACTTTGACCACGGTTTTACCAAAATTATTACCCTTCAACATATCGAAGAACGCCTGTGGTGCATTTTCTAATCCATCGATCATGTGTTCACGATAGTGAATTTTCTGCTGTTCAACCAACGGCATCATCGCTTGCAGGAATTCTGGATATCGATCACCGTAATCCTGGAAAATAATAAATCCCTGCATACGGATTCGGCGCTTCAATATCCCACTCAGGATTTGTGGCGTACGGTCAGGACCAGCGGGTAGGGTTTTGCCACTGTTATAGGTTGAGACCAGTCCACAAACCGGTACGCGAGCTGCGGTGTTCAACAGCGGGAACACGGCATCAAACACTTTGCCACCAACGTTCTCGAAATAGATATCGATCCCGTCCGGGCAGGCGTTCGCCAACTGTTCAGCAAAATCCTCACGATAGTGATCGAGACAGGCTGAGAACCCGAGTTTTTCAATCGCGTAGCGGCATTTCTCTTCACCACCGGCAACGCCAACCACATGACAGCCTTTGAGCTTACCCAGTTGCCCGACGGTGGCTCCCACCGGGCCCGTCGCGGCGGCGACCACCAGGGTTTCGCCTGCTTTTGGCTGCCCAATGTCCATCAGGCCCATGTAAGCGGTGAAGCCGGGCATCCCCAGAATGCCCAGCGCCCAGGATGGGTGGGGCAGATCGCCGATTTTCGCTACGCCAGTGCCATCCGAGACGGCATAACGTTGCCATCCGCTGCCTGCCAGTACCCAGTCACCGGTTTTATAATCGGGATGCTGCGATTCAACCACCTGTGAAACTGTACCGCCGACCATTGGCTGATCAAGTTGTGCCGGAGGCGCATAGGATTTACTGTCATCCATGCGCCCGCGCATATAAGGATCCAGTGAGAGGTAAACCGTGCGGAGCAGCATTTCACCTGTTTTGATAGAGGGAATAGGTTGTTCAACAAGCCGGAAATTCTCTTTAACCGGATCGCCATCGGGGCGCGATGCCAATAGCCAGGCTTGATTGCTGTCAGGGGATTGCGTCATGTAAACCTCTTTACTCAATGGAATCAGGCAAGTGTAGTTGAAACTATTCTCCAGTGAGCCAGCGCACAAACCCACACAAAACTTTACGCTGGGAAAACCGCTAACGCATTGAACATAAAAGCCCCTTCAACATCTGCACAAACGGTCTCGGGCATTCTCACATAACCGCTCTTTAATCGACTGCGTATACCTATAGCGGTGCAATTAACCCAATAGGTGACGCATGACGGTTCAACAATCTTATGATTTAGCAGCAGATCACGACACGCATATCGCCTCCGCAATCGCTAAGTTTTTCCGTCGCATCATCCCGATGCTGGCGCTGATGCTGATTGTTAACCAGATTGACCGAGCCAACATTGGATTCGTCAAAGCCGAATTACAGACGGATGCGGGGATCAGTGCCGCAGCCTTTGGTCTGGGCGCAGGATTGTTCTTTATTGGTTACGCGCTGTTCGAAGTGCCCAGCAATATGATGCTGAAAAAACTCGGGGCACGCGTGTGGCTGACGCGCATCATGATTACCTGGGGCATCGTGGTGGTGTTAACCGGTTTTGTGAGCACGCCGCTGCATTTCTATGTCCTGCGCTTCTTATTGGGTGTGGCAGAGGCGGGATTTTTCCCTGGTGTCTTATTCTACTTTCGCCAATGGGTGCCGAACGCATGGCGCGGTCGTGCCACCGCGATGGTGCTGAGTGCCACCGCCAGCGCCTTTCTGTTTTCCGGCCCCTTAACCGGCGCCATTCTGATGCTGCATGAGGTGAATGGGCTAGCCGGGTGGAAATGGGTGATGTTCCTGGAAGGGGGCGGATCGATTGTGATTGGTTTGCTGGCCGCGCTAGTGCTGGTCTCTAAACCGCAGGATGCCAAATGGCTTAACCCAGCAGAACAACGTGCGTTGCAAGCACAGTTAGCGTTAGAGGATGCAGCTCGTGACGTACATGCTAAAGAGCACGGCCGCTGGGGTTTATTGCGCGATCGCAGCTTACTGTTCTATTGTCTGATTTTTTTCACCATGACCATGACCGGTTACACCCTGGTCTTCTGGCTGCCGCAAATCATCCAGCGTATTCAGGGTTACAACAGCTTTGAAATAGGTTTGCTGACCGCCGTTCCGTGGTTATGTGCCATTGTTGCCTTGTTCCTGCTGGGTAAAACCACCGACCGCTACCGCGATAAGCTGGATAAAGGGCTGGGTCTTGCGATGCTGATTGCCGCGTGCGGCACCTTTATGGCCACCACCGGCACACCCTGGTTTGGCTTTGTCGCGATGATCGTCGCTTGCATTGGCTCGAAAGTCAGCGCGGCATTCTTCTGGCCAATGCCGCAAAGCGAATTACCTGCTTCAATCGCCGCGCCTGGTATTGCCCTCATCAACTCCATCGGCAACCTCGGCGGGTTCTTTGCACCCACCGTGTTTGGCTATCTTGAACTTCATACCGGCAGCACCACCGGCGGGCTGTATGCGCTGACCAGCGTGTCGGTCATCACCGGTGTCTGGCTGCTGCTGCGACGCAAACCTGTTCCCCCTGCATTCGGTCACACGGAGAGAAACCATGTCCGACACACCAGTCATTAAATCGATGCGTATCGTTCCGGTTGCCGGATACGACAGCATGCTGCTGAACATCGGCGGGGCGCATAACTGCTATTTCACGCGCATTCTGGTGATCCTTACCGATTCAGCAGGCAACAGCGGCGTGGGGGAAACGCCGTGCCACGCTTCAACGTTGCAACTGCTGGAACATTTTCGCCCGCTGATTATCGGTAGCTCACTGATGCGTGCTAACGCCACGTTGAGCCAACTGTTCGCCAGCGACGCGCGGCAGCAACACACCTTGCACACCAATGACATTCATATTCCGCAAATGAATCCAGAGAAGTTTTACAACGCGGCGGCGGCTATTGAGGCTGCGTTGCTCGATTTGCAGGGTAAATTCCTCGATTTACCGGTAGCGGATCTGCTCGCCAGTGGTAAGCAACGAGAGCGTATTCCGGTGTTGGGCTATCTGTTTTATATCGCCGATCGTCAACGCACGAACATGCACTACCGTTCGGGTGATGACGAAGCGGATGGCTGGTTCCGGTTACGTCATCAACCGGCAATGGACAGTGCAGCAGTGGTGCGGCTCGCAGAAGCCGCAGTAGAACAATACGGTTTTCGGGACTTCAAGCTAAAGGGCGGCGTCTTGCATGGCGAGCAGGAAGTCGAAACCGTGGAAGCCTTGCTGTCGCGGTTTCCACAATCTCGCGTCACCGTGGACCCGAATGCCAGTTGGTCGCTGGATGAAGCGATTCGCTTTGGTAAACAACTGGCAGGCAAAGTGCCATACCTGGAAGATCCTTGTGGCGCAGAGCAGGGATATTCCGGGCGCGAGACCCTGGCCGAATTCCGTCGCGCCACTGGCGTGCCGGTGGCCACTAATATGATCGCCAATGACTGGCGGCAGCTGCAGCACGCTCTGCAGCTCAACGCTATCGACATCCCGCTTGCCGATCCCCATTTCTGGACGATGCGCAACGCCAACGTTGTCGCGCAGCTGTGTAACGAATGGGGCCTTACCACCGGTTGCCACTCCAATAATCACTTTGATGTTTCACTGGCGATGGTGGCCCATCTTGGTGCCGCAGCGCCCGGTAATCGTCAAACCGCCTTCGATACGCACTGGATATGGCAGGATGGCCAGCCACTCAGCCACCAGCCACCGCAAATTCGTGATGGTTATCTGGAGCTGCCGCCGGGGCCAGGTTTGGGCATTGAACTGAATATGGAACGCGTCGAGCAGGCGCATGCGCTCTATAACGCACTGCCCGATAAGAACCGCAACGATGCATTGGGCATGCAGTTTTTGATTGATAACTGGCGTTTTGACGCAAAACGTCCGGCTCTGGTTCGCTGAGGACATTAAATGAAGAAAACCTTTCAGATAGCCACATTACTTACGGCGATGGCGCTCAGCGCACCATTGCTGGCAAAAACTTTTGTTTACGTCTCAGAAGCGGATGATGGCACCATCGCGCGCTACGTACTGGATGAACAATCCGGCGCATTGCAACTGCTAGGTCGCACTCAGGCAGGCGGAAAAGTGATGCCGCTGGCATTGAGTGCCGACCACCAGCATTTATACGCGGCCATTCGCAGTAAACCACTGCAACTGCTGAGCTGGCACATCGATCGCGCGACGGGCGACCTTAATCAGAGGACTGCAGTGCCTGCCACGGCCAGTTATCCTTATATCAGCACCGATAAACAGGGGCGATTCCTGCTGGGCGCCTCCTACGATGGCGATGTGGTGCATGTTTATCGGCTAGCCAAGGATGGCAAGGTGATAGCACCGCCGGTTGGCAGCTACAAGACTGGCCATGCGGCACATTCGGTAATCGTTGATGATGCCGGTAAAACCGCCTACGTCGGCAATCTCGGCACTGACCGCGTATTACAGTTGAAGCTGAGCGAGGAGGGTGAGCTAAGCGCGCTGGGCAACGGTTATGTCAAAACCGCCGACGAAAATGGCCCGCGTCATTCGGTGTTATCACCGGATCAACGCTTTCTGTATAACGTCGGTGAGATGGGCGGCATCATCACCCAGTTCCTCCGTGAACCAAGCGGCGAACTGGTCAAAGTTAGCGAAACCCCCAACGCCGTAGCCACAGAGTATAAGTTGCAACATGGACGTGAGCGACCGGCAGGTTACAGCGATACCACGCCACGCATCTGGTCAGCCGATATTCATCTGACGCCAAACGGTCATTTCCTGTATGTGACCGAACGCACCAGCAGCACGGTGAGCGGATACCGCGTTGATCAACACAGTGGCAAACTGACACTGATAGGTAGTTGGCCGGTAGAAAAGCAGCCGCGCAGTATTGCCATAACACCGGACGGCAAATGGCTGATCGCCAGTGGTGAAAAAAGCGCGGTGACAGGAAGCTACGCCATTGATGCGCAAAGTGGATCGTTAAAGCTTGTGAGTGAAGCACCGGCTGGTAAAGATGCGAACTGGGTAATGGTGCTAAGTGACTAAGTTCGCCCTTGCGATGATCTGGCGCAATTCTCTGCGCCAGATTGCGCGAAATGTTTTTATGGAGCCGTTGTAATCATTGAGGTTATTTAGAAAAGTGTGATCCAGAACACATTTATGCAACTGATGACAGGTTGTGAAGCAATAGGCTTATAAATCAGAGAGATTCTGTAAATAGAAGCTGAATTTGCATTTGGTCCATTACTAACCCTTAATAATTATCCTGATATTGATTGCCTGCCAATATCACCAAATTTGATGCTGTAACAATCTGACATATTTATCGCCGTGAGTAGATTGAATATTCTGGCAGGATACGCCGCACTTAGCGCCGTCTGGTCTCAATACTGTCATGCAGTGGTTTTCAAAAAACGCCGTTTTTTTTGCTGTTAAAACCTGTCTGGCTGCCTTTTTGGCATTGTACTTTTCACTGGAACTCAACCTGGATAAACCCGCCTGGGCCATTACCACGGTATTCATTGCTTCCCAGCTTTACTCTGCTTCCACCATTTCAAAATCACTGTTTCGCATGCTCGGCACCTTGCTGGGCGGCGTGTTTATTTTCTTTGTTTTTCCCGTCACCGTTGAACACCCCTTATTTTTTAGCTTCATTATCTCACTGTGGGTGAGTGTGTGCCTGTACCTTTCCCTGCACGATCGCACGCCGAAAAGCTATGTATTCATGCTGGCAGGCTATAGCGCCGCTATCATGGGTTTTCCTGAGGTGATGACGCCGTTGTCGATCACCAATACCGTGTTATCCCGTATTGAAGAGATCGCTGTAGGCACTGTGTGTAGCAGCCTGGTACATGCGCTATTGTTTCCGGTCTCGATGCGTAGTTTGCTGGAACAGAGTGTCAGCCAGTGGTATTTGAATGCGCGCAAACTTTGCCACGATTTGCTGTCAGGCATCTCCGGAGATAAATCTCCCGAGCGCGATGAAATTCTGACGCGTATGGCGACCAATCCACAGCAAGTGGAAATCTTGATTACGCACTGCGTTTACGAGGGCGATGCCGCGCGACGTTTGATTCGTCTGGTCAGCGTGCAGTATCAACATCTCTCGTATTTGATCCCCACGCTCACTGCGATTGAACTACGCCTGCAGCGATTATCGGCATTGCAGATTACCTTCCCGGACAACGTCGCGGTAGCATTCCGCCTGTTTTTGCATTGGCTCAACGATGGCGAAGCCGTGGGCGAAACCAGCGGTATCCAGCTGGAATTAAGCCGTTGTCAGAATGATATCAATCAGTCCTGGCGTAACGGGGAGTTACCGATTGAGCACTGCCTGCTGTTTACCGGTTTGCTGGAGCGCATGGCGGACTTTGTGCGGATTGCAGGCGCTTATCAAAGCGTCGGCGGGTTGGTCAGCGATCTCTCGGGTGACACCACACCCGCACGCGGTAAACGCACTCATCGTTTCTATGACAAAGGGCTGATCAGGCTTTCTGCTTTAACCGCCTTTTGCGCGATTTTTGGCTCCTGTTTGTTGTGGATCGGCACGGGGTGGCACGATGGTGCCTCAGCACCGGTGATGGCTGCCATCCTTAGTTCGCTTTTTGCCAGTATGGATACGCCACTGACTTCGATGAAATTGTTTGTGCGCGGTGTGATTGTGGCCATCTTTATCAGCGTGATTTATGTGGCGTTGCTGTTGCCGCAGGCCACCTCATTTGAAGCGTTGATTATTTGTCTGGTGCCGGGCTTGCTGATACTCGGCCTGATGATTGCACGCCCCTCAACCAATATGATTGGCATCAGCGTGGCTATCCAGATTCCTGGCTTTATCGGTTTGGGCCATCATCTGAAACCCGATTTGGTACTGCTCATTAACAACGCCATTGCATCACTAACGGGCGTACTTTTTGCCGTGATAGCCACCGTGCTGATGCGTAACAAACGTCCTTCATGGACAGCACGGCGCGCGGTTCGTCAGGGTTTACGTGAGCTATTACGCTTTATCAAAGAACTTGAACGTACCGGTTCATCGCTGCTGGGCAGACAGCGTTTTATCAGTTTGATGCTGGATAAGGTCAACGTGGTACTGCCGCGTTTACGACTCGATCCACAACCGGATATGTCAACCGCCGGGATGTTACTGACGGAAGTGTGGCTGGGCGTGAACAGTTTTGATTACTACGCCCGCCATAAAGATCTGCTGGCAAAACATCAGCTGGACAGTGGACAGATGTTTCATGAGCTTGCCTTGTTCCTGAAACGGCGTCTGAAATCGCTGCAAACACGACCGCACCAGGATTTGCTGGACGAACTCGACTGGCTGTTGCTGCTGCTGGAGCGGCTGGCAAAGCAGGATGACGGGTTACTCACACCGCTGTTTCATCTGTTTAGCATTCGTCTTTACCTGTTTCCTGAGCAAGCGTGGCCCATTGCCACGCCGCGCCAGTTGGAAAGAATGCAACTGCAGGATTATCGTCAGCGCGCTTATTAACCGTACCAACTGTAACCTTTGGGGAGACGTGAGAAACCCGCCTCTTTCAACGCTGCGAGCAGGCTGGATTGTCCGACGGGTTGATCGTTAATCCGTTCCAGCGTGAAATTAAGATGCTTTTCGCGGCTTAACGCCTGGCCCAGCGCAACCAGTGCGGCATGAAGATCTTCGTCGCTGTCCTGCGCATTAAAAGTCATCAACTCTTTGCCGCCGGGTGGCAGGTAAAGCAGGACACGACCACTGGCGATGACCGTAAAAGCACCCGCGCGGCGCGTGGGTTTGGCTCCTGTGAGGCTGAGCGGCCATGGTAGTGTTAAACCGAAGGGGTTCGCGGGGTCAACTGCGGATAATACGACAGGGGGATGTCGCACTGACTTGCCAGCGTCGAGTTGACGCAGACGATCGATAGCAGGGTTATCGGCAAACTGTGCCGCGCCCATGCCTGCAATAAAACGCCCACGCAACAGTCGCCCGGCATCTTCCATCCCGCGCAACACCGGTTGCAACGCCGGAAAGCCGCCGGGTATCTGCTCGGCGATAGCGGCACCACGCGTGATGACACCAAATCGATCCAGCATATTTTCTGCCAGTGCCAGCGCACGTTCGGTGTCAGCAATCGGCTGGCGGGGGATCAACGACCAGCGACCAGCCATAGCGTGAAGTGAGAGTCGTGATTCGACCGGGCGACTGGCGCTAAAACTGGATCGACTGTGCCGTCCGTGACGTGCACGAACAGGGCGCGGTTTGGGCGTGCTGGCAATCTGGCTGAGATTACGCAGTGCCGACCAGGTATCGATAGTGAGGACGCCGCGCCAGACTAGTTGCCAAAGAGCCTGATAAACCTCCGTCGGATCGATTATTTCTCCGTTGTCCCGGATTTCGGTTATGCGCGGGATCAGTTGTTTGACGAACCAACCCGCGCCATCCTGCATCAACGCCAGTAAAGATGACTCAATGGGTGACAATGTCACTTTGTTATCCAGTGCAGGCAAGGTTTCGCTGGCGAATTCACTTAAATGCAGGGAAACCAAGCCGTCCTGCATGTTTGATGAGGGATGACCGACCCAAATGACCTCTCCCGATGAGAGCAATTCATCCAGCATGGCTGGCTGATAATCCCGAATGCGTGCAGGGAAGATTTGCGATTCCCACAGTGATACCGGCAGCACCACGCCTGCCAGTTGTTCAACGACTCTCATTACGCCATTCAGACCGGAGAAAGCGCCTTGTGGCTGTCGGGCGTTCGCATCACTCAACAGCCCCTGACGCTCAAGCAGAAACGCCACGTATGCGGCTGCTGCAACGGGTTGAGTGGCGTCGCGCGCGGATTGTAACGATCGCACACGTAAGCGGCGAAACACGCTTTCTGCTGCCCACTGCGTGGACTCATCAGATCCTGAAGCGAGAAAGACGCCTTTAAGTAACTTATTTTGCTGGCGAAGCTGATCCAAAGCTTCATCCACAACGGCGCGACCGAGGCCAAAGCGTTGAGCCACCTGCAAACTGGTAAACACGGCGTGGGTGCGGGCGTAGCGCCCTAATAGATCCTGCAATGGGCGGACGACCGGTTCGAGCAGTGCAGCCGGGAGGCCTGTCGGTAACACGCAACCCAGCGCATCGTGCAGACGTACCGCATCTTCAGCCACTGCCCAGCGTGCGATACCCGCGATTTTCACACTGACGATCCGCTGCGCCTGTTGCAGCGCGTGTAAGCCGGGCTCAAGGGGCTCATCGCCATTGAAGCGTGCAACAAGTTCTTCGGTTGATAACGGACCCAGTTCGCGCAGCATATCCACCAGAGCCTCAATAGTGCGCGCCTGATACTCTGCCACGCAGCGCTGTAACTCCTGTTCAACCCGTGCAATCACGGCGGGTTCCAGTAACTCACGCATCTCCGCCTGACCCAGGAGATCACTCAGCAGATTGCTGTCGAGCGCCAGCATTGAAGCGCGTCGTTCAGCCTGCGGTGCATCACTGGCATACATGAACTCGGCGACGTAGCCAAACAGCAGCGGTGCGGCAAACGGCGAGGGCGTTTCGGTGGTGACTTCTGTCAACCGCACATCACCCTGATGTAATCGCGCCATCAGGTGATGCAGCGCGGGTAGGTCGTATACATCCTGCAAACATTCGCGTGCCGTCTCAATCAGGATCGGGAAGTCTGTAAACTGACGCGCCACTTCCAGCAACTGGCTCGCGCGTAAACGTTGTTGCCAGAGAGGAGAACGTTTGCCGGGATTGCGGCGTGGCAATAGCAGGGCACGGGCAGCACATTCGCGAAAACGAGCGGCGAACAGCGCCGAATGCCCGACTGATGCCATGACGATACGTTGTAGTTCATCAGGTTCGAATAAAAAGAGCTCGGCACCCGGCACCCGACCGTCACTATCGGGGAAGCGTGCCACGATACCGTCGTCGCTGGCGACCACAGCCGGATCGATCCCCATGATGCGGCCAATGCGTTCTGCCACCGCCAGCGCCCAGGGCGCGTGCACGCGTTGACCATAAGGGGAGTGCAGGATCACGCGCCAGTCGCCGGTTTCATCCCGACAACGCTCAATCAACAAGCTGCGGTCGGTAGGCAACTCGCCAGTTGCCTGAATTTGTTCGGCGATCAGGCTGTTAATATTGTGTCGGGCATTGGCGTCAAGACTGTCGCCGGGTAGTGACGTTTCACTATGGGCCTGTCGTAAATAACCACCAATTGCTTCACCCAGTGTCGCTGAACGGCCGAGACTGTCGCCATGCCAGAAGGGCAAACGTGCTGAACGGCCCGGTGCAGGCACCACCACCACCTGATCGTGGGTGATTTGTTGAATGCGCCATGATGTTGCGCCCAGGGTAATGATGTCGTTAATCCGCGACTCATAAACCATCTCCTCATCCAGTTCCCCGACGCGTCGTGCGCCCGTCTGTTCTTCACCTTCGGGCAGCATAACGCTGAACATCCCGCGATCCGGGATGGTGCCACCGCTGGTGACAGCCAGATGCTGTGCGCCGGGTCGGCCGGTAAGCGTATTGTTCTGCCTATCCCATATCACGCGTGGACGTAAGTTGGCGAACTCTTCTGAAGGATAGCGACCGGCTAACATATTCAATACGGCGTCAAATGCGTGACGTGGTAACGTTTTAAACGGTTCTGCACGCCGTACCAGCTCAAACCAGCTGTCGATTTCCAGCGTGTCCATTGAGGCGGCGGCGACCGTGTGCTGAGCCAGCAGGTCCAGCGGATTGTGTGGCAGGGTAATCGCATCGAGTTCACCCGCCAACATCGACTCAACAATGACAGCCGCATCCACCAAATCGCGTCGGGTGCGCGGCCAGATGATGCCTTTTGGCGTACCGCCGACCTGATGACCCGCGCGCCCGACGCGCTGGAGCGCACTGGCAACCGAAGGGGGCGCACCCACCTGAATCACCAGATCGATATCGCCCATATCAATACCCAGCTCCAGGCTTGATGTGGCGACCACGCAACGCAGCTCGCCCGCTTTGAGCGCGTTTTCAATTTCAAGCCGTTGTTCTTTAGAAACAGAACCGTGGTGGGAGCGAGCCAATAAGTCATTCGCTGTGACGGCGCGTTTCTCTGTACCGCCGGTAAAGGAACCGTAGGCAAAGGATTCTTCTGGCGCAGTGGGCTTTTCTCCGAGGCGACGCGTGTAGAGCTCATTCAGCCTCGCGGTAAGTTTTTCAGCCAACCCACGGGAATTGGTAAACACCAAAGTGGCGCGATGGCGTAACACCTCATCCAGAATCCCGGCTTCAATGTGTGGCCAGATGGATCCTGCGGACAGTGTGGCATCCTGCACAGAACGGCTATCGGGGCGCTGCTGAATATCCGTCATATCTTCAACAGGCACCCGGATGGTTAATGCTAATGGGCGCTGTGCGGCCGGATTCACGATCAGCGTTTCGCGACCCCCACCTAGAAACTGTGCGACGGCCTCAGGCGGTTTTACCGTGGCGGAGAGGCCGATACGCTGCGCAGGGTGCGTTAGCAGCGTATCCAGCCGTTCAAGGCTGAGCGCCAGATGCGCGCCGCGTTTGCTGCCCGCGATGGCATGTACTTCATCAACAATCACCGTAGAGATGCCACGCAGCGTGTCGCGGGCTTTTGATGTCAGCATCAGAAATAAAGATTCGGGCGTGGTGATCAAAATATCCGGTGGGCGACGCTGTAATTTTGCCCGCTCGCTGCTGAGCGTATCGCCCGATCGCATGCCCACCTCCAGGGTGATCTCTGCTTCACCGCGTTTGCGCCGCTCTTCAGCCACCCCCGCTAAAGGCCGCTGCAGATTGCGCTGAACATCCGCCGCCAGCGCTTTCACCGGAGAGAGGTAAAGAATGCGTGTTCTGTGACTTCGTTCGGGGAGATCTTCGGCGCTGCGTTCACGAAACAGGGCATCAATCGCATAGAGAAATGCCGCCAGCGTTTTACCAGAACCGGTGGGCGCAATCACCAAACAGTTCTTACCGCTCGAAATGGCCTGCCAGGCTTCATGTTGTGCGGGCGTCGCCGCTTTAAAGGTGTCGCGAAACCATTGCTGCGTGGCGGCGGTAAACAACGCGAGTGAAGAGGCTGGCATCCGATGCTCCTGGGGTTTCAAAGAGGACTTTCAGCAGTGTAGCCTGCAGCATGATTGTGAGCAGGTTATATACTTGATGTTTTGGCTGATTTTTTCATCAACAGGAGTGAGAAATGATGATGTTCAAACGCGCACTATTATTGGCGCTGCTTCCGGGAAGCGTGCTGGCTGCCCCGATATTTACGCTGCAATCATCGGATTTTAACGACAGTGCCATGCTGGATAAAACCTTTGCAGGCAACAACAAAAGTAACCCGTCATGCACTGGCGACAATGTGTCGCCGGCTTTGAGTTGGTCGAATGCACCCGCCGGCACCCGCAGCTTTGCGCTGATGCTGACCGATCCCGTGGGAGGAAAAGGCTTAGGCGTGACACATATGGTGGCCTATAACATCGCGGCGGATCGCACGCAGTTTGCGCAGGGCGAATTAAGTAAAGGCGAAGGATACACTGGAGGTAAGAATTCGCCGGGCACCACAAGTTATTACGGTCCATGCCCGCCGGTGGGAAGTGGCATACATCATTATAACTTCGTAATGGTGGCGACAGATTTGCCGGTAAATCAATTACCTGGCGGACTGACACATGATGAGTTGATCGCCAAATTGAAAGGCCATACCTTGGGGGCTGCCACCATTGTGGGGCGATTTACCAACGATAAGTAAGTCATACGGCCGCCTGAACAGGCGGCCGTGACAACGTCACTCTACAGGATAGATAGAATCTGCCAACGTGCCCCGACGATCCAGTCTGCGTGCGGCTAACCACAGCAATGCGGTGACAAACCAGCCAATAATCCACGACACATCATTGCCTGCAAATATCCAGGTCAATGAGCCATGGTGCAGCGGATTATCAATAAACGGCAGTTGCACCATCACACCCAGGAAATAGACCACAATTCCTGCCCAGTTCCAGCGTCCATAACGACCATCAGGCTGTGAGAGTGCCGGAATATCCACGCGCCCTTTGGTGATGAGATAAAAATCGGTAAGGCTGATTGCGCTCCACGGAACAAAGAAGGCCAGCAGGAACAACAGGAAATGGGTAAACGACTTGAGGAAGGCCGGTTCACTGATCAGGGCGATGATGCAGGCGATCGTGACCATCAACACCACAAACAGAACCCGACCACAACGGCTGAGGGAAGTTTGCTGCCGGAAGCCTGACACGATGGTGGTGAGTGACATAAAGCTGCCGTAAGCATTCAGGGTAGTGAAGGTAATCTTGCCAAAACAGATAGCAAAGTAGATCACCATTGCCATGGTCGCGCTACTGCCCAGACCCACGATATATCCCACTTCATTGCCGGAAAATGCTTTTCCGGCAATCGCCGCCACAATCACGCCCAACGTCATGGAGGCTTGTGTGCCTAAAACGGTGCCGAAAAACACCGAACTGAACAGCTTTTTCGCCGAGACGTTAGCCGGCAGGTAGCGTGAATAATCAGATACATACGGGCAAAAGGCTATCTGCCAGGAGGATGAGAGTGAAACGGCCAGCAGGAAGTTGGCAATGGTGAAGTGCTGATTCTGCCACACGGCCGACAAATCATGCGTGGAAAGCAGGGTGATGAACAGATAAGCGAAGGCCAGCACACCGATCACACTCGCCACTTTACCCAGCTTGTGAATCACCCGATAACCGAGCACCGCAATCACCACAATGATGGCGCTGAACAGGATCATACCCGTCGCGTTGCTCACATTAATCAGCTTTGCCAGTGCCTGACCGGCCAGCACGGTGCCACTTGCCGAAAATCCAACATACATAATGCATACCAGCAGCAGCGGGATCACCGCACCAAACACGCCAAACTGCATGCGACTGGTGATCATCTGCGGTAAGCCAAGACGTGGGCCCTGAATGGCATGCAACGACATGATGGCGGCACCAATAATCTGGCCCACTAACAGGCCCACAAGCGACCACACCACATCGCCGCCCAGCACCACGGCGAGCGCACCGGTGACAATGGCGGTGATTTGCAGATTACCGCCGAACCAGAGTGTGAACTGGCTAAAAGGGTGGCCATGGCGTTCGCGGAGCGGAATGTAATCGATGGAGCGGGTTTCAGACAGGCGCTGGTTTTCTCTGCCTGAATAATCGGCTGCAGGTGATTCGGCTGACATAGTTTCCTCGCTGAAACAATGAACGCAGTGCGTTATGTTATTTTTGTTTATCAGTTGTGTTTGCAATAGGCGATACATGTATATACATGTATCGATATTGTCACGCGAGAAAAGAAGTTACAAGGCAGCCTGTCATTGGAAAATGTGATGACGCTGGCAAGGTTGTCATCAAAAGGAAAGGGGGAAGAGAGGGTAAGCCGCTGTGATTATTAGTGGCCCTGGGTCCAGGGATTAAAATTGCTGTCAGCTGAATCTTGTTTGTCGGGTTCATCCAGAGAATCCAGGTACAGCGCTTCCACTTCAGCACGCGCCCATGGAGTGCGACGCAGGAATTTGAGGCTGGATTTTACGCTGGGATCGTTTTTAAAGCAGTTAATATTGATGAGTTTACTGAGTTCAACCCAGCCATAACGCACCACTAACGCATTAACAATCATTTCCAGCGTCACGCCGTGCATGGGATCTTTAGAAGAGTGAGGGGTCATATTACGTCCTAATTTGCAGGCGGATGATTGGCGGGCAAGATTACAAGAAAGCCGTGCCAGCAGCAATGGTGTAGACTTGAGCTTAGCCATTTACTGAGGAAATAACGCGATGAGCGATAAGAAAATGATTTCAATCGACCAGTTCAATGAAGCTGAGCGAAGTGAAGTGGATGAAATCTTCAAAGGGTTAATGGAAAAACATCGCCAGCGCAGTGGTAAAGAGCCTGATGCGAAAAAAGAGAAAGAATATACCGCAGATGCGCGTCAGCAAGTCATGACCAGCAAGCTAGCCAAAGAAAAAGCCAAAGCAGACAAAGCAAAGAAAACACCTGCGCGCCGCAAGAAACCTGAAGCGCAATCTGCCAGCGAAGTCAGTGACTTCAACTGGTCTGCCTCAATTAATAAAGGACGTCGTTAAGCGTTAACTCAGCAATCCGGCGCCCACATTCACCGACAATCCCAGAATGGCCAGATTGAAAATAAACGAGATCACCGATTGCAGCAGCGCCAGCTTGCGCATTTCGGTTGTGCCGGTTGCCACATCAGCGGTCTGCGATGCAACCGCGATGGTGAATGAGAAGTAGAGGAAATCCCAGTAAGCCGGTTCGTCCGGTTTTTCCGGGAAGATCATGGGGGTGACATCCTGAGTGCGATGCAAATAGTGTTGATGCGCATAATGCATGGCAAACGAACTTGGCAGTAATGCCCATGAGACAATCAATGTCATGGCCGTCAGCAGCAGATGTAACACGCGTGGTGTGCCGGTGAGATGTTTGAGCGCCGGCAGTTCGCTCATGATTGCCACGATGCTGATCATGCAGGCCACAATGACCATACCCAAAACTAACGCAGCGCTCTGATCTTGCATCTGAGCGATACGTTTGATCTCGCCAGCATCGGTACGCAGCATGCGAAACCAGATAAACCACAGATAAAGCCATGCCAGCACATTCCAGCCAATCAGCACGCGTTGCAGTTCTCCCAGTTTTGCAGGCAGTAAGAAATAGCAGACGACCCCGGCAACAATCGATATCAACAGACGTAGCCGCGCGAACAGATGTGTGGTGAGCGAAAAGGGCATGATGTTTTTTTTGCTGGGGTTTGAATCAGTTAACTGTAGTTGATGGCAGGAAAAACGCCTGAGATAGCGGTTAAGAATCATATCGGGATTTGAATGATTGTCGGTTTAGGACACTGGCTGAACGCTGCATTCTCTGACGTCGCTACGTGAATTCTGAGATTTTGTGTGAGGGATTATTGCCAAAGATTGGCGTAGCGACGCCTTAATTTGGCGGCATTTTAAACGTTTAATGAAGGGTGTATTGATAACTTAGCCATGTTTATCAGGATGAGAGTGAAGATAACTCTACATTGAAGATCAAATACAGGGTGCCTTCATGTGTACTTGTCTCATGCGAGCGAGCAGTTTTCATGAGTTAAGCGGCATGGCCCATGATGAGCCATTTACGATATAAACGGCTGAGCAGAGTGGAGGGTTCGATGACAAGTCAGGAACGGAAGTCGTTTACGTCAGCATGGGGCGCTGGCCATTCACAGCAATGCAATCAAATATCAGTAGGAGATAGCCCAGTTCAGTCTGGCGTGCGCAACCCGGCACCTAATTTAACATAATATACATTACCCGTACTTTTATTATCTGGCTAAGTTAAAGTGACCTCCTGGGAAATGCGTGCGTTTTGCTGAGCTGGATGTGCTCTATAGCGTTCCACTAATGCGACGCTTTCTGGCATTGGACACTGGCCTGAAATGAAAATTTGAAGAGTCAAATCAGATGAGGTTTCCCGTCCGTAACACGTCAGCGATGATGACCTGCCACCGACGGGAAATGATGAATTACTTCTTTCCGTTGCCGGCTTCCCGCGCTTTCAGACGACAGGCTTCGACAACCCAGGCTGAGAAGTTTTGAATGTTTTCGCTCTTCATACTCTCTTCGATTTGATCAATCAGCAGATGTGGAAAACGAATATGTTTTCGTCGGGTTTTGGAGTTTGTCATTTTATCCATGGTGATCCCTGGTCAGTTGTCTCACAAGTTTATTTTTGTATTGATTAAGCATCTGCTCAGATTGCCCCTAAGCAGATGTAAATAAACCAAAAAACAGATCCCTGCTCTTGTTATTGTTTATCGAGCAGTAACCGACTGTCCGCGAGGGAAAGTGGCTGGATCTGATGGGTCACCAGCAGCGTGGTTTTACCCTTAATGAGTTCTTTCAAGCAGTTAAGTACTAATTCGGTATTTACTGCGTCTAGCCCTTCAGTGGGCTCGTCCAGCAACACGATCGGCGCATGGGAAAGAAACGCGCGAGCAATCCCAATCCTGCGGGCCTGACCACCAGACAGACGCCCTCCTAACTCTCCCACCAGGGTGTCGAGCCCCAGCGGAAATGCGCGGACTTCGTCGTCTAAAGCGGCGCGCGCCAGTGCATCCCATAAAGCCTCGTCATCCGCATCCGGTGCAACCAGGCGCAGGTTGTCTCGAATCGATGCGTTGAAGAGATAGGTTTTCTGGCCAACCACCGAGATCATCTGACGCAGTGTATCTTCAGAAAGCGCCCTGACCGGACGACCGCCGATAGACACATCCCCTGCTGTCGTTTCCCAAAATCCTTGCACCAGATTCAGTGCGGTGGTTTTACCTGCTCCGCTGGGACCTAAAATCGCCAGACAATGGCCGACCGGCACGGTAAAGCTCAGCTTATCCAGTACATTGGGCGCGTCAGGCGTGTAACGCATTGTCACGGCCGAAAATGACAATTCGCTGCTCTCCGGCATCGCGCTGGTTTCAGGCAGGACAATCGCCGGTGTTAGCTCCGTCATGGAGAACAGACGGCGTGCCGCTGCGCGCGTAGTGCCAAGGGCGGCAAAGGCAGCGGGCAACCCAGCCACCGCTTCAGTACTCGCCAGGATGGTGAACAGCAACATCACGATTTCACTGGCAGTAATACCGGTTGCGTGCCCAGTGTTGAAGAGCAGGATAAAGGCGAAAAATAACCCGAGCTGTCCCATTAAGGCGCAGATCGCCCCGCCGCTGGCGCTGATCCAGGCTTGCCGACGCTGTGCGCTGATCAGTTGCTGAGAAAGCTGGCGCAGATGATCGGTTTGATGACTAACGGCTCCGACCATCTGTAACTCTGCTAATCCACGCACCAAATCGGTGGATGCAGCCTGAACGGATGAGCGCACGGTAGCGATCTGGTTGCCACAGGCTTGCGTCAGTGAGGCCACAATCCACGGCACGACCACGCCCGCAAGTATCAGCACCACCGCATCAATCAAGGCCACTGAAGGTGAGAACCAGCAAATTCCTGCCAAAATGATGAGCGACGAGATCAGCCCTGCAATGGCCGGCGTCAGAATACGCAGATAGAAATTGTCGAGGCTATCTATATCAGCGCGAAAACGCGCCAGCACATCCCCATCGCGAAAATCCTGCAGTCGCGCAGGCGCAAGATGGGCTAACTGCTGATAGAACCAGACACGTAAAACCGACAACAAGCGCAAGGTTGCATCGTGCGTCACTAATCTTTCCAGATAACGCGCGAAAGTACGCAACACCGCGAGGCCACGAATCGCCGCAGCCGGAGTGAAAAACTCCAGTGCCAGTGAGCCCACGCCAGCCAGCGCCATGGACGTAATAAACCAGCCTGATAAGGCGAGCAGCGCTACGTTGGAGAGAATCACAATCACGGAGAGCAAAATCCCCACCGCCATGCGAAAACGCCATGGACGCGCCAGGCGCAAGAGATGGCAAAGATCCTTCATGCGAGATCTCCTTTTTGCAGGCGCTCGAGTTCAGCGAAGACGCCAGCCTGATCGCGCAATGCTTGCGGCGTCCCAGCTTCAACCACCCGCCCTTTCTCCAGCACGATAACGCGGTCGGCCGTGGCAGCGATTTCCGTATCGTGGGTGATGATCAAGCGTGCGCTATCCGGTAATGCATCACCCAAGGCGGCAATCATCTGCTGTGCCGTCTGGCGATCCAGCGCGACCGTAGGTTCATCAAGTATCACCACCGGTGGCGAAATCAATACGGCGCGGGCCATTGCAATACGCTGAATCTGCCCACCGGACAGCCCTTTTCCACCATCACCCAGGCGGTAATCATATTGCGCCGGCAACGAATGGATAAAAGTGTCAGCCTGAGCCAGCTGTGCCGCTGCTTCAACCTCTGCCTGGCTGATACCCGAACGCGACAACAGAATATTTTCCGCAATCGAACCGGCAAACATAGTGGGTCGCTGCGGGAGCCAACCAATCTGTTGCTGCCATGCAGGAAGATCTAATGAAGAAAGATCCTTGCCATCAATGACGATGCGTCCTGAGTTCGGCGCGATAAAGCCCAGTAGCATTCGCGATAAGGTGGTTTTACCGGCACCGCTGGTGCCGACGATCGCCAGTGTTTCCCCGCTACGCAAAGTAAAGGAAACATCGGTAACGCCGCCGCCCTCCGCATACTGATAGCTCACCCCTTCAAGACTGATTTCACGCGGTTTCACCGGGAGCGCGTCATTACCCTGTGACGATTCCGGCGCTTCAGCATTCAGGATCGCCAGTAGACCTTCCGTCGCGCCAATTGCATCCATTCGGGCATGATAGTGCGTGCCCAAATCGCGCAGCGGACGGAAAAATTCCGGTGCCAGCAACAAGGCAAACAGCCCCGGCAGGAAGCCCATTTCGCCATAGAACAGACGGAATCCAACATACACCGCCACCATCGCGGTGCTGATGGTGGCAAAAAATTCCAGCACCAATGATGAAAGGAATGCCAGCCGCAACACCTTCATGGTGGTCTGACGATAGCTGTCCGAGATCGCTGCGATGATGTTCGCTTGTCGGCGTGCAGCATGGGTCTGGCGTAACGTTGTCAGGCCAGCAATCACATCAAAGAAGTGCGCACTCATCAGGCTGAGTTTGTGCCACTGCTTGAGGCTCATTTTCTCCGCGCCCTTTCCTACCACGATCATGAACAACGGCACCAGTGGCGCGGTGATCAACATGATCAAGCCAGAAACCCAGTCAAAAGGAAAAAGCGCCACCAGAATGGCAAGCGGCACAATGCCGATGATGATTTTTTGCGGAAGAAAACCGGAAAAATAAGCTTCGATAGCTTCGACGCCTTCGCCAAGTGAGCTGGCGATACTGCCCGTACGTTGATGCTGGCTCCAGGCGGGACCCAGTGTGGCGATGCGGTCTAACAACATCCCGCGCAATCCCTGGCGAATACGTGCGGAGGCTTCAAACGCAAAACCCTGGCGCAGGATATCGATACCCGCGCGCAGCAACATCACAACCGGCAGCAATAAGAGATAAGGCAATAGCGCGGTGAAGGTTTTACCACCGAGGACGGCGTTGCTGATAAGCCAGGCTAACAGCCAACACTGTGCAATCATCAGTATGGCATTGAGCGCCGCCATACTGATCGACAGTGAAAATAAACCGCCCGCCTGGCGACGCAGGCTCGAAAGCCAACGCTCCGCCAGGCGGGCTGCCATTCCACTTGGAGGGGAACTAGCAGACATGATGTCTTAGTGTCCCCCGTGACCAACCAGCTTGGAGATACGGCCGCGGAATACCCAGATCTGATACCAGTTGTACATCAGCATTACCGGAACAAAACCGCCCATGGTCATGGTGAAGGTAATCAGCGAAACCTGAGGGCTCGCGCCCGCCCAGATGGTCCAGGTGCCTGGCACAATCCATGGGAACATGGTCAGTAACATACCGAAGCCCAGAATAAATGCCGCGCCATTGAACCACATCACCGCTGCAAAATCTTTGTCCTTCAGGGTGTCACGACGCACCTGATCAATACACACCAGAGCGATTAAGCCAAACAGGCCCCAGATCCAGAAATGCGGACCAAACCATTTCGCACGTGCCCAGTCGAAGATCACCGCACTCCACACCCAGGTAATCACCACGGCAGCGATAGCTAACCAGAAGATCACCGCCGTCCAACGTGCTGCATCCTGACGAATCGGTTCATTTTTCTCGAAGCGAGCACGTACGAACAGCACGCCTGCCAGCGTCATTGCCACGCAGGAAGCCACGCCGGTCCAGATGGAGAACGCTGAAATAAAGTTAAATGCGCCGCCCACATAGGTTGGAACCCCTTGAGCTGGCGAATCCATCTGGAAACCTTGCAGCAACGCGCCAACGCTCATCCCACCAAAGAAAGTCACCGCGAGACTGGCGACACCGAAGATGCCGTCAGAAAACTTCTGCCAGAATGGCGAGGCCAGATGACGAAACTCCAGTGCCACCGCGCGGGACATAATGCCCCACAACACCAGCGCCATTGGCACCATCAGGTAGCTAAATGCCGAACCGTACACAAACGGGAAGGTGCCGAACATAATACCACCGGCGACGATCAGCCAGGTTTCGTTGGCATCCCAGGTGCCAGCCATTGCCGACATGATCGCGCCACGTTCATCATGGTCGCGAACGAAGAGCGAGAAGATCCCCGCCCCCAGGTCGGCGCCATCCAGCGCGATATATAAAAGAACACTGATACCAAATGCTAACCACCAGGCGATGATCAGGAAGTGCTGAGTCGAATTAAGCATGTCCATGGATTTATTCTCCCATCAAACCGGACGGATATATTCAGGATGGTCAGCATGACCACTGGCAGGCATTTCAAGGTGACCCAAATGCTCATGCCCCTCGCCCGGGATTTTGCTGGTCAAATCAGGACCAATACGCACCACTTTCGCCAGGAACCAAATGGTGCCCGCGACCACTGCCGTCTCAAAGATGGCAAAGCCCACCAGCCAGAAGATTGCCAGACCCAGGGTCATTGGACTCATACCGTCTTCGGTGCGCATCAGGCCATAAACGATCCACGGCTGACGGCCAATTTCGCGCGTCCACCAGCCCGCAATCACTGCGATATAAGGCAGGATCACCATAATAACGGCCAGCGCCAGGAACAGCTTATTGCGCGGAGCCAGCTCAGCGGTCATGCGACGACGTGCAATCAGCCAGACGCCCCATAGGCTAACCAGCAGCATGGCACCCGCAGCACCTGACATGGCGCGGAAAGCGTAGAACGGCAATACTACAGGCGGTTGCTGATCTTTCGGGAAGCTGTTCAGGCCCGTTACCGTACCGTTCCAGGTTTTGGTTTCAATCAGGCTTAAACCGTGCGGGATATCGATAGACCATGCGAGGCCCGTGCCTTCTTTATTTGGCCAACCCAGGATGTGCCAGGCACTGTTGACGTTACCCGCAGAATCATAGGTATCGTAGTGCCCTTCCATCGCTGCCAGCGCCGCCGGTTTATGTTCCAGCGTGGCTTCACCCAGCACGTCACCCATATAGATCTGAACGGCGGCGACCACGGCCAGCGCCATCAATGAATACTTCAGCGGCTTCAGGAACAGATCAACATGACGCTGTTTCAGCACATACCAGGCGCAGGTCGCCACCACGAAGCAGAGCGAGAGCTCGAAGCTTGCCAGCAGCATGTGCGGAAAAGCACTGCGCGCATTCGGATTAAACAGCGCGGCCAGCCAGTCAGTTACGATGAAAATACCGTTATGCAGTTCAACACCGGTTGGCGTTTGCATCCAGGAGTTAGCCACCAGGATCCACATCGCAGAAAGCGTAGAAGAGAGCGCCACGTTAAAGGTCGCAAACAGGTGCATCCCTTTGCTGATCTTGCCCCAGCCAAAAATCATCAGTCCGATAAAGCCGGCTTCGTACATAAAGGCGGTGATGGTCTCATAGCCGAGCACCTGACCAAAGAACGGCCCGGCAGCCTGCGAGAAGCGACCATAAAGAATACCAAAGGCCATTTCCATGGTGACACCGGTTGCCACGCCAGCACCGAAGTTAACGATAAACAGCTTTTCAAAGAAGCGACACAGGCGATACCACTGCTCATCTTGCTTCCTGACCCACATCAGTTCAGAGATGAACAACAGTGCAGCCAGTCCAATGGTTAGCGGGGGAAAAATGATGTGAATGGATGAAATTAGCGCGAAGTCAATACGCGTGATCAGCGATGTAAGATCGTTACTTAGCATGACTATCTTCTTTTTTTGAGTGACCGAATTAGTTAACGGCAATCCAGCGCCGTTTCACATGTTATGAAGTGAGATGAAGCAAGCTCTTGCATAACAAGTTGAAATCGGTGCCGCACTGTCGTCTTTCTCTTAACTACGAGCAACAACCACAGTTTAATTTCCAGACAGGTGACGTCTGGGAAATAGGATATTCACTTCGGCGTTCGTTCCGGAGAAAGAACGGGAAAATAAATCATGATTGTTAACGAAATGTCAGTCGATAACACTTGCAGGCGTAGGTATCGACACGGCTCGTAATAAGAATTTTTCTGTAAATTATTCTATATTTTCGTTTACACAAAGGCATCCAAATTAAAGGGGTAACTTGTAACAAAAAGAAAAAATTCGCTGTATAAATGAATGATTTTCATGTGAATTAAATGTAATGAGAGCGTTAACTTATGAGGAATCCTTGATTTTAATCAACTTAATTCAAGGTTTTAGCGTAATTTTGAGCGTTAATTATGATGCGCTGAAGAGTGAAAGAATCGGCGTGCAGCCCGTAATGATGCGATTATCTTATTATTTAGCAGAGTTACAATTACCGTAGACATACGCTCAACATCAATAATACGGAATTTTAACAAGCATTGAGTTATTGTATTTTAATAACAGCCGGAGTGATTTAATTTAACAAACCAAAAACAATTATCACTTTCAGAACACTTAATTCCTGCGCCATTAAATCTTTAAAAACCTCGCTATTAAATATACTGACTCGTAACATTAAAGACACACCGTGCGCACACTTGTCACATTAATAATGAATCAGGCGACATTTATTTAAGGCAAATAAGGAGTCTGGCCAGGCAGTGTGAGTAGGAGCACGCAGTCACGCGTGGAAACGAAGATTTTGCAGAGCGAATGAAGAATGCCGACAACCCATAAGGTTGTCAGCACAGGAGAACGTCAGCGTGCAGGGTAATTCGTGTTTTAGTGTGATCCTGGAATGGCGACCCGCCCGTCGAATAACAAACGTGCCGTACGTATCAGGCCGCTTTGCGTCACCTTCCCTGCCTCATCACGGGTCAGCATCACGCTAAACTCGCCGCTGGGATGCTCTACCGCCAGACGCTGCTGCCTGGCATCGGTAATCTGCGCGATGCCCTGCGTCACGGAACCGGGGATCAGGCAGGCTGTAGCCACACTCACCGCGCCCAGTACGCCAATAGAAGCATGACAGCGATGGGGAATAAATGTCCGCGTGGATAGCGCACCGCCATTAGCGGGCGGCGCAATCAGGGTCATTTTCGGCACGGTTCGTTTGGTCACATCTCCAAGGTTCATCAGCGGACCTGCTTGTAAGCGGATGGACTCCAGACGCGCTTTTAACCCGGCATTACTCTCCAGCTGTTCACGGGTTTCCTGTCCAGTGCATCCCACATCCTCAGCACGCAGGATCACCACGGGCATACCGTTATCGATGCAGGTCACCTCAATCCCGTCAAACCGATTACGCGCCTCTCCGGTCGGCAACAGCATTCCGCAGCTGGAGCCTGCAATATCCTCGAATTGCAAAATTTGCTCTGCGCCAAAACCGGGCACGCCGTCTATCTGGGTCTCGCCCTGATATTCCACCGCGCCATCGGGCGTGGCAAGTTGCGCCACTGCGATTTGCCCGGTGTTGACCATAAAGATGCGCACGCGCGTGATGTCGCCCTGTGCCCTTATCAGGCCCTTCTCAATGGCAAAAGGCGCCACGGCGGCGAGGATATTGCCGCAGTTCTGTCCATAATCGACTACTGCTTGATCCACGTTAACCTGTGCAAACAGGTAATCGATATCCGCATCAGGCCGCGTGGAGGGAGAAATTATCGCCACTTTACTGGTCAGCGGATCAGCCCCACCGATGCCATCAATTTGACGGGGATCGGGTGAACCCATGACGGCCAGCAACACGCGGTCTCGTTGCGGACCCGCTTCTGGCAGATCGCTGGCCAGGAAACAGGCGGCTTTGGAGGTGCCGCCTCGCATTAAGACACAGGGTATCAGCATCTGTTTCATAGCGAACTCTTTTGCAGGGCATCCAGAGAATCCACGTAGCGCAATCCCTTTTCCGCTAACGCGCCACGCATCTGATAAATATCCAGCCCCAGTTCCCCCGCAGCCAGTCTTACTCGTTTACTCTCCTCATTGGCGACCCGCTGCTGGGTGGTCTCGGCGATATTTTTCGCATCCGCTCGCGGCACAATCACTACGCCATCATCATCGGCAACCACGATATCGCCAGGAAGAACCAGCTGACCGGCACAGAGGATTGGCACATTCACCGACCCCAGCGTGGCTTTAACGGTTCCCTGCGCGAATACCGCGCGCGACCAGACCGGGAAACCCATCTCACGCAGGGTCTGGCTGTCACGGATACCGATATCGCCCACCAGCGCCACTACGCCACGCGCCTTTAATGAAGTGGCCAGCAGATCACCGAAGAAGCCGTCATGGCAATCCGAGGTCGGTGACACCAGCAGCACATCGCCCGGCTGACACTGTTCGACTGCAACATGAAACATCCAGTTATCACCGGGAGAAACCAGCACCGTGACCGCACTGCCGGCTATCGCGACACCCTGCTGGATTGGTCGTATCCGCACATCGAGCAGACCTTGCCGCTGTTGCGCTTCGTGGACGGTCGCCACTCCGGCACGGGAAAATTGTGCAATCAGAGCGGAATCGGCCCGCTCAATTTGCGTAACCACGATGCCTTTCTGGTTAACCCCGCTCATGAAAGATCCTCCGTCACCCGTGGGAACAGACTCTGATAGCCTTCGCCGTGGGTGATGACGCGCGTGGAAGTAATCCCAGTATTACGTTTGGCCTGTACGCCGCGCTGGAGCGCCACGCGCGTGTAGTATTCCCACAGGTGTTCCTGCCCGGCCATGCACTGAATCGCCTGATATTTCTTTTCCCAAACCGAGGTGATATCCAGCAGCACATCCGGTTTCCACAGGCATTGTTCAGGCTGATGCGGTTCAAAACAGTAAACCGGCGGTGCACCGATAATCGGTTCTCCCGGACGATATCCTTCTGCCTGTGCAATGATGCGTGCTTCCTGGGTGAGATTCGCCGCCAGGGGATGATCGTAGTTGTAAGGATCGGCAATCGAGTGCGTCAGCACAAAGTGAGGCTGCACGCGGCGAAACACATCGGCGAGGCGAAACAGCGTTTCCTTATCCGCGCGAAGGGGATAATCGCCGAGATCGAAGAACTCAATGCTGGCACCTAACACATCCGCGGCCCGTTCGGCCTCGGCCTGTCGATGCTGCTTGACGGTCTGCTCGGTCATATTGCCTTTGCGCCATAGTTTTGCCGACTCTCCGCGCTCCCCGTAAGAGAGGCAGACGACGTGCACGTCATAGCCGCTCGCACTGTGCAACGCGATGGCCCCGCCTGCGCGCCAGACAAAGTCAGCGGAATGGGCACTGACCACCAAGGCACTCTTTTTCACTGCGTTTTCCATTATGTTCCCCTGCTATTGCGTTTTTTTCATCCTGACACGCACCACCGTGACCGAATAATGCCTTTCATTGTGCGAGCTATGATTTTTATTTATGTTGTGATCATTATCAGAGGTTCAGGGGCAGAGGGCATGCAGGAACAGGAAGACACTAACCACATTAAAATCATGCAGCTAAGGTCACTTTGTATGATTGCAGAACGGGGAACCGTCTCGGAGGCTGCGGAAGATTTATTTCGCACACAATCGGCGGTGACGCGATCGATACGTGATCTGGAACACACTCTCGCCACGCCTTTGTTTGAACGTCATGCCAGCGGGATGCTGCTCACCGAGGATGGCAAATGTGTACTGCCCCGCGCACAGCGTGCCCTCCAGGAACTCAAACAGATACCTGCACTTCTCGCTCGATTTAAACTGCGCGAGTCCATGCGGGATGACGCCGAACCGATTTGGTTGTTCAACGTCAGGCGCCTGCAGATATTTTTAAGGCTGTTTCATTTGCAGCATACGCAAAGCGTGGCCAGTTCACTGAGCATCAGCCAGCCCGCCGTCAGTGCCGCGCTAAAGGTGCTGGAGAAAGGGGCCAATATCGTGCTGTTCCAGCGCTCGCCGCGAGGTATGCAGCCGACAGCCGCCGCGCGTGAAATGGCGCCACACATCAGCCGCGCCCTGAATGAAATTCGCCATATCCCGGAAGATCTTGCCGCCCAGCAAGGTGTTCTGCAGGGCACCGTGCATATTGGTGCCCTGCCTTTGTGCCGCAGTGTGTTATTGCCCCGCGCGATCACCCGCCTGGTGACGGCACATCCGGCGATCAACGTCGTGACCAACGAAAGTGCCTTTAGCACGCTGATTACCGAACTCCGTGCAGGTGACGTTGATCTAATTGTCGGAGCCTTGCGTCATGACAGCAACGTCACCGATATCGATAACCGGCCGTTGTTCAGCGAAGAGCTGGTTCTGCTCGCCAGGCCACAACATCCGTTAACCGGTCGAACGTTAACCGCTGCCGATCTCACCGACACACAGTGGATTTTGCCGCGTGAAAACAGCCCGGCCCGCCATCTCTTAGAACACGCCTTTGCGACGCTGGATATTCCGGTACCCAAACCGGTGGTTGAGAGCGGTGACCTCGCCATCGTGCGCGGCTTATTAATGGACTCCGATATGGTGGCGGCGGTGTCATGGCACCAGCTGGAGTACGAATTGAAGTCAGGTGTGCTCCAACCTCTCTCCTTCACCCTACCCGATACGCGTCGTGATATCGGCATCACGTTGCGCGCGGGTGCGCTGCATTCCCCGGCTACATTGGCGCTGATTGAGTGCATCAGCGCCGAAGCTCATCCATCAGCGACCTAAACGAAATTCATACAAAGATTGCACGCCGTTTACGTATAGGGCTTTTCTACCGGGCACCACAAACCCATATTGACACCGCGGATTATGACAACTCGCTCACAATATAAACGTAACTCATACCGCTAAAAGCCTTTTTTGACAGACAGCTTGCCACACGGTGCTTACCGTGGAGCTGGATGAGTTAATCATGACTTGTCATTCAATAGACTTTGCGTGCCCGAAGAGAGAGCGAACGTATGAATACAAATAAGCTGGTCGACATCAAAGCCTGGATTGATTCGCGACCCATTTCCGCCTTTCAGTGGCGCGTGTTATTCCTCTGCCTGATCATCATTATGTTCGACGGTTACGATGCTGCCGTGATGGGATTTATTGCGCCTGCGCTGATTGAGCAGTGGCATATCTCACGCGCCGCGATGGGGCCGATCCTTGGCGCGGCGATGTTTGGCGTGGCGATTGGCGCATTGATCGCGGGTCCCTTATCCGATCGATTTGGCCGAAAAAAAATCATCCTTCTGGCAGTACTGATCTTCTCCGCTTTCAGTCTGATTTGCGCTTTCGCCACCACGCCGCTGCAAATGGCGATGATGCGATTCATTGCCGGGCTCGGGCTGGGCGCAGTCATGCCCAACTGCGTCACGCTGCTGGCAGAATATATGCCTGAACGTCGTAAGGGCGTGATGATTACCCTGATGTTCAGCGGCTTTAATATCGGATCCGGTCTGGGGGGCTTTATCGCGGCCGCGTTGCTGGCGCACTATCACTGGAATGCGGTATTGATTTTCGGCGGTGCACTGCCGCTGCTTATGTTGCCCTTATTAGGTTATCTGCTACCCGAATCCGCGTTAAATTTGGTGGTGCGCCGGGCACCTCGCGCGCAGATTGCTGCGCTGCTTAATCGCATGGGCGGCCAGTTTCAGCAGGAAACGGCTTTCGTGCTCAACTCTCCCCGGATCAATCGCAACAGCACCATCTCCCAGCTCTTCCACCACGGTTTTGCTCGCGGCACGATCATTTTGTGGGTGACATACTTCATGGGGCTGTTCGTGATTTATCTGCTTAACGGCTGGCTGCCGACCATTATGCGCTCGGGCGGTATTTCCCTCGAACAAGCGGCGATTCTGGCGGGGTTATTCCAGCTTGGCGGTCCGCTGGGCGGTATTCTGGTCGGTGCATTGATGGATAAATGCAACGCCAGAGTAGTGATTGGTGTGGTCTATCTGCTGGGTTGTCTCTGCTTGTTAGCACAAGGCATCTTCGCGTTTTCCGGGGTGGCGCTGGGCGTATTCATTTTCATTATCGGCATGTGTATTAATGGCGCACAGAATGGTCTACAGGTTTATTCCCCTGCTTATTACCCTACCGAAATGCGCGCCACCGGCGTGAGCTGGATGCACGGCATAGGCCGTACCGGTGCGATTCTCAGTTCTTCGATTGGCGGCTTGCTGATGGGTGCGTTCCCGGCGCAGTCGGCGATTTTCTTTATTCTCGCGCTACCCGCGCTACTGGCTGCGATCAGCATTGTGCTTCATCGCAATGTTTCTCTGTCTCTGAAAATAAAGGGCGCAGCACTGGATGACCTTCCGGCGCTGTCACAAACCCTCAATAAATAGGAATGGCATCATGACATCTCAACTTTCTGAACCCTGCTTCGATATTGCGCATCTGGCTCACGTGGAGCTTTACACCGACAAGTTTGAAGAGAGCCTCAACTTCTTTGTCAATGTTTATGGCTTAACGATCACTGCGCAAGACGACGATCACGTCTGGCTGCGCGCCTGGGATGATTATGAGTTTCACAGCCTGAAGCTTACGCGTCATCACACGACCGGCGTGGGGCACATTGCCTATCGCGCCGCTTCACAGGCTGCGCTGGAACGGCGTGTTGCGGCGATTGAAGCCAGCCCCTATGAAGTGCTTGGTTGGGTCAACGACGATCAGGGTCACGGACAGGCATTTCGCTTTACCGATCCTTTTGGCCACATTTTTGAGATCTATTACGACACGGTCCGTTATCAGGCACCTGACGATCAACGCCCGTCGCTGAAGAACCTGTCCCAGCGTTACCATGCGCGTGGCGCCTGTCCGCGCCGGCTGGATCACCTTAATCTGTTGGCTGCCGATGTCAGTGAATTCAAGCGCTTTATGGAAACCTGCTTAGGCTCCCGCGTCACAGAGATGATTCAGCTGGATAATGGGCGGATTGGTGGCTGTTGGTTCACCATCAACAATAAAACCTATGATTTGGCCTGTACTGAAGAACACGGTGGCGGCAACGGACGTTTACACCATGTGACCTACGCGACCGACACGCGGGAAGACATACTGCGCGCAGCTGATATCTTCCTGGAAAACGGCGTACATATTGAAACCGGCCCACATAAGCATGCCATTCAGGGCACGTTTTTCCTCTATGTCTGGGAACCGGCGGGAAATCGCGTCGAGCTGGCCAATTCCGGAGCCCGATTGATACTCGCGCCAGACTGGCAAACAGTGGTCTGGACGGAGAGCGAGCGTAAGAAAGGCCAGGCGTGGGGCCTGAAAACCATTGAGACGTTCCATACTCATGGCACACCGCCGATGCCCAAACCGCAAAATCATTAACCCTTCAACAGAACATCGGATAGCGATGCTGTCCGATGCGTCATTACTTTTCTCCATAGTCATCAGTGGAAAAAATCACAGCACAGCGCTTATCGCTCCTCTAGGGTAAATCTCCCCTACAAGGAGAACATAATCGATGAGCCTCATGACTTCCGGCAACCGCCGAGACTTTATTTCCGCTGGCATCAAACTCACGGCGGCAGGTACGCTGCTCGGTGCCGGATTAAGTAGCCGTAACGCTGCGGCCACTGCCTGTCCCCCTGAAAACCTGATGCAGATCGACGTTAGCCACTATCTGCTGCGCAATGTGCGGCTGGAAGAAGCCTTTGTACGTCATCACGACGTGATCACCGCGACACGCACCGGGTTGTACGATATCGAAATCAACGGCTCAAATATCGCGGGTATCCACGCGGCAGGTTTCAGCAGCACCCTTCCCGCCTGGGATGCGGCGAGTCATATTTTGCTGCCTGCAACGCGCGATATGCACATCCATCTCGATAAAACCTTCTATGGTGATGGCTGGCGCGCCCCGCTGCCGCGTAAAAGCGTGATTGATATGATTCATCAGGAAGAGCAGATTCTTCCTGAGATCGTGCCGACCTCCGAAATGCGTGCCGAGAAGCTGATTGGCCTGCTGCAATCGAAAGGCAGCACCGAAGCGCGCAGCCACTGCAATATCGACCCGATCAGCAAACTAGATGGGCTGGCGCACTTGCAACAGGCGATTGCTAACCACCGTCAGGACTTTACCGCGAAGATTGTCGCCTTCCCGCAGCATGGACTGTTGCGGTCCAGGGTCGAAGGCATGATGCGTGAAGCGATGAAAATGGGCGCCAATTTTGTCGGCGGCCTGGATCCGACCAACGTTGATGGTGCGATGGAGAAATCGCTGGATACGATGTTCAGCATTGCACTGGATTTTGCTGCGCCAGTGGATATCCACCTGCACGAAACCGAGCCGCACGGTGTGGCCGCGATACGCTACATGCTGAAAACGGTGCGCGAGAATCCGCAGCTAAAAGGCAAAGTCACCATCAGCCATGCGTTTGCGCTGGGCACGTTATCGGGGAGTGAACTGGATGCGATGATCGAGGAACTCAAAGCGCAGCAGTTCAGCATCGCCACCACCGTGCCGATTGGGCGCGTGATCATGCCATTGCCGCAACTGCGTGCGGCGGGCGTACCGGTATGGTCCGGCACCGATACCATTGCCGACCACTGGCAACCTTTTGGCAGCGGCAGCATGCTGGAAAAAGCCAACGTCTATGCGCAGTTGTATCGTGGCCCGGATGAGTTCTCATTGAGTCGTGCATTGGGTATCGCCACCAATGAAGTCCTGCCGCTGAATAGCCAGGGTGAACAACAGTGGCCGAAGGCGCAGGATAGCGCAACGATGATGTTAGTGGCGGCGAGTTGTTCTGCTGAAGCGGTGGCGCATGTTGCACCCGTGATAGCAACCTTCCATAACGGCAAACAGGTATTTGGCCAGTTAAAGAAAATTTAATCGGGGAATAAAACGAAGGTATAAAAGTTATTATTTCGTCGCGCATTGAGTGCGCGACGAAATAGATCAGCAGGATGAATCAACGACTCACTTCATGACCAATCAAACCACCGATGGCTGCACCACCCAGCGTACCAAAGGTACTGCCGCCGGTTAATACTGCGCCACCCACAGCACCAACACCCGCACCAATTGCCGTATTACGACCACGATGCGACATGCCACAAGCGGTAACTGATAAACAGACTAAAGCGACAATGGCGATACTGCAGCTGCGTTTTAAAAGCATCGAAATCCTCATTACCATTAAAAAATGGAATGCAATTGTTTTTAATTTGATTGTTGTTAAGACACCAAATCGTTGGCGACTTGCACTGCTCGTCGGCGCTAATTTAAGAGGATTTGTGAAACGACGAAAGGTAAAAATTCCTATTTTCAGGCGGTACTGGCGAAGCGGTGAGAAAGCGCGCGAAACGCCCCTACCCGGCCTCTCACGGAGGTTTAAACCTGCTGTGCTTTACTGTTAATCCATCCCTTGACTGCCAGCCTACCAACTAGTAGATTAATATTTATTCGGCTGACCTTAGCAACAATTTCAGGGGGCATTGTGAGTGTGATTCATTTTCCTGACCAATATCCTGACTGCCGTCCTTCAGATTGTGAATCAACGCAAGCGGATAAACAGAATGTTCGCGAATTTGCGTTGAACATTGCTGCGCAATTACGCAACGATCCTGAATTAAATAAACAGGCACCTTATCTGGTGGATAAAGTGATTCTGTTGTTGATGAAAGAGTCGCGAAGATAAATGGCCGCAAAGCCATTAAACGGAAATAACCAGACTGTTAAGCACCGGTTTAATCATGGGTAAGAACAGTTCGGGGTTATTAAACGCGCGCGCGGCAATCATCGCACCGTGCACCGTCGCCATCAGCGATTTGGCCTCCATTTCCGCCCCTTCACGCAGAATAAACACCCCGCGCTTTTCCCCCTTCTGCAACACACCGGCCAGCCACGCGGACAGATCGGCGAAATGTCCGGTCACTTCAGCCGCCACCTCTTCCGGTAAGGTCGGCAACTCCACTGCCAGCATCACGCAAATACAGAACGGTGAGCTGTTTTCCTTAATGCAGGTTGCCCAAAAGTTCACATAACCGTTCAGCTCAGCCAGCGGATCATCACTGAAATGCTCACTGGTCGCGGCCATGCCGGCTCGCGCCTCCTCACGATAATCATTGACCACGGCCAGCACCAGATCGGCTTTGCCCGGAAAATGATGATGAATGCTGGCTTTACGAATTTGTACGCGTTCTGCCAAATCGGCATAGCTGAAACTTTTATAACCACCAGCTGTGAGCAGCGCTCGGGTGTGGTTAATGATTTCAGTGGCTTTAGGCGAACGTTCAACGGTCATGCAGGGCTCCGGCAGCAAAGATGAAATGGCTGCAAATCAGCAAATTGGCACTGAACCTACTGACCTGCAGCGGTGATGTCAAGGCGCTTCAGAACGCTTACGGCGGCCGGTCATACTCCTGAATACGCCATCACGCAGAATCAGCGCATGGAACAACGCGGCGGCAAGATGCAGCATCACCGTGACGAACAACGCTAAAGCAACCCAGGTATGCAGCGGACGCAACCAGGCATACAGGTCATTACTGATCGGCGTAATCGGTGGCAGCAGCAGACTGCCACCCAGATTCACCGGATAGCCTGCCGCCGACAGCATCGCCCAGCCAATCAGTGGCTGGGCCAGCATCATGGCGTACAGCGCCCAATGTGAAAGATGCGCCAGCGCTTTTTGCCCGTTTGATAGCGTGGACGGCAGCGCGGGTTTGGCGGTGGTAAAACGTAGCCACAATCGCACCACCACCAACAGCAATATCATTAAGCCCAACGGCTTATGGATCGCCACTAGCAAGCTGTGCAGTGACGAGACGGTGGCGACCATGGCCACGCCGATAAAAAGCATGGTCATAATAGCGGCAGCCATCAGCCAGTGAATGGCGCGCAACGCCGGATGGAAAGTCTCTGTGTGTTTCATCAGTGTGCTCCTGCCTGTTCACGGGTACGGGCGTTGTAGGATTTGGCATAAGCCGATGAACGTGCATTGAGAATCGGATCATCCGAGGCGGTGATGCCCTCGGGCAGAATCAGCGGATCGTAATTGATGTCGTTACAGGCGCCCTGCTGCTGTGGCGTGGTTTGGTTAATGGTCAGGATTCCCGCATTGATGGTCTGCCGGTCCGCTGGCCAGGCAATCGAAGCATCGCTGCTTTTGTCCTGCGCGTCTGCGACAGTGATGATCAGGTCCCACTGCAGCGGCCCTTTGGCAAGACGCTGTTGCAGATCGCTTTGCAGGAAGTTGCTGTCATTTTTATCGGCGGCATTGATCGGCTGATAATCGGTGTGCGGCACCATACTCCAGCGCACCACATGGCTCTTGCCGGCCGAATCAATAAAGTTGAAGGCGTTAAGGCTATTGTAGCGATCGCTGGCCCAGCTAGAGGAAGGAACATACTGCTGCGCCCAGCCGAAGAACGGTTTGATTTCGGGATGTTTTTCTACAAAGGCCTGAATCTTCGCGGGATCGGGCTTGCCTGTTTTGGCATCCGGCAGCGTGGCGATTTGCAGATCGTAAAACCCTTCCACGCTATTCACCGGAAACATCGGCATGGCATTCATCCCGGTGCGCCACTGCTGACCATCTTTTTGGTAAAACGCTAACGCCATGCTGCGCACCGGCACGGCATAATCCGGGGCGTTCGGATTGCCACCGGCAATAGCAAAGCGCCCGATCACGGGGGTTTCGCCCGGTGCAAACAGCCCGGCACGCGACAGCACGCTGGCATTGCCGTTAGCGGCAAAGCTGCCGTTTATGCAGACGCCTTTGGCATGATTGCGTCGGTAGCCGGGATGCTCCCCGCCTGATTTTTGTAGCACGGTAATGAGCTTATCGGAGGTCAACTTATCCGGTGTTAACCAGCCGCCAGCCCAGAGAAATAACGCGATGACGATCAATGGTACCACTGCAATAGCGGCCAGACGGGTGAGTGTCTGGCCGGTCGTAAGAGAAGGCTTGTTCATAGGTTCGCTCAACATGGCATAAATTAAGACAAGGCAGTTACCCGAGCTGAATGATTAGCGCGTGGCAATCAATTGCACCGTCTTCGTTCACGGTGGCAGAGCTATCAATCTACTAGTAGGTAGATTGCATTGTCAAACGCATTTGAACAGGCCGATGCACCACTGTCGCAGCCGACAGTGAGTGCCTCAGGTTATCTGAGGGAATAAATTCGCAGGGGTTATCAGACTTCTTCGCGTGTGGTCGTGTGGATCTTCATCGGCGCAACCACGACGTTCACACCCAGATCCTGCATCCGTCGTAGCACGGGCACCGGCGTACCCTGGTTGACAATCACCACATCGAACTCGCTGAGATGGGCAAAACGATGCAGCGCCCGGCGTTCAAATTTGGTGTTATCCATCATCAAAATACGTTTCTGTGCAGCATCAAACATCGCTCGTTTGGTTTCGACGGTTTCCGCTGACTGATGAAAGACCGTGTCATCAATGATCGCTGACATACTGACGAAGAACACATCGGCGCGCAGACTGGCAATTTCTTCTCGCGTCATGCGGCCCATAAACGCATTGCACCAGTGATAAAACTGACCGCCTAATCCCATCAGCGTGATATCGCGCCCGCTGCGCAACTCATTCATCAGCGTCAGTGAGTTGGTGATCACCGTTAACGGGGCGCGCGCGTGTAACAAGCGCGCCATCTGCAATACCGTGGTGGAATCATCGAGGAAGATCGCCTGTCCTGGCTCCAGGTAAGTGGCCGCCACCTCAGCGATGGCTTGCTTCTCTTCCAGTTGACGCGTCGCGCGGTAGATATCGCTGGACTCGACCAGGCTGGTTGGCGTGGCGGAGACCACCCCACGCGATTTATGCAGCAATCCGCGTTCGACCATCTCATCAATATCACGGTGCGCGGTCATCAGGCTGATGCCAAAACGGTCGGTGATATCTTCAATGCGAATAGCGCCTTCCGCCATCACGGCTTCCGCGATCAACTGGCGTCGCGCCAGCTGCCGAGCCTGACGGCTGTCGCTGGGTAAGGGTTCGGCCATGAAGACGTTGAGAGAAGAGTCCTGCGGGTTGTGCGCCATATTTCGTCCAGAAAGTGATGCAGAAATGCGGGTTCCAGGTGATTACAACGCGGAAACGCGCCTTTTGCAAATGGTGTGGTGTTTGGACTCACGAGAAGGGTTACAGCGACGCACCGTAGTGCGTCCGCTGAGCAGTGTGCGGCCCGAAAGCCGCACGTCATGCATTACTGCTTCAACACAAACGGTGATACGAAATTACCCGCGTTCTCTTTGGTGATCAAAATGCAGTCAAACAGCTGTTTTTCCGATGCTGCGCCGGTTTTACCGGTTTTCAGGAAGCTGTCAGCCTGCTCTACCGCTTTCTGCGCGAATTGCGCCACGGGCTGCATCACGGTATACGCCAGCGTACCGGCTTTTACGGCATCAACGGCATCCGGAGAGCCATCAAAACCACCGACTTTGATTTGGTTCAGCTTGCCGGCTTCTTTCAGTGCGGCAATCGCCCCCAGCGCCATTTCATCGTTGCCGCTGATCACGCCTTTGATGTTCGGGTTAGCCTGCAGCAATGACTGCATCTTGTTGAAGCCCTGGGTACGGTCCCAGTTGGCGACTTCCTGACCCACTTTCTTCAGCGTCGGGTACTGTGACAACACGGTATCAAAACCATTGGCACGCGTTGCCGCGTTGTTATCGGATGGCGGGCCCACTAATTCAACATAGTTGGCGGTATCGCCTACCTGTTTCACCCACTCCATCGCGCCCACCGCCGCGCCCTGCGCATTGTTAGAAACCAACTGCGCTTTGGCCAATCCGCTCTGATTCAGCTCAGCGTTAATGATAAACACCGGGATATTCGCCGCGATGGCTTTTTTCACTGAACCGACAGAACCATCGGCGTTAGCCGGATCAAGAATAATCGCCTTGGATTTGTTGGTGATCGCCGTATCAATCAGCTGGCTTTCGGTGTTGGTATCACCTTTGTGCGCGCTGACTTTTGCGCTGTAGCCAAGTTTTTCAGCGGCTTTTTGCGCGACCTGACCTTCTGTCAGCCAGTAAGGGTTGGATGGATCGTTGACGATGATGGTCATCAACCCGTTATCCGCCCAGGTCGGTGCAGCGAAGGTGGTGATCGCCATCGCTGCGGCAGCAATAAACAAACGTTTTGTGAACATAGGTGCTCCGTTATTATTTAGGGTACAGGTTTTACGGATAACCGCGCGCTGCCAGACAGCGCGCGTGAGTTAGCGACTGCGTTTGCCGTATTGCAGGGTGTTGAGCAATACCGCCAGCACAATCACGGCGCCAGTGAACACCGTCTGCCAGTAGGCAGAGACGCCGATAATCACTAAGCCATCAGAGAGAAAACCGATTACAAAAGCGCCCAGCAGCGTGCCGCGCACGTTACCGCGACCACCGGTTAAGGCCGCACCGCCAATCACCACCGCGGCAATCGCGGTCAGTTCATAAGTGGTGCCCGCCGTTGGACCGGCTGAAGTGAGCTGTGAAGAGAGCACCAGCCCCGCCATCGCGGCACAGATACCCGACAACACATAAACGCTGATTTTGATGCGTTTCACCGGCACGCCGGAGAGATCGGCGGCGCGCTCGTTACCACCCGAGGCATACAGCCAGCGGCCAAACGCCGAACGACTCAGCAGGAAACCACAGGCCAGTGCTACCACACCCAGCACCAGCACACCGACCGGGATATTGAAGATGCGATTGAAGCCGAGCCAGTCAAAGCCGGTGTTGCCTAGCGCATCACTTCCAGAGAGTTTGTTGTAGGTCAGACCATTGGTGATCAGCAATGCGATACCGCGTGCCACATACATGGTGCCGAGCGTGGCAACAAACGCCGGAACGCGGAACCAGGCAATCAGCACGCCATTCACCAATCCCACCAGCGCGCCAATCACCAGCGTCAATATCGCCACCGCCCACACGGGCAGATACAGCACGACACCTAGCGCGTCGAGGTTAATCCCCTGCATCATAAAGCCGGCCATCACGCCAGCCAGACCCAGCGTTGAACCCACGGACAAATCAATGCCGCCATTGAGGATCACCAGCAACATGCCAATGGCGGGTAAGCCAAAAATCGCCACATGCGAAGCCATGGTCAGGAAATTGGCGCCGGTAAAGTAGTTAGGCGAGAGCATGGAAAAGGTGATAATAATCACCAGCAACGCAATAAACGCACGCCCTTCCAGCAGCAATCGCGCCAGATTGAGACTTTTATCGGTCTTCTTTTTACTCGCGACGGGTGGCGAATCCAGCGTGTGTGTTCTGTCTGTCATACCGTTTGCTCCGTTTTTCATGTCATGCCACCAGAGACTCGCCTGAAGCGGCCATAATGCGTTCTTTACTCACGCTGGAATCGAAAATGGCGTTAATGCGCCCTTTGCTCATCACCACAATGCGATGCGCAATACTCAGGCATTCGCCCACTTCCGAGGTGGTATACACCACCGCCAGCCCCTTTTTGGCGTTTTCCGCCAGCAGACGAAACACTTCCGCTTTGGCACCGATATCAATGCCGCGGCTGGGTTCATCCAGCAGAATCACTTTGGGACGGGTGGCCAGCATTTTGCCGATCACCACTTTTTGTTGATTGCCACCGGAGAGCGATCCGATGGCCGCCTCGCCGCCAGCGGTTTTCACCGTGACGTTGCGAATACTGTCCGTCACCAGCTGCTTTTCACGTCGCGGTGACAGCACCAAACCGCGCACAAATTCGCTGATACTGGCGAGCGACAGGTTTTCGCCCACTGACATGGTTTGCACCAGACCGTCGCGTTGCCGATCTTCAGGCACCAACGCAAGGCCGATTTGAATGCGCTGTTGAATGGTCAAGCCGCTGACATCGGTATCCTGCAGCAGAACGCGGCCCTGGCTTTGATGAATACGCCCGGCGATACACTCCAGCAGTTCGGTGCGCCCCGCGCCCATCAGGCCATAGATGCAGACAATTTCACCGGCTTTCACTGACAGCGAGAGGTTATCCACCAGCCGAATCCCGGTTTTGCTTTTCACCGTCAGGTCTTGCACGGTCAACGCCTGGTCACCAAACTCATAACCTTGCGGCGGCGAACCCAGGTCAAAGTGATCGCCCACCATATTGCGCACGATCCATTCGAGATCGATCTCATCGCGTTTCGCGTACGCGGTCATCACGCCATCACGCAGCACCACGGCGCGATCGGTGATCTCCAGTGCCTCTTCGAGATGATGTGAGATGTATACAATGGCTACACCCTGACTGGTGAGATCGCGGATCACCTGAAACAGCACCGCGACTTCCGCAGCACTGAGCGCCGATGTCGGTTCATCCATGATCAGAATCTGTGAATTCACCGACAACGCACGGGCGATTTCGACAATCTGTTGTTGGCCCAGACGCAGGTTTTCCACCGGCGTCAGCGGATCAATTTCCTCCTCCAGCGCCGCCATCAGATGGGCGGTTATGCGGGCTTCTTCCGCGTAGTCCACCCCACCCGGCTTCATGATTTCGCGCCCCATAAAGATGTTGTCGCGCACGTTCATGTTGGGAGCGAGATTCAGCTCCTGATGGATAATCGAGATGCCGCAATCGCGTGCTTCAGTGGCGGAGCGAAACACTTTCTCTTCGCCGTTGTAGAGAATTTCCCCGGATGTTGGCGTAATGACGCCCGACAAAATTTTCATTAGCGTGGATTTACCTGCGCCGTTTTCACCAAACAACGTGGTGACTTCACCGCGACGGATCTCAAAATTCACGCCTTTAAGTGCATGGGTCGATCCATAGATTTTGCTGATGTTGCGCGCTTCAAGGATCACTTCGCCTTTTAGTAGCGCCGGGTTAACGTTGAATGGTTTCATTTCACCTCCAGACTGACTGGCGTCACCATCCAGTTATTCGGCGCGAGCAAACGGAACACCCCGACCACCTGCACGGTTTTCCCGGGCAGCGCATCACGATCCAACTTATCCAGTACTTTGGCTTTCATGGCGCGATTGATCGCCGAACCGGCGTTTTGATACTCAATCTGGTTGGTAAAATCGCCGAACTGGATTTTTCCGCTGGCATCACGTAAATCGGTGCCGGTAATGGCCGGGCCCGTTTGCAGGCGAATCACATTTCCTTCCGGTAAACCGGCCACTTTCAGTGGAAAAATGCCCATTTGACCAGGCTGCACCACGCCTTCCAGCTTGACGGGGATCACCGGGAGCGGCGAACCCACACCGTATTTCTGTACCGCTTCCTGTTGATTGGCTTTCAGCGCATCGGCGAGGGTTTTGGCATCCACCGCACGCGCTTCCACATCCTGCTGAATACCGGGGAAGGTTTTCTCCCCGTAGCTATCCGGCGAGAAACCTTGCTCTTGCACATCTTGCTCGGAACCGATTTTCACCACTTTTGTGTCAATGGCCATGGCGGCAATCACCGCAACCACCACAACACCGATGATGCTGTAGCGGCGGATGCGCTTGCGGGAGAGCTGCTGTGCCAGCATTGAGACATCGGACATAACGTGACCTCTCACTGTTATCTGCTGCGATAATCGCCGCATTAAATGTTATAAATGTGATAACTCTTGTGATGAGGATTGTGCTGATGTGACTAAATTGTCAACAGGGGGTTCACGAATTTTTCAGGAGCGCGATCTGGATCGCTAAATTCACACCTTAACGCCTTCATCGCTAATAAAAGCCCGCCATACAAGCCTTCTTCATGTGACATCTCATTTCATATTGTCGTGTACTACCGCCATTTTCGTGATCAAACTCGCTAACTAAAGTGAAATTTATTCGTTTTATCGAAAAATAATACATGAGATATGTTATCTCCATGAGAAGTGGTGTAAGACATTATTTAGCAAATTCATCACAGGGAGTTAACACGACGTGATGGGTCAACTTTTCTTCCCTTCGGAGGTGTACGTGGGTAACAGCGATATCATTCTGGGTCTGGATTCCGGCACCTCCGTGGTGAAAGCGGTGGCGTTTGATCTGGAAGGCACACAGCTGGCGTGCGCCTCCGTGCGTAACCGCTATTACCGCAGCGAAGGTGGTGCCGCGCAGCAATCCATGTCGCAGACCTGGCAAGATGCCGTGGACGCGATACGGAAACTGGGCGAGCGTGTGGAAAATCTCTCTTCCCGCGTGGTGGCCGTGGCCGTCACCGCACAAGGGGATGGCACCTGGCTGGTGGGCGCCAATAATCAGCCGGTAGAGGATGCCTGGATTTGGCTGGATGCGCGTGCAGCACACACCGTGGATGCTTTAAACCAACACGCGCTTGCGGCCGAGCGATTCAAGGCGACCGGTACCGGGCTGAACACCTGCCAGCAGGGTTCACAGATGGCGCATATGGACCAGCACTTTCCACACTTGCTGGCGAACAGCGAAGTGGCGCTGCACTGCAAAGACTGGCTTTACCTCAATCTGACGGGCGTACGTGCCACCGATCCTTCTGAGGCCAGCTTCACTTTTGGTAACTTCCGCACCCAGCGTTATGACGATACCGTCATCGCAGCGCTGGGACTGGAACATCGACGTCATCTGCTGCCGGATATCATTGATGGCACGCAAATCACCCATCCATTGACCGCTGAGGCCGCAGCCCTCACCGGCCTGCGCGCGGGCACACCGATATCGCTGGGTTATGTGGATATGGCGATGACCGCGCTGGGCGCAGGCGTGCACACCGGCGAAGCCCATACCGCCTGCTCAATTGTCGGCTCTACCGGCGTGCATCTGCGCAGCGTGACCATTGATGAAGTGTGGCTGAATCCGGCGCAAACCGGTTATGTCATCCCGCTGCCGTGGCCGGGCTATGTGACGCAGGTGCAAACCAATATGGCCTCAACGCTTAATCTCGACTGGCTGCTGAACGTGGCGAGTGAATTGCTGAGCGGATTCGGCTGTGAAATCGATCATGCGCGGCTGGTGGCACATATCGACCAGTGGCTCAACAAAGCCGAACCCGGCACCCTGCTGTTCCATCCCTACATCTCAATTGCCGGTGAACGCGGGCCGTTCGTCAACGCCGACGCGCGCGCCAGCTTCACCGGACTTAACTATCAGCACAATTTTGCCGACATGGTGCGCGGCGTGATTGAAGGCATCGGCATGGCCGCGCGTGATTGTTATCAGGCGATGGGCAGTACTTTGCCAGGTGAAATTCGTCTTACCGGCGGCGCGGTGCGTTCCCAGCCGCTACGCCAGATCCTCTCGTCCTGCATTGGCGCACCGGTGCGTATCAGCCAGCGTGATGAAGCCGGTGCAGCGGGCGCCGCGATGATGGCAGCGGTGGCGATTGGCGCCTATCCCTCCATGGCGCAGTGCGTGGAAACCTGGGTGCGCCCGCTGCTGGATGCGCCTGAACCGCCTTCCGCTGAACTGTCGCAGCGCTATAACCAACTGTTTCCCCATTATCAGCAGATCCGCAGCGATCTCCCTGCCGCATGGCATGCACTGAATAAGTTTTAAGGAGTACACCATGAGTGAAAATACGCTGGATCTGTTTGTCATTGGCGGTGGCATTAATGGCGCGGGCATCGCACGTGATGCGGCCGGGCGCGGCTTGTCCGTGATGATGTGTGAAAAAGATGACCTGGCACAGGGTACCTCCTCGCGCTCGGGCAAACTGGTGCACGGCGGGCTGCGCTATCTCGAATATTATGAATTCCGACTGGTACGCGAGGCGCTGATCGAGCGAGAAGTGTTGCTGAATGCCGCACCGCATATCATTTGGCCGATGCGCTTTGTGTTGCCGCATAGCCCGACCGATCGTCCGGCGTGGCTGGTGCGTTTAGGGCTGTTCCTCTATGACAATTTAGGCGGGCGCAAAAAGCTGCCCGGCACGCGATCGCTTGATCTGATGCGCGATCCCGAAGGCGCCCCAATCCTCGATAGCTACAGCAAAGGCTTCGAGTACTCCGATTGCTGGGTCGATGATGCACGCCTGGTCGCACTGAATGCCGTGGATGCTGCGGAACTCGGCGCCACGATTCTGCCGCGTACCCGCTGTGTGTCGGCCAAACGTATCAGCGGCAAGTGGGAAGTCACGATTCAGGATGAGGCCAGCGGTGCACAGCGCACGGTGTTTGCCAAAGTGCTGGTGAATGCGGCCGGCCCGTGGGTATTGGATATCGTAAATCAGGTCACCCAGACCAAAAGCAACCGCAGCGTGCGGCTGGTTAAAGGTTCACACATCATCGTGCCGAAATTCTGGGAAGGCCAGCAGGCGTATCTGGTGCAAAACACCGATAAACGCGTCATTTTCATCAACCCTTATGAAGGCGATAAAGCCCTGATCGGCACCACCGATATTCCATGGCAGGGCAAAGCGGAAGCGGTGACCGCCGATGACAGCGAGCAGCAGTACCTTATCGATGTGGTGAATCGCTACTTCAAAGTAAAACTGCGCGCCAGCGATGTGATTACCCGATTCTCGGGTGTGCGTCCGCTGTTTGACGATGGCAAAGGCAACCCTTCTGCCGTCACGCGTGACTACGTGTTCGATCTCGACGATCAGCAAAACGCCCCGCTGCTGCATGTGTTTGGCGGCAAAATCACCACTTTCCGCAAGCTGGCAGAACACGCTATCCAGAAGCTTGCGCCCTTCTTCCCTGATATGGGTAAAGACTGGACACGCGAGGCCACTTTGCCGGGCGGTGATATGGCAAATGGCGATTTCGAGAGCTTCCTTGAGCAAGTGAAAACCCGTTGGCCATGGTTACCTGCGCCGCTGCGCAAACACTATGCGCGCCTGTATGGCACGCGCATTGAGAAAGTGCTGGGTCACGCCCGTGAGATAAACGATCTGGGCCGCCATTTCGGCGCGCAGTTGTATGAAGCCGAAGTGCGCTACCTGGTAGAAAATGAGTGGGCGCAGCAGGTGGAGGATGTGCTGTGGCGTCGCACTAAGCACAAGTTGCATCTGACCGAAGTTCAGCAGCAGGCCTTTAGTCAATGGTTTGACGCGACCTATGCTGCGGCCGTGCCGCTGCGTAAGGAGGCGTAATCATGCCCTTAACGCTTTCGCTCAATACCAACCCACTGGTGAATCGTTTTGCCGATCCGCAGGATCTGATTCACACCGTGGCACAACAGATCCGTATCCGCGATCTGCAGTTAACCCATGAATTTATCAATCCTGGCTGGCCAGCCGCCACCATCAACCGCATGTCGCGCCAGATGCAGAAGGCGTTGCGGGAAACCGGGGTGCGCGTGACATCGGGTATGACTGGTCCCTATGGCCGCCTCAATCATTTTGGTCATCCGGACGTTGACGTGCGGCGCTACTACGTGGACTGGTTTAAAACCTTCGCCGATATCACCGCAGAACTGGGGGGCGAGGCGGTTGGATCGCAGTTCGCCATTTTCACCCAGCAGGATTTCAACGATGCGGCGCGACGGGAAGCGCTGATCGATATCGCGATTGATTGCTGGGCCGAGGTGGCGGAACATGCGCAATCCGCCGGATTGAAATACCTGTTTTGGGAACCAATGAGCATCGGACGCGAGTTTGGTGAGACCATTCCGGCTTGCCTCGCACTGCAGCAGCGTTTGAGCAGGGAGTCCTTTGCCCTGCCAATGTGGATGATGGCGGATATCGATCACGGCGATGTGACTTCAATCGACCCACGTGATTACGACCCTTACGCGTGGGCTGAAGCGGTGCCGCGCTACTCGCCGATTATTCATATAAAACAAAGCATGATGGACAAAGGCGGCCACAGACCCTTCACATTGCAGTACAATGCGGGCGGCCGTATTCAGCCCCAGCCGCTGCTGGACGCGCTGGCGCGCGGTGGCGCGCAGGATAACGAAATTTGCCTCGAACTGAGTTTTAAAGAGCGTGAACCCACTGACCGCCAGGTGGTGGCGGATATCGCGGAAAGCGTCGCGTTTTGGGCATCGCACATTGATACGGGCGTGCAGGATTTGCATCTGGCTTCCTAAGCCTATTGATCAGGAAATGAAACATGAAACCGGCTCCTACTCCCGCTGAACGCGATGACTCCTTAGCCCTGCGTGCCGCCTGGCTGCACTATGTGGGCGGCCTGACCCAGGCTGAAGTCGCCAAACGTCTGGGATTACCGTCTGTCAAAACCCATCGCATGATTGCCAAAATGGTCGCGGAGGGTGCGGTGAAGGTGTCGATTGATGGCGATATCATGGCGTGCGTGGCGCTGGAAGATCAGCTGCGCGAAAAGCACGGACTGCGTTTTTGCCACGTTGCGCCTGACCTTGGTGAAGAGGGATTGCCAGTGCGAACGCTGGGTATGGCGGGCGCGGATTATCTGCGCAATCTCCTCACGTCGCAGCCTGCGATCACCCTGGGGCTGGGGCACGGCCGCACCCTTTCCGCCGCTATTCACCAACTCTCGCGCATTGACGCCCCGCATATGCGATTCGTTTCGCTGCTGGGCTGTTTGACGCGCAACTATGCGCTCAATCCCCACGATGTTATGCATCGCATTGCCGAAAAGACCGGTGCGCAGGCGTATATGATGCCGGTGCCGTTCTTCGCCAATACTCAGGAAGACCGCGACGTGCTGCTTAAACAGCGTGGCGTCAGCGAAGTGTTTGCCATGGCCGCACAGAGTGAGGTGAAACTGGTGGGGATCGGTACTGTGGAACCGGCCGCGCAATTAGTTGAAGCTGGTATGATTGATGAAGCCGAGATCAACGATATCTCGGCTTCTGGCGCTGTCGGTGAGCTGCTCGGTCATTTCTTTGACGCCAGCGGGCAGATGATTCACAACAGCCTGACAGCGCGTACGCTCTCGGTGGATTTAGAGCTTGCCCACCGCGCCGAGATTGTGGCGCTGGTGGGGGGATTAAGCAAAGTCGACGCGATCCGCGCGGTATTGGCCAGCGGGTTGGTGACGGGATTAATTACCGATGAATTAACGGCACAGGCGTTAATCGCAGGTTAGAGTGGCCTCCATTCGTCCGCGAATAATCCAAATACCCAATCGTCGCGCCACTCACCCGCGAGATGATAGCTTTTCCGCAAGGTGCCCTCCTGCTGGAATCCCACTTTTAATAGTGTCCTGCGTGAGGCTTCATTTCCTGCGGTCACAGTGGCAATCAGCTTGCGAAAGCCCAGTTCATTCAGCGCATAACGCGCAATATCGTGAAGTGATTCCGTACCCAATCCCTTGCCCTGAGCTTCTGCTGCCAGCAAAAAACCGACTTCCGCCACGCCGTCACCGCGATCGATAAATCCGGTGACGCCTAACGGCGCTGATTGCCCCTGTTCCATCATCACCAGACACAGCCAATGGGTGCTGCCTTTCTGCCAATGGGGCAATCTTATCTCGAACCTGTCACGTCGAATCTCTTCTTCAGGCTGCGGATCGGCCACATAGCGCATCACACGCTCATCCTGTTGCAGCGAGAGAAAGAATCGCCAGTCATCGGCCACTAACTGGCGATAGTGCAGTCTTTTAGAGGTGATGTTAGGGAACATTGAATCCTGAATTCGCGATGTTGATGTTTTAATTATTTACCCATACGCAGTTTAATCTGAGAGAACAAGCCCCGGAACACCACAATGGCGATAATTATCGCCCCCCAGGTCGCAGTGATCATAAAGGGATCGAGACGCAGCAGGTTTAATCCGCTGGATATCATCTGCAGGATAATCACCGCCAGGACCACACCCGAAACGCGACCGAATCCGCCAAACGGACTCACTTTACCGAGAAACGCGGCCAGTACCGCCACCAGCAAATAAGAATCCGCATAACTGGCTTTGACCGAGTTGAGTTGTCCCATCATCACCAGCGAGGTCAGCGCTGCGAACGTTGAAGAGAACACATATTGCATCACAGTGATTTTAACCAGATTGACGTTGGCGTACTGCGCCGCCGTCGCGTTTGAACCCATCATATACAGGCTAAAACCAAATCGGGTTTTGTTAAGCACCACTGACGCAATAATGGCTGCCACGACAAACAGGATCAGAGCATTAGGAATACCGAAACTGACGCCATTACCGATGCTCAGCAATGAATCCGGGAAACCTGAGAGGGTATAGCCGCGCGTCAGCACCACATTCAATCCGGCAATTAACGTCATGGTGCCGAGTGTCACCAGAATGTCGGGGATCTTGAGGATCGATATCAGCAAGCCGTTGATCACTCCCACCAGCAGGCAGGCAATCAAACCGAGCAGCACGGCGAGCAATACCAGTTCCCCACTCGCCAGTTTCATGCCCTGTGAGGAGAGGGCTTGCAGCACCAGCGCGATGATAATGCCATTAAGGTTGGCAGTGGAGATGATGGAGAGATTGATTCCGCCGGACAGCATTGAAATCATCATGCCAATCGCCAGCAAACCCACAATCGGCAATTGATAGGCCATCGATATCAGGTTTTGCGTGCGAATAAACTTCTCGCCATTGAGTGCGAACATCAGGATAAATACGGCAATCAGCACCACATACAGCGACAGATTCTCCGCAATGACGGCACTGAGACGCAGACGCCCGGGCGCGTAAGTTTTCATGGCTTTGCTCCTCATTGTTCCACCACCACACGCACCTGCGCCCTTTTCTGCCGCAGAATTTGCAGCGCATTGAGTGACACGCTAAACAGAATCACCAAACCGGTGAAGACGTTGTAGTAGTAAGGCGAGACTTTCAGCAGCGTCAGGCTATTGCTGAGGATGGCGAACAGCAATACACCTAACAGGGTTCCAGCTACGCTGCCGCGCCCACCGGTGACCGATGCACCTCCCAGCACCACGGCGGCAATCACCTGCAACTCAGAACCCACAATGGAATTGGGGATCACCGTCTGCACAATCGACACCTGGATAATGCTGGCAAATCCCGAAATGGCCCCGACAAAGGTATAAATGAACAACGTCGTGCGACGCAGGTTGAAACCTACGCGTTCCGCAGAGAGCGCATTGCCGCCCACCGCGTATATGCTGCGCCCCAGCACGGTGTGTTTGAGGAACAGATGCAGGAATATCGCCAGGGCAAACCACAAACAGGTCACCAGGCTCAAGCCATACCAGGCGCCGTTTGCTGCCTGTAACGGGAAGATTTTGATCTCAGCCAGACTGAGTAGTGAAGGCGGCAAGTCGTAAATCAAATCACCTTGCGTCACGACATAAAGGGTGCCGTAAAAGAGACTGTTGGTGGCAATCGTGACGATAATAGCCGTGATTTTGAAGTAATAGATGATGATGCCGTTCAGCAATCCCATTAAGGCGCCGAGAATCAGTGCGCAGAGTATCGCCAGCCAGATATTGTCGAGCCCGAGTTGCAGGAACCAGAACACCACCACATATTGCGCTACCTGGGCAATGGCGGTAAACGAAACGTCAAACCCACCGGAAATCAGCACCAGTAACACACCCAATGCAAAGATGCCCAGCACGGTCCAGGACTTTAGCAGGTCGGTCAGATTATCAAAGCTAATGAAGTTGGGATTGATACTGGTGATCACAATCGACAGCACGACGATCAGCACCAGCAGCAGGGTCTCACGCGCTTTGAACAGTTTCATCATATCCACGACACTCTCCTTCTGTGGGCGTTATTGCCGCTCCATCTCATGTTGCAGCGCTTCGTTATCGATTTCGTCACTGCGCCAGCTTTTGCCCAGACGACCGCGTTGCATCATGATGATGCGGTCACAATTGGCCAGCAGCTCTGGTAGCTCATCCGAAATAAAAATGATGCCCATGCCTTCCTGCGCTTTCGCTTTCACGGTTTGGTAGATGTAGTTTTTGGCACCCACATCAATGCCCACGGTTGGGCTGTCCAGAATGAAGACCTGAGGTCGCATCGCCAGCCATTTTGCCAGCACCACTTTTTGCTGATTGCCACCGGAAAGCATGCGAATCGGTTGGTCCTGACTGCCGTATTTCACCTGCATACCTTTGAGCAACTCCTCAACCGTATCGCGCATTTTTTGACTATTTAGGAGTCGCATTGGGGTCAGGTAGTGATCCAGGGTACAGATGGCCGCATTTGCCGCGATGCTCTGCTCCATGATGAGCCCTTGTGCCAGGCGATCTTCGGGAACATAGGCGATACCGTGTTTTACCGCAGCATGGATGCTGTTGATGGTGACGGGTTGACCATGCAAATAAATTTCGCCGCTTTGTGCCGGCTCCACGCCAAACAGCGCCATGGCCAGTTCAGTGCGTCCGGCCCCCAGTAAACCGGCAATGCCTAACACTTCACCTTTGCGTAATTCAAAACTGACGTCCTGAAAGCTGTTGCGTTTGCTGAGATGGCGCACACTGAGTAGCACCTCATCAGTCGCACTCGATGCCCGCGTTTCAAAAGTCAGGGCATAGCCCAGCATCAGATTTTCAATATCCCCGCTGGTGAGTTTTTCCGTGGGCTGGCAGTCAATCACTTTGCCATCGCGCATCACCGTGACGCGATCGCAGATCTCCAGTAATTCATTCAGCTTGTGGCTGATAAAAATGAAGGCGATGCCTTGTTGTTTTAACTGGCGCAAAATGGCAAAGAGGTTATTGATCTCACTGCGTGTCAGCGCGGTTGTAGGTTCATCGAGAATGATCAGTTTTGATTGATTAACCAGCGCACGTGCAATCGCCACCAACTGTTGTTTGGCAATCGGCAGTTCGTCAACCGTCGCGTCCAAATCGAGATGAATCCCCAATTGAGCGATGATATTGACGACGTTATCTTTGTAAGCGCTGCTGCGCACCAGTGCTTTACGGTCATTCAGCATCTGGCTGATATAGATGTTTTCTAACACGCTGAGATTAGGGAACAGCGACAGATCCTGGTAGATGATGCCAATGCCCTGCTTAACCGCATCCATTGCGGTGAAACGCTGGATGGACTGATTTTTGATGCTCAGGCTGCCGCGATCGCGTGATTCAACGCCGGCAATGATTTTCATTAAGGTGGATTTGCCGCAGCCGTTTTCACCCACCAGACCGTGCACTTCTCCTTCATTGATATCAAAACTGACATCGTTGAGTGCGGTCACGCCGCCAAATTTTTTCGTGACGTTCGCCACAGATAAAAACTGCATACGACCTCCGCACACTCTGCGGTGAAAGAGACGGGCATCATCGATGACGCCACACCAATAAACCGTTCAGGCTTAGGGGGCGACACAGATGCCGCCCTCATTATTAAAAATCGTACTTGCTGTAATTGTCTTTGGTGACCGTCAGTGGCTTATCAAAGATGATGTTTTGACCATTGATAGTCGGCACGCCAAGCGTAGGGATTTCCAGACCTTGTTTGATCTGATCCCGCTTGCCATCCAGCACCATTTTGGCAATGTAGGCCATGGCGTAGGAGGCCTCACCCGGGCTCCAGAGAATCGATTCGGTCAAGGACCCGTCCTTGAGAAAGGTGGCACTCTCTTTCGGGGACGTCGTTCCAATCACGGTCAGTTTCCCCACCAGGCCTTTTTCACGCAGCGCCTGTGCGGCACCCGGCCCACCCTGACTGCCGAATGCCAGCACACCTTTCAAATCGGGATAAGTTGACAGTAACTCCAATGTTTTCTGACGTGAGGCGTTACGATCTTCGCTCACCGGGAAGCGATCGGAGACCAGTTTCATATCGGGATACTTTTCTTTCATCTCTTTGATCGCGGCATCCGCCCAGGTGTTGTGCGCAGGTACGGTCAATGAACCCACATAAATAGCGAACTCCCCTTTGCCACCCGCATGTTTGGCAAACTCATCCATCATGTAGCGACCAAATTTTTCGTTTTCGATCATCTCAACGTCATAGTCAGCGCCGGGTTGGTTCACTGATTCGTGGGTAATGACGACAATCTTTTGGCTTCGCGCACGGTTGAAGACGGGCTCCACCGAGCTGGCATTATTTGGCACCACCAACAATGCATTAGCGCCCTGGGTGATGCTGTCTTCAATAATGCGCACCTGCTGCGCTTCATCAGCGGAGGCAGGCGCCTGCTGATAGGCATCGATTTTGAAGTCTTTGGCCGCTTTTTTCAGGCCGGTCTCATAATCGTTGAACCACGCAGAACGCAGCTTGGGAATACCGACCATGGTGTATTCATCTGCCGCCTGAGCGGGCAGCGATGTGCAAATTGAGGTTACGCCCAGCAGCAGTGCCAGCGTGAGTGCATTACGCGTTTTCATCATCATGTGTGTCCTTTATCAGGCGGGATAGCGCCGTTCAGGTTCAGGAATGGAGCCAGCGTTACCGATTTCGATCACGGCACCCTGAAAACGCTCCTCAGTATCGAGGTAGTAGAAAACGTCATCACCAATATTGCCGCTCTGCACCACGTCATATCCGCGTGCTTTGTAGGTTTCAAGCGCCTTTTCACAATCCGCAAAGTAGAGTTTGAGGTGATGCAAGCCGTATCCGTGCTTTTCGATGTACTCGTCATAGATGCTGTAGCCAGAGACCGGCTGCATCAATTCCATCTGTATGCCATTGATCCAGCACACGGCAATTTTGTAGATATGCTCTGCCGGCTGGCCACGGTAAATCGACTGATTTACGTTATGGGGACCATAGGTATAGACATCCCACGGGCCCATGTTGAAGGCTTCCCAGTAGTGCTGCATTGCCGCATCAAGATCTTCCACCAGATGAGCAATCTGAATGATGTCACCGTCTTTCATCGCATGCGCTCCGCTCAGGCAAACTTATGAGGCAACCCTTCAAGGTTGGTGTGGCTGGCTTTCATCGCATCCATCTGGATACCGCACTGCTCGATCAGCATCATGGTGACGATATCGGTGAAGAGGAATAGCGACTGTTCCAGCAAGGTAGACATGGGCTGAATGGAAGGGATTTCCTGTTCGCCGCCGAATATCTGGCCAGGGACACGCACCGCCAAATCCGCATATTGACCATGTTCATTTTCAGGGTGTGCGGTGAGCAACACGATGCGGGCACCGGCTTCTTTCGCCAGTTTGATAATGTTCAGTTCAACATTGGTGACGGCACAATGCACGATGAGCAAATCACCTTTGCCAAGATAGGGCGACGTGGTGTCATACACGACATAACTGTCAAATCCCATGTGCTTAAGGCGCATGGCGAAGCCACGCACTGACAGTTGCATGCGCCCCATAGCATAAAGCTGGATGGTTTTTGCCTGGCGAATTTCTGTGATGAGCTGGTCAATCTGGTGCGGATCAACGGCCAGCAGTGTGTCGCGGTTTTCATTAATGACCTTCTCTACCAATGCTGCGTATTGAGACATGTGTCATTCCTCAGTTGGCCCTAAAAGGCACAGATGTAGGGTTTTATGTTTACAAATTTGTAAAATTAAATGCCTGACAACTGATGACAACCTTACGCAACATTTTTACTTTTTCTTTTGGAATTGATCACAAATCAAACACAAATAGATTACATATCGAGCAGTAAAGGCGATTTAGCGGAGTCGATCACAAGTTTACGTGCAGTTTGTGCGCTATTTTTCATTTCGAGGTCGTTCGGTTTTTAAAAAATCGAATTCACTATCACTTTTTATAATTTACAAATTTGCACGTTTTTCAGTTGGTTGATTTTACTTATTAACTCCCTTAATGTGTTCCATCGCTGAAACTGTTGATCAACGGGCAAACCGCACTATGGCGAAATCAGGCAAGTTGGATCGCGTGTATCTTGAATTAACTCAACGTATTCATCGTGGCGATTATGCCAGCGGTGAACGTTTGCCGACTGAAGTGATGCTGTGTGCTGAACTGGATGTTTCACGCCCCACGCTGTCTCGCGCATTGTCACGCTTACGTGAACAGGGACTGATTAGCAGTACTCAGGGTTCAGGCCATTACATTACCTATGCTGAACCCAGCCAGATGACACACCTGCCGCCTGCGATGGCTTTGGGTATTCTTTCCCCGCGCATGGAAGCCAACGAAAGTGGATTTCTGTTTGAGCAGATCTTTAAATCCATTGCCGCCCTGTCTCAGCCCTTTAACTTTGATCTGGTGTGGAACGGTGTCATGACGCTGGGCACGGGAGCTTCGCGGCAGGCCATCATCAGCAAGATTGAGGGTGTGATTGAGCGCTACCAGCGTAGCGGTGTGAAAGGCGTGTTCTTTATTCCCATTGAATTTCATCCCTTCGCTACTGAAATCAATCAACTGATTCTGAGTAAATTGGAACGCGACGGCATGAGTGTGGTGCTGTTGGACAGTGATGTGGTGCGGTGGCCCGCGCGCAGCCGGTGGGATTTAATTGGCATCGATAACGTCGCAGCGGGAGCCGTGATGACACGGCATTTACTGGCCGAGCGCCCGCGTCGCATCGATTTCCTCTGTGAACGTTTCTCAGCAAATACGGTTTACATGCGAATGCTTGGCTATCAACTGGCGTTGCAGGAAGCCGGCATTTCTCCCCTGCCGGAATGGCAGCATGAAGGCGAACTGAATCACGCTGATTTTATCCACCAGTTGCTGGCCAGTGGCGCGCGTGATGTGGTGTGTGCCAATGACTTTACCGCGATGAAGTTGCTATCCCTCTGCAGTCAGCAGGGAGTCAAAATCAACGTAGTGGGTTTTGATGACAATGAATATTCCGCGTTGCTGGGTATCCCGTTAACCACCTGGAAACAACCCTTCAATGCTATTGGACATAACGCGGTGGTGGCGATGATGCACCGTCTGGATAATCCTGAGGCCAGCCCGCTCCACCTTATCGCGCAGGGAGAACTGATCGTACGCGCTTCCTGTCACACCGGTTAGCCTCCTTCTCGCTAAATCAGCGTCATCTCCATTGGCTGCTGGCGCAATATTTCCTGATACACCGGCGACAGTTGGTTATCCGTAATCACCTGCTTAAAGGGCACGGTCGGTGCCAGAGCGAAGGGATGTATCTGACCAAATTTCGATGAATCGGTGAGTGCCACCGTGTGCGTCTGCTTTTCCATGATGGCGTTAACCACGTCGCAGCGCAGCATATCACGACCGGTAAAGCCGGTGACGGCATCCCAGCCATCAATACCGATAAAGGCTTTATGGAAGTTGAGGTGCTGGATGCACAATCGCGTCAGCGGCCCGACTACCGACTCACTGCTCTTCTGGAATAGCCCGCCAAGAATGATCACATCACCGCCCTGTTCTCGCAGTAATCCCGCGATGTAATGGCTGACGGTGATAATCGTGATATCACCGCGTTCGCTCAATTCGCGTGCCAGCAACGCGTTGGTGCTGCCGCCTTCAATAAACACCGTTTCACCTGCGTTAACCAGCGAGGCGGCGTACTCCGCCAGACGTTTTTTGACAGCAAAACGCGTTTGCATGCGTGCGCCGACATCATCGCTTTCTGGCGCCACGGCTGACCCGTGCACGCGGCGCAGAAAGCCCCCCTTTTCCAGAATATTCAGATCCTGACGCACCGTCACCTCGGAAACGCCGGTGGTTTGCGCCAGTTCACTGACGCTGACGCTGCCGCGTTCGCTGACCAGTTGGATAATGTGCTGATGACGTGCGTTCATAGTGCCTGCTTCAGTTAGAATTTTATCCAGCTTACCAGAAACTTAATCTAAGCCGAGACTGCGACGACCGTTGCTGTTTAACGCGTCCAAAGTAAAACGGTCGCGCCAGCTGGCTTCATAGTCCTCTTTCGGGAAATCACCCGGTGAGGCACCGGTTGCCAGCGCCTCAGCAACCTGAGTGGCGTAAGCGGCATTCTTCTCGCACAGGGGGGCAGCCGGAATATACATCACATTGCCCCAACCTTGCTGATCCTCAACCGGTGCAACCGAATGGATGACATCACAGTGCCACCAGACAGAATCACCCGCTTCCATTGCAGGAATGGAACACAGTCCCTTGATGAGTTCCGGATGCCACTGCTCTGAGATGGGCAGTACTTTGCCCGGCGCAACGCCGCAGAGTTCATCCTCTGGCACATCTTTCAGCAGCGGACGCAGCAACAGATACGCCATCGCTTCCGGAACCGGCACCACATGCAACAAGCCCTGACCCAATTGCATGTCTGACAGCGCAGTCCACCCCTGGAAAGTGCGGAAGACTGAACATTTGGTGGTGGTGCCAGCCTGATATTCATTCACTTCTGTGCGATGTGCCGCATCCCAGGGATCATATTGATCAAATTGGTTATTAAAAATTTTGCTGAACACCTGTTGGTAAGCTGGCAGTAACCAGCGTTCCAGCGCCCCGGAATCCGTGTGCGCGCCCAGCCCTTTTGATGTCGTGCCCGGTAAACGACGGCGAATACGATCCGGATAGATAATGCTGACATCAGGGTCAAACCAGCGCGTTCCGTTGGATTCGAAGGTCCACAGGCGATTCAGGAAGGATTGGGTTTGTGCCATGGCGTCGCTCTGACGCGCCGACATCTGTGCTTCGCTCCAGTAGATCGGATAGATTTCAGGGCGTGAGGCATCGAGGCTGCCAAAGAAGTTGTCACCCGGCCCTTTATAGACTTCATCGAAATCATTTTTATCAAGGTATTCCAGCATCGACGCATCCCAGCCCAACGCCTGCTCGCGCGTAAAGGTCTGTTTCACCACCACACAGCCGCGACGACGAATGCGATCCTTCACTTCATCGGAAATGCGCCCTGCGGCGATGTCATCCCAACGTACCTGTGGCCATGCCGTGCCGTTTCGCGCTTCTTCCTCACGAGCTACAGCAATTTCGCTGAGGATTTTACTTCTGACCTGCTCAAACAGGCCCTCAACATCGCCGATTTGCGCTCTGAGCACCTGTTTCATCAAGCGGATATGCTGCTTTGCATCTTCAGGTTGTTGTAAAGAGGTAAAGGATGTATTCATTTTGTCGCTCCGATTGTTTCGAATGAAACTTAAGTTAGCTTCATTCATAACAATCTGTCGGCATTTCACCTAACTTCAGCGCAAGATTTTAAGAAACCCATCACAAAAAAATTAAGAATAACGTCTAACCGAAGGTGCACCGGAGTGGCTCTCCGGTGCCGGGAAATGAGGAAAAATGTCGGGAAATCAAGAGGAAAAAGACGGTGGTAGGTGGGAAGGAAATGGCCTGGCAGGTACTATTCCAGCCAGGCGTGATACCGCTGATGGAGTTCAGCCAGATTTTTTACATTGAGTTTGCGCATTGCAGACTGTTTTTGGCTGCTAATGGTTTTAATACTTTTGTCTTTGGCAACAGCAATATCCGTTACGGTACGGCCGCGATAGATGGAGCGGATGGTTGTTTTTTCCGTGGTACTGAGTGAAAGCATCGCTTCTTCATACATTCTTGATGAGAATACCTGTCGTAGAGATGAACCCTTTTGCGGTGCAGTGGGTTTGACTTCAAATCCCCAGACTCGATGTTCAAGTACTGCCGTCACCGCATCTTCAACCTCGCGCTGATTGCTTTTCCTGTTTAATATGGCTTGCACACCTGATTTTTTATATTTTTGTAATAGCCTGATATCCGATGCGCGGGTTAAAATTATCACTGATGCTGTGGGCAAGTAAGATTTTATCAGCATAGAAATAACATCTGCATTGCCAACCTCAGTATCGATAATAATCAGATCCAAATCTCTATCAATGATGTTGATCTGTTCATCATGGGTTTGGATGGGATGGTGAGTCACCGTCACAGCATTTAATGTTGTCAACATGGCGCGAATACCATAATAGGTGATCGCGCTGGGTGTCATAATAGCGATATTTTTATTTTTGATTTTGCTTGTCGTTATTTTAATGACGCTATGCATTGTTGATGTTCCTCAATTGTGATCACGCCAATATGCAATTATTACAGATTCATCTGAACGATATTAGCCGATGCTATGCGATTAATCCGATGCGGATATTATTGGCTAGATTGAAGGCTTTCAACATACTGGCGTAAATGTCACTTAAAAGTCACCAGCATGGAGATAACTCACATATTAATCATATAGATAACCCTGTGACAAAGCTGTTACCTACCTGATTGTCATCATCAGCATGCCCTTTTGTCAGACCGTGTTATAATCAGCCGCATGAAAAGTGTGCGTTGAAGATGCGCCGTGGGGATCAGGCAGAAGTGACCATTATTTTTTTTACCGATACCGGTCTGATCAGGCTGGAAGATAAAGAGATTATTCTTAGCAGGCAAAGTAAAATATGCCTGACGTACCTGTGTGAGCATGAAGGTAATATCGTTTCCAAAGAAGCATTACATGACGCTTGCTGGAGAAACCATGGTGCTGTGGTCTCCGATAATACCGTACGACAAACCCTTTTTCGCATCCGGAAATCACTCGCCTCACTCGAAGTAGAAGGCGAAATTCTTGAAACACTGGGATACATGGGATATCGCTTAAAACCCGGTTGCATCACTCTGGTTTCAGACTCACAAAATTATTCGTTACCGGAACGCCAGGATGGTTTGAATCAAAAGCAAGAAACATCAGCGATCTCTGTTTCTGATACATCGAAATCAGCGCTTAAGAATAAACCAACAAAGATAAAATTCAGGGTACTTACGCTGCTGCTTTGCTGCCTGTTTTTTATCGTGGGCGCTCTGATTCGTGGCCAACAACTTATCCACCCATTGCGGTATGGCGAACCACTTCTGCTTGATGGACACAGCTTTCTGTTTTCGCAATACGTGGAAAATGACAAACATGACGCGGCAAGACGCGTGAGTTACTGGCTTAACAAAATGCAGGTTTCCATTACGCCGCACAGCAAAATCTACATTAATGCCGATCGTGGCAACGCGATTAATTTCTTTGTGTGCAAAGGCGAAATTGCACTGGCGACAACCTCTTGCCAGACATTTGCGGTTATCGGGAGAAACCATCCATGAGAATGGCTGTTTCCGCGGCATGTTGCCTGTTGGCATTGTTGCTGGGTTGGTTTTCGCTGCCCTATTTTTTACGGCCATTTTCTGGCGATTGCCGGGCCGAGACCTATATCATCTATGATGAACCTGACCGGACCGTAGTAAGTCATGGCTACTGGGATATTTTGAGCGGCAGTCGTGAAGGTCATTTAAATGCTTATCTGGCATTTATGTCGCCGCAGGGGCTTGAAAGCAGGATTAATGTTGATCGCACCGTGAATCTTGATTATGACTACCATCCTGATTCCGTAACGGTTTCCACTCGCAAATCTTTTCGTATTGCGGGTCCTGATACGCAGGATCCCGCTATCGGGAAATATATTGATCCGCTGGCGGACGAGAATTTCACCGCCCGCATCTACCTGTTTAAAGTGGGAAACCAGCTCATTTCAGGCTTCCATTATCGGCCGCTTAACCGGTGTATGAAACCTGGATTTTGAAGCGAGTCAGACCGGTCGATCATTTGTTCTGGTAAAGATCCCAACGGTTGCCGTACAAATCCTCGAAAACCACAACCGTGCCATACTCTTCTTCGCGGGGTTCTTCACAGAAAGTGACGCCATTGGCTTTCATTTGCTGGTAATCACGCCAGAAGTCGTCCGTCTGTAAAAACAGGAACACCCGGCCGCCGCATTGATTACCGATAAACCCTTGCTGGCGCTCATTCGATGCCTGCGCCAGCAGCAAGTTACAATCGCTCTGCGGATTGGGATTGACCACCACCCAGCGCTTGCCCGGCTGTGGGGTATCTTCGATTAAATGAAATCCCAGTTTTTGCGTATAGTATTCAATCGCGCGGTCATAATCATCGACCACAATAGCGACGTAACCCATGCAACGCTTTTGTGTTCTCATTTTGGTTTCCTTTATATTCTGACGCGAAATCTCATCTCGATATCAACAAATAAAAAGCAGACCGAAGTCTGCTTATTCCTTATCACGCATTGCCACCCGCGACTTTGCGTAATGCCACCACTTCCGCGTGTTCTAACAGCGGTTCAAGATCCGCGAACAATTTAACGATATGCGGGGCATTCAGGTGCTTATCCAATAATTCCTGGCTCGCCCACTCTTCGGTCCAGACAAAGCGGCGCGGATTTTTGCTATCAATGTTTAGCTGATAGGTAATACACCCTTCTTCGCGTAGCGTCTCTTCAATCACACCACGAAATAATTGCTCAGCTTTATCTTCGCAACCTGGTTTTGCCGTTAGCAATGCCACAACAGGAACAGTCATTTTTATCTCCCTCTTAAATACAATAAGCCAAGCCAAACTAACGCAGCTTATTCCTGTTGTCAGTCTGAAAACGTGCGTTGCCTGATATGCCTGGTTCGCGCCATAATCGCGAAAATAACGCAAGGAGTGTTGCATGCCAGAACTGTCGAGTTGGTTAGCCTTTGCATTGGTGGCGTTGGGATTGGTGCTTACGCCCGGCCCCAATATGATCTACCTGGTTTCGCGTTCGCTGTGTCAGGGCAAGCGGGCGGGTTATATTTCCCTCAGCGGCGTGGCGTTAGGTTTTGTGTTTTATATGCTGTGTGCGGCGCTGGGTATCACCGCATGGTTGCTTGCCGTTCCATGGGCCTATGATGCGCTGCGTTTCAGTGGCGCACTCTATTTGCTGTATCTTGCGTGGCAGGCACTCAAGCCTGGCGGCCGCTCGCCATTTGCCGTGCGCGATCTCCCTGCCGACAACCCGCGTAAATTGTTCACCATGGGTTTCCTCACCAACCTCGCGAACCCAAAAATCGCCATGATGTTTCTGTCGCTATTACCGCAGTTTATTAGCCCGTATCACGGTAGTGTGCTGATGCAGTCGCTGATATTGGGCGTCACCCAAATTGTGATTAGCCTGACGGTCAATGCGATTTTCATTACTACCGCTGGCCAGGTGTCGACATTTTTACTGACGCGCCCCAGCTGGCAGCGTTTGCAGCGCTGGCTGATGGGCACGGTGCTGGCGGGCATGGCCGTCAAACTCGCATTGGATGCACGAAAGTAAGTTGCGGTTTAATTGGGCGCGTCGGGGCGCGCCCAACAATCCGTTAGTGAGCCAACGTCTGAATGATTTTGTCCGCCGCGATGACGCGATCGTCATTCGGGAACCATTTATTCGCCAGCATAATCACCGCAATCTTCTGTGACGGAATAAACACCGCGTAGGTTGAGAAACCATTGGTCGAACCGGTTTTGTTATACCACGCCTGTTGTGGCGCAGCCTGCGGTGGCGTGATCAACGTGGCCGACATCCCTTTCATGATGCGCTGACCGCTGTTGCCTTCCACCAACTGCTTTGATGAGACAGGCAACGGATAGTATTCCCACATCATCGCCTGCGTAAACGCCTCGGTTTTGTAGTAGCCCTGATGCGTGGTGGCGATCGCCTGCTGCCACTCCGTCGCGACCTTCTGTTCATCCAGTTGAATAGCCAGCCAGCGAATCAGATCAGCGGATGTCGATTTCAACCCATACGACTCAGCATCCAACGGGCCTGGCGTCACACGTACCGGCTTGTCTTGTTTATTGTAACCTTGCGCATATTGGCCCATCTCTGACTGAGGCACCTGAATATAAGTGTGCTTCATGCCCATCGCGGGTAACAGTTGCTGCTCCATCGCGCTGATAAACGGCTGATGCAAGCTTTTGGCGGCAATCATGCCGAGCATACCAATCCCCAGATTGGAGTAGACACGCTGAGTGCCCGGCTGAGCCGGCGGTTGCCAGTTTTTGTACCAGTTCATCAACTGCTGCTGATTGGTGACATCGTCCGGCACAAACAGCGGCGTGCCCGTGGTGTGAGTAGCAAGGTTTAGCAGTGACACCTGATCAAACGCACTGCCCTTCAGTTCGGGCAACCATGTACTGGCTTTGTCACTAAACTGCAGTTTTTTCTGCTGAGCCGCATAGCTCGCTAAGGTAGCGGTAAACGTTTTGCTGAGTGACCCGATTTCAAACAAGGTCTGCGCAGTGATCGGCTGTTGAGTCTCTTTGGATGCCACACCGTAGTTGTAAAACTCGGTTTTGCCATCGTGCAGAATAGCCACCGCCATGCCAGGGATTTGATATTGCTGCATCAACGGTTTGATGATGGCGTCAGGTGAAGAGGTTTGTGCGAGGACGCTGGTGCTTGCCAGCAGCGCTAGCGCAGTAAGAGATAAGCGCATGAAAATTCCTTTTATTTCAGTTAAGCCACAATTTCAGCGCGTGATTATAAAATTCCGTCACGGTTTCACCTAACCAAATGTTCTGCTATCCGCAGGAAAGTGAAGGCGATCACAAGCGAGAAACATTTCATTAACCATTAATTGATCTTTTCCCCGCCAGCTTTTATAGCTTATGAAAATTATTTCACGCATCAGAAATAATTTTCAAAACGTACCCCGGCTCGTTTTTCCGCGTTAAGTCGTCACGGCTGAGCCTCCAAATTCAGCGTCAGCTCCGGGGAAAAACATGAAAAAAATCGCCATCCTTCTCTCCAGCCTTGCGTTAGCGGGCACACTCTCCAGCACCGCACGTGCCGCCGATGAATCACCACAGTTCCGTTGCAAACCTGGCGAAACTTACTACATGAACGTCATGGTGACCGGTGTTGAATACTGGTTTCCGGTGTACGAGATGTTTAAACAAGCTGCGCATCAGCTGGGCTGCAAAACCGTTTATGGTGGCACGCCCGCTTATGACGTCAACCAGCAGTTAGCCAGTTTCGAACAGATTCTGGCGCAGAAACCCGCCGGGATTTTCCTCCATCCGATGAATCCCGACCCCTTTATCGAGCCAATTAATCGTGCGGCAGAGATGGGCATTCCGGTAGTAACTTTTGCCGCTGATTCCCCCAACAGCAAGCGTGTCGCTTACATCACTTCAGACAACTTCCGTGAAGGTAAAGCCGCCGCCGATGAACTCGGTAAAGCCATGGGCAAAGGCGCGGAGTATGCGGTGCTGGAAAATCCAGGGCAGGATAATCATGACCGTCGGGTTACGGCTTTTATCAATGAGATGAAAACCGCGTTTCCTGACAGCAAGCTGGTTGCGCGCGCCGCCACTAATCAGGATCCATCAAAAGCCTACAACGCCGTGCTGTCGATGCTACAAGCGAATCCAAACCTGAAAGGCATCTTCATGCCTGAAGCCAGTTCCGCGATCGGTGCCGCACAGGCAGTGGTAGAAAACGGTGGCAAAGTGAAAGTGATGACGGTGGACGTCAACGCCAAAGTACTGGATATGATCAAAAGCGGCGAGGTGTTTGGTGCCATCAACCCCAATCAGGGAATACAGGGCTACATGGGCTTTATGACGCTGTTCCTCGCCGCCCACCCAGAATTGATTGACCCCATGAATGATGCCAAACGCAACGGTGTGAATCCCTTCTCGTTCCCAATCCTCGACAATGGTTATGCCGTGGTGACTAAAGAAAATGCCGATGATTTCCGCTGGGACCGTTACCTGAAACGTCGTGGAACCAAAGGCATCAACGAGTAAGGGGAAAGATGATGACGGCACTGCTTGAGTTACGCAGCATCAGCAAACGCTTCGGCGCAGTACAGGCGTTACAGGACGTTGATCTTACGCTAAGGTCCGGTGAAATTCATGCGCTGGCCGGTGAAAACGGCGCGGGTAAGTCTACTCTGATGAATATCATTGATGGCATTCTGCGCCCCGACAGCGGTGAAATAGTGTTGGAGGGGCAATCCGTAACCATTCGCTCGCCGCGTGAGGCGCAGCGGTTAGGCATCGGGCTGGTGCATCAGGAGATCGCGTTGTGCCCGGATATTACTATCTATGAAAATATCTGGATGGCGCATCAGCAGCGCGGCTTTCTATTACCGCATAAAACCTTGAGGGAAAAAGCGCAGCAGGTTATGAATCGCCTTGCGCCGATTCCAGTGAGTAAAAAGGTTAGCGAACTGTCGTTGTCACAACAGCAACTCGTAGAGATTGCCAAAGCACTGACGCTGGATTGTCGTTTGCTGATTCTGGATGAGCCCACTGCAGCGCTCACGGAACCAGAAGCGCAGACGCTGTTCACCATCGTGCGTCAACTGCGCGATCAGGGCATCACGGTGGTGTATATCAGTCATCGTATGGCCGAGATTTTTGCGCTTTGTCAGCACATCACCATTCTGCGCGATGGCCGGACGGTGCACAGTGCGCCATTGAACAGCATGACACCGGATGAAGTCATTACGCGCCTTGTCGGTCGCGAATTGTCGCAACTCTATCCCGATAAACGCCCCTCTCATCGTGCCGCACCGCTGCTGGAGGTACGATCTCTTAGCGATAGTCAGCGTTTTTACGATATCAACTTCGAGCTGTATCCCGGCGAAATTCTCGGCATTGGTGGCTTGATGGGCGCGGGCCGTAGCGAAATCGCTCAGGGCGTGTGCGCATTGCAGCCGGTAACTCACGGCACTGTTCGTATCAAAGGCCAGCCAGCAACACTGAAAAATTACGCCGCCAGTATCCAACATCACATGGTTTATTTATCCGAAGATCGTAAGGACGCCGGGCTGTTTTTAGCAATGCCAATTGACTGGAACATCTCGGCGCTGGATGTTCGCGCGATTAGCCATCGCGGTTTGACGCTAAGCCCAAGACGCGAGCGTGCGCAAGCGGAAGCGCTGGCGTATCAGGTCAAACTGAAACGCGGCAAATTGAGCGACCCGGTGTCATCGCTTTCTGGCGGCAATCAGCAGAAAGTGGCGCTAGCGCGCGTGCTGTCGGTGCACCCCGAAATCATCTTTCTTGATGAACCGACGCGCGGCGTCGATGTCAGCGCCAAGGCAGAGATCTACCAGATACTCGCCCAATTAGCACATAACGGTGTCGGACTGGTGGTGATTTCATCAGAGTTACCTGAGCTGATTGGTTTATGTGACCGCATTATCGTGATTCATGAAGGTCACATCACCGGTGAAGTGACCGGCGATGCAATGACCGAGGAGAATCTGATGAGACTGGCTGCTGGCATTCCCCCTGAAGTGGAGGCGCTATGACCATGAATACGACCTTGCCCGGAGCAGGCAAATCCCGGCTGTCATTGTTTGGCGGCCTGCACAAGCAGCGGGAAATCGGCTTGATTGCGATCATCGCGTTAATCTTTATCGTGATGAGTTTTACCTCACCCTACTTCCTGACGTGGGCCAATATGAAAGCGATGCTGTTGTCGTTTTCGATTGAAGGCATTGTGGTGATCGGTATGACGATCTTGTTGATCGTCGGCGGTCTCGATCTCTCGGTCGGCGCGGTGGTGTGCCTTTCTATGGTGGTCGCGGGACAACTGTTTCTCAGTGGGGTGGATCCCTGGCTGGCCAGCCTGGGAGGAATAGCTGCCGCCGCACTGGTAGGCTTGCTGATGGGTTTAACAGTGACCAAAATCGGCCTGAGTCATTTTATTGCCTCGCTGGCAGCGATGGTGATTGTGCGCGGGCTTTGCATGATCATCACCCAGGGCACGCCGCTGTCGCTGTTCACACTTCCCGTCAGTTTCAAATTTATCGGCCAGGGTGCCATGTGGGGCATTCCGTTTGTCATCCTGCTGTTCTTTGTATTGGTCGCCCTGTTCGATTTCCTGCTGCGCAAAGCCACGCTGTTCCGCAAAGTATTTTATACCGGCAGTAATGAGCGTGCAGCGGCCTATTCCGGCATCAACATCAACCGCATAAAACTGTGGGTCACGGTACTCACCTCAACGCTAGCAGGTGTAGCCGGCATTATTTATATGGCGCGGTTAGGCTCAGCTACCCCGACCTTTGGCGTAGGGATGGAACTGAACGTGATAGCGGCGGCGGTGATAGGCGGCGCAAGCCTAAAAGGCGGCACTGGCTCGATTCTGGGCGCGGTTTTAGGTGTCGCACTGCTCTCCATCGTGACCAGCTCACTGATCCTGATTAATGTTTCCGTCTACTGGCAGGACTTGATCAAAGGTTTAATTCTGCTGGCGGCGGTGTCGATTGACCACCTGCTGAATAAATATCGGGCAGCATAAGGACGCATCATCGATGGAATTCGCCAGCGAACATCCAGCATTTCACAGTGCACGCCAGATCTATCAGGTATTGGTGATGTATTACCTCGACGGCAAAAAGCAGTCGGAGATTGCGGTGGAAACCGGGTTGTCGGTCGCCAGCGTGAATCGCCTGATTCGTCAGGGCAAAGAGAGCGGCATGGTGGAAATCACCATTAAATCGCCCTGGCTGTCGGCCCACCAACTCGAAAGTGATCTGCAGCAATGGGGTCAACTGCAACAGGTGGTGGTGGCACCCAATGTCGCGCGCAGTGATGAGCAGAATTTACAGATGGTGGGCGCGGCGGCGGCGGATTATTTGCTATCACGTCTGAAAGATGGCGACGTTATTGCGATCACCGGTGGCAAAGGCGTGAGCGCTCTGGTGGAGGCACTGCATCCTGCGCGCAAATACGATGTTCAGGTCGTGCCTGCATTGGGTTGCGTGCAAGGAAAGCACTATACCGACGTGAATCATGTTGCCTCTGAAATGGCGGCTCGGCTTGGCGGCCATGCCTGGCAGATTCATGCCCCGCTCTTCACTGACTCTGCTGCTGAACGTGACATGTTGATGAGAATCAGTGCCGTAGACCGGGTGCTGGAGAAAGCGCGTAACGCTACGCTGGCAGTGGTCGGTCTTGGTTCTATTCACAGCGACAGTTCCAGCTACTACGATTTGAATCTGGCAGCTCGTCATGCATCCGCCAGCATCGAAACCAGTGGCGCACGCAGCGAACTGCTAGCCTGGTTACTCGATGCACAAGGCCAGCCCGCGCCGTTTGACGCCAATCAGCGGCTGGTTGGGCTGACCTTATCGGAGCTACAACGTATTCCCTTTTCTATGGCGGTGGTGGCCGGACGCGACAAAGTGGATCCCATTCACTGTGCGCTGCAAGGCCAGTGGCTAAAAGGCATGGTCACCGACGAATCCACCGCAGCAGGCGTACTCGAAATGGCCAAGAGCCGGGGAGCAATCCATGGAGAATAATGCAACACGCGAGCAGCGACTCAGCGCTTTACGCCAACGCACCACGACACCAGTGCTGATTGTCGGTGGCGGCATCAACGGCATCAGCACCTTTCGCGAACTGGCATTGCAGGGTATTCCGGCGGTTCTGGTGGAAAAAGGTGACTGGTGCCAGGCGGCCAGCGGTGCGCTTTCTCGTATGATCCACGGCGGACTGCGCTATCTGGAAACCGGCGAGTTTACGCTGGTCAAAGAGTCGGTGATAGAGCGTGACCGCCTACTGAAAAACGCGGCGCACTATGTTTTTCCGCTGCGTACCACCGTCCCGATCGACAACCTTGGTGGCGGTCTGCTCAATGCCACGCGGCGTTTTTTGCGTCTGAGCGACAAACCCACACGCCGCGGCGCTCTGCTGATCAAAACTGGCCTCAGTCTCTACGATGTCTACACCAGGCAGTACGGATCGATGCCCAAACATCAGGTGCGCGGCGAGGCAGCCACGCGCGACCGCTGGCCAGGATTTGCCCCCTGGGTGAAATACAGCGCCAGCTACTACGATGCGTGGATCAGTGCACCGGAACGACTGGGTTATGAATTGATTGAAGATGCCGAGCGTGCTTGTCCGGAGGCACTGGCGCTGAATTATTTGCAACTGGTGAGCGCCGATGGCGAATCCGTTACGTTACAGGATGCACTCAGCGGTGAGCACTTTACTCTGCAGCCGCATGTATTGGTGAATGCCGGCGGCGCGTGGATAGATCAGCTCAATCAGCGTCTGGCGCCCACGGAACATTTCACCAAACTGATTGGCGGGACCAAGGGTTCGCATTTGATCATTGATCATCCCGAACTGTTACAGATGCTCGATGGGGAAATGGTCTATTTCGAAAATCAGGAAGGCCGCGTCTGCATTATGTTTCCGTGGTTTGGCAAGGTGCTGCTCGGTTCCACGGATATCCGCGTGGACGATCCCGATAGCGTGGTGTGTGAAGAGCAGGAAAAAGCTTACATTCTTGAGTCGTTGCGCTTTGTTTTTCCTCACGTCGTGGTGCCGGAATCGTCGATTCTCTACACCTTTTGCGGTGTGCGCCCGCTTCCGGCCAGCAACGCCAAAGTTAACGGGCAAATCTCCCGCAATCACTCGCTGGTGCTGCTGCCGCCTGATGCTGCACATGCTTACAGCTTGCTATGCCTGGTCGGCGGCAAATGGACCACCTTCCGTCAGTTTGGTGAAGAAGCCGCGGATCGGGTATTGCGTCTGATAGGAGAAAAGCGCCGAATATCGAGCGGCGATCTGCCCATCGGCGGCGGACGCGACTTCCCTGCACCTTCCGGGCAAACCGCGTGGCTTGCCCAACTCGCACAGCAGTATTCACTGCCCTTATTCCGCGTATCGCAGTTAGTCCGCCGTTATGGCAGCCGCGCCCTGCCAATCCTGCAATTGATTCAGCAACAGGGGGAGCAGCCGCTGCAGCATCATGCGGGGTATAGCGCGCTGGAACTTCGTTACCTTATTGAGCATGAGCAGGTTCAACAACTTGAAGACCTGCTGGTGCGCCGCACGTCGCTGGCGATTTGCGGCGAATTGACGCCCTTACTGGTGGCCGAAATTGCTCAACTAATGGCGGATCTGCGCGGCTGGAATGTCACTCAACTGCAAAACCATCTTCAAAGCAGTTGCGCCAGTCTGGCGCGACAGCACGGCCTGACCGATCTCAACCCTACTCTTTTCCAGGAGGAAACACGCCATGTTAGTCAGCAATAAAGTCCGCATGAATCGTCTGTTTCAACACGGTAAATGCCTTGATGTGGCTATCGACCACGGTATTGCGAATGAGCCCGACTTTCTGATTGGGTTAGAGGACATCGAAGGTGTAATGGAGAACCTGATCGCCGCGCAGCCGGATGCCATTCAGGTGAATTACGGCCAGGCCGATCTGTTGCAGCAGGTCGCGGGACGGAAACCGGCGCTGGTGATGCGCACGGATGTCGGCAACGCCTATAACGCGGCGCGCCATCGCGAAATGTGGGCGGTGTTGCACAACCCGGATGAGCCAATCCTCGCCGCGTTACAAATGGACGCGGCTGCGGTGGTGGTGAATCTCTATCTGATCCCTGATGAGCCCGGCATTTTCCGTATGTGCGTGGAGAACATCGGCCGCCTGCGTCAGGCGTGCGATCGCTACGCCATGCCGCTGATGATTGAACCTCTGGTGATGGCCCCGGCAGGACAAGGCGCGGCGTACGGTTCGATCGGTGATGTTGAGAAAATCGTGCCGCTGGTGCGTCTGGCACGTGAACTCGGCGCCGATATCATCAAAGCCGACCCCACGGAGAACGTGGAAGATTTTCACCGCGTGGTGGAAGCGGCGCGTTGTCCAACGCTGGTGCGCGGCGGGGGCAAAGGGGAACTGGCACCGGTGTTGGCCAAAAGCGCGGCGTTAATGGCGCAAGGTGCCAGCGGCATGGTGTACGGCCGGAACGTGTATCAACACGATAATCCGTCTCGCGTGGTGAAAGCGCTGATGGCGATCATCCACCAGGGCGCCAGCGGCGCGGAAGCCCTGGACATTTATCAGCAGGGTTGAGTTTTACCTGCACCGGCGCTTAAGCGGTGCGCCGTCTTCGTCTGTGAATCGGAGTCGGATATGAGTCAACTTCTCGGCATAGATGCCGGAAACACCATGATCAAAGCGGTACTGTTTGATCTGAGTGGTCGCGTGCTGTCGGTGGCTGAATGCGCCGGAGAAACCCACCAGCCGCAGGAAGGTTATGCGGAGCGTCCGGTAGAAGATATCTGGCACGGTGTTAGCGAGGCCGTGAGTCGTTGCTTGCAACAAGCGGGCAGCGCGGCAAGCGAGGTGATCGCCGTTGGCGCGGCGGGTCACGGTAACGGCTTGTATGCACTCGATAAATTGCAGCAGCCACTGTTCGGCATTCAATCTATCGATCATCGTGCCATGGATACCGTGCAACAGCTGGAGGCCAGCGGCGCTGATAAAGCGATCTATCAAATTTCGCTGCAAAAACCCTGGCCTGCTGCCACACCAGTTCTGATCCGCTGGATCAAACAGCATCAGCCGGCGCGCTGGGCGCAGATTGGCCATTTACTCTGTGCCAAAGATGTTATCGCCCATTTCCTCAGTGGGGTGGTCAGCGCAGACGTTTCCGATGCCGCCGGTGCCGGATTAATCGACTATCGTCAGCGCAATTACAGCCGTGAGTTGATGGCGCTGTATGGTATTGAAGAGGCGCTACCTTTGCTGCCGTCGCTGCGAGAATCCTGTGCGGTGGTCGGACACGTCACCACGCGCGCCGCGCAACTCACCGGGTTACCGTCAGGCATTCCGGTGGTGGCCGGCATTTTTGATGTGGTGGCCAGCGCCATTGGCTCCGGCGTGGTCAAAACCGGCGAGGCTTCCATCGTCGCAGGAACCTGGAGTATCAATCAGGTGGTGGTAGATAAACCGGATTACCAGCGCCCGGTGTTTATGAACTCGATTATCGAAAATGACCGCTTTATGGCGATTGAAGCCAGTGCCACCTCGGCCGCCAATCTCGACTGGTTCCTGCGAGAGTTCGACGATGGCCGCGCCGGAAATGGCGCGGCGCGCAGTAGCGATACCGTGGCGCATGTCGAGCCCAACGTGCAGTTACCGCTTTATCACCCCTATCTCTATTCCGGTCGTAAATCTGAACCGGCAAAAGCGGGATTTTATGGGCTGGGTGGCTGGCACACGCGCGCGGACATGCTGTTTGCGTTATTTGAAGGCGTGACCTTTGCCCACCGTGCTCATATCGATCGCCTGCGGGCAGCGGGCATTCCCGTTAATCACGCGATTCTTTCTGGTGGCGCGGCGCGCAGCTGTATCTGGCCGCAAATGTTTGCCGATGTGTTAGGGATGCCGATTCGCGTGGCGGAGTGCAAAGAGACGGGTGCATTAGGTGCAGCGCTTTGCGCGGGTGTTGGTGTGGGTGTGTGGTCCGATCTGGCTGCAGCGGCACAGCAAGCGGTACAAATTAATCCTGGCGAGTTGCAACCGCGCCCGGAACGCTTTGCGTTTCATGATGCACGTTATCGGGTGTTCAAAAGACTGGAGTTGGCGATGAGCGAAATGTGGCGTGAAGTCGGTTGAATTCACTGGTTATTTTTTTGCCAGGCGGTAATGTTGTGTTCTCGTCGAATTCAATAAGGATAGCGTCGTGCAGATCAATCAACTACCGTTTGGCATTACCGACTGGAGCGCCCTCGAAACTGAAAAACATCCGGGTGACAGCGGTTTTGCGCTGTGGCGTACTCAGCGTTTTGGCGATATTCGCGTGCGCATGGTGGAGTATTCACCGGGCTATCTCGCCGATCACTGGTGCAGCAAAGGTCATATATTGCTGTGTCTGGAAGGCGAAATGATCACCGAACTGGAAGATGGCCGCACTTTTACCCTGACCCCGGGCGTAAGCTATCAGGTTGCCGATAATGCCGAAGCACATCGTTCCTCCACGACGTACGGTGCAAAGCTATTTATCGTCGATTAGCACTGCGGGCACCGACGTATTGACGACGTCAGTGCCCGCGTCAGGATCACTTCGCCATGCTGTACGCGGCGGTGAGATCGACGCGCTGCCAGAAGGATTGCTCAGCATTGCCCGACAACGGATAACCGTTTGGTAAGGCGGTTTTCACCATCAGGCGACGAATCTGCGCGTCAGACAGGTGCGGCAGCGCCGTTTTCAGCAGGATCTCTGCGCCCTGCGGTATCTGCACCGGCGTATTTTTCTCATTGGCTTTTGGCAGATTGTAACTCAGCGTGAAACGATAGAATTGCTTCATATCCGGCGCGCGGTAAGGATCGTCCTTGCCGGTTGTGCGTGCGCATTCAGCCAGTGAAGTACCACACTCCTTCTCCAGCGCGGCACGCAGTTGATCGCGCGCCTCTTTGAACAGCACCTGATAGCGTGCATCGTTGAGGTAAGTCGCCACGTTGCGCTCTGCCACCATACGTGAACCCATCACGTCCAGCGGATAGTGCACGCCTAACACCAGACGCGAATATCCATAACGCGCACCACGGGTGACCAGTGCCTCAAAGCGTTCCGGCACCATTTCGGCCATCAGCAGCGCATCGGTATAACCGGTATTGGTGTGCCCGCTGGGGAACGATCCGCCGTCCGCGGTATAGCGCACATTGTCTTTCACCACCACATCATCGGGTACCAGATGGATGGTATTGCCTTCATGCAGGAATGGGCGCGGATAGTTAAAGTGTTTTTTGGCAGCGCTGGTGCTGACTTCACTGGCCTTAATCAGCGCAGCGGCTTTGCTCAGTTCGCCTTTGTCATAAGCCGCGATGAAGGCTTTACCCAGACGCGGTCCCATGGCGTCAGACAGGAAATACAGCGAGCCGATCGCTTCCGCATCCTGCAACGCCTGATGACGCACGTTCTGCGTGGCATTCAGGTTGATATCAGTCACGGTGGCGCGGTTAGCCGTCAATACGCTGTCTGGCAATGTGCTGAAACCTGATAACAGCGCGATGCCAGCCTGCTGATTTTGCTTCACGTTGAAATCATAGCCACTGCTTTTCAGCCAGGCTTTGTCTGCCTGCGTGCTGGTCTGTTTGGCTTTTTCCAGTTGCTCACGTTTCAGTGACGCACTGTCGCCTTGCAGCCAGGTGCGCTGAGCCTGCAACGACTGTTGCTCCAGCTGCGTAAAGCCTGGGGTTGAACCGGTAGACGTTTGTGCAGCCAGTGCGGCCGCCTGCGGCAGTGTTGTCGCATGGGCCTGTTGAGCGAGCAGTAAAACCGTTGCAATCAGTGTATAGCGGGTTTTCATTATTTTCCCCTGTTATCAGAATATTACCTTGCCGGGGAAACACGCTAGCACCCTGTTATGACAGATTTATTTCATTTATCGGCACTCGTTCGAACAGTTTTGTACGCAAATTTGTGCGAGCGATCCACAGCCGCCGCCGTTGTCATTTTTGCATTGCGATTGCTGGATGTAGCAATTTTGCTGACAGGACGAGAGGTCGCATTTGGCCGCCACCGGCGTCAGTTGCACCACGGGCGCTTTTCTTTCCGGTTGCCACTGGGTTTGCGCCATAGCACCCGCACTGAACAGCATCATCAACACCATTATCCACTTCATGGGAAATTCCTCGCGAAAAGGTTCTAAACAGTATGGCCTCTCCACCGCCAAATGCCATGCTGGAACATTTGATTCATAATCGGGTTTCACCGCCCCATCGCCGTGCAAATGGTTGCTCGAAAACGGTGCGGTGCGTGAATCGCACAGCTGCACAAAGCCATTAACAATCAATGACTTAATTAAATTTCCTTGAGATAAAACGAATGGTACGAAAGTTGCAAGGGTAATCGGGTAGACAAAGGAGACAGTGATGAAAGCGATTGTGATTGGAGCGGGCATTGGCGGCATGAGCGCGGCGATTGCGCTGGAGAAAGCAGGATTCGATACGGCCGTTTTTGAAGCGGTCAAAGAGATGAAGCCAGTCGGTGCGGCGATCTCGATCTGGCCCAACGGCGTAAAGTGCCTGAACGCGCTTGGCATGAAACAGCAACTGCAGGCACTGGGCGGCAATATGGCGTTTATGGCCTATAACGATGCGCACAGTGGCAGCACCCTGACCCGCTTCAGCCTGTCACCTCTGGTGCAGCAGGTGGGCGAATACCCTTATCCGGTCGCTCGCGCCGAGTTACAGGCGATGCTGATCGATACCTATGGTCGCTCACGCATTCAGTTCGGTAAACGCGTGACCCACGTCGAGCAAAGCACCACCGGCGTCACCGCCTGGTTTGATGATGGTAGTCAGGCTGAAGGCGATTTCCTTGTCGCCGCCGACGGTACGCATTCCGTGATCCGCCACTATGTGCTAGGTGAAAATGTAGAACGACGCTATGCCGGTTACGTTAACTGGAACGGCTTAGTGACCATAGATGAAAGCATCGCCCCAGCCGATCAGTGGACAACCTTTGTCGGTGAAGGCAAGCGCGTCTCCCTGATGCCAGTGAGCGGCAACCGCTTTTACTTCTTCTTCGATGTGCCTTTGCCCAAAGGCTTAGCCGAAGATCGTTCCACCCTGCGCCAGGATCTGAAGAATTACTTCAGCGGCTGGGCCGATCCGGTGCAGCGCCTGATCGACAGTATCAACCCCGATACCACCAATCGGGTTGAAATTCACGACATCGAACCCTTTAGCCGTTTCGTCAAAGGTCGTGTGGCCTTGCTCGGCGATGCCGCCCACAGCACCACGCCAGATATCGGCCAGGGCGGTTGCGCCGCGATGGAAGATGCGGTGGTGCTGGCGCAGACGCTGGCCTCGCATTCGCTGGGTATCGAAGATGGATTGCAGCGCTACGAGGCGCGCCGCGTGGAACGCACTAAAGATTTGGTGTTGAAAGCACGTAAACGCTGCGACGTGACGCATGCCAAAGATGCCGAAATCACCGCTGCGTGGTACGCCGATTTGAAAAACGAAACCGGCGAGCGAGTGCTGGCCGGCATGTGCGACACCATTGAAGGTGGCCCGTTGGGTTAACGCCAGGGCACACCGCCGGGAGTGACTCCATACAGGGGTTCACTACACGCCGTGCGCCCTGCTTATCACGCCTCTTCTAAACCGCGATTCTTCAGCATCGGACCAATCTCCGGTGCTTTGCCGCGCCATGCCAGCCACAGATGCTGAAGATCGCTGCTGTTACCGCGTGAAAGAATATGATCGCGGAACTGTTGGCCATTCTCACGACTCAACCCACCACGTTCTACAAAGGCCTGGTAACCATCATCGGCCAACATCTGCGTCCAGATATAGGCGTAATAACCAGCCGCGTAACCGCCGCCCCAGATATGACGGAAGTAGGTGGAGCGATAACGTGGCGGCACCGTGGTTAACGCGATGTTTTCCGCCGCCAGCGCCTGTAATTCAAAGTGACTGACATCCTGCGGGTTGTCTTGCGTGGTCAGCGAATGCCATTGCAGATCCAGCAGCGCCGCCGCCAGCAGTTCGGTCATGTCGTAGCCCTTGTTGAACTTAGATGCGCGCACCATCTTTTCACGCAGTTCAACGGGCATCGCCTCACCGCTCTGATAATGACGGGCATAGTTGGCAAACACCTTTTCATCGCTGGCCCAGTGCTCGTTAATCTGCGAAGGGAACTCGACGAAATCGCGTGGCGTAGCGGTGCCGGACAGGCTTGGATAACGCTGGGTGGCAAACAAACCGTGTAACGCATGACCGAATTCGTGGAACAGCGTGATCACCTCATCCCAGCTGAGCAACGCAGGTTGTCCGGCCTGCGGTTTGGTGTAGTTGCAGACGTTGTAGATTACCGGCTTGGTGCCCAGCAGCGTGGTCTGGTCAACAAAGTTGCTCATCCAGGCGCCGCCGCTTTTGTTATCACGCTTATAGAAGTCGGTATAGAACAGCGCCAGCGGCGTATCGTCAGCATCGAAGATTTCATAAACGTTAACGTCTGGATGATACACTGGCAGATCGTGACGCTGCTGGAAGCGGATGCCAAACAGCTGGCTGGCGGACCAGAATACGCCCTTTTCCAGCACATTATTCAGCTCGAAGTAAGGGCGGATTTGGCTTTCATCCAGGGCGTATTTGGCTTTTCTCACTTGTTCAGCTTAGAAATTCCAGTCCCAGGCACGCAGCGGGAAAGTGTGGTGCTGTTGTTCAATGATCTGCTGGATGTCTGACGCTTCTCGCTCAGCGCGTGCCCGCGCCGCCGGGACGATATTTCGCATAAACGCAAAGGCAGCATCCGGCGTTTTCGCCATCTGGTCCTGCATACTCCACTCGGCGTAAGTCTTGAAACCGAGCAGCTGTGCCTGCTCAGCGCGCAGCTGTGCCATGCGTAACACAATCGCGCGTGTGTCGTTGTCATCGCCCTGTTCACTGCGTGTGAGCGCCTGGTTGAACAGCGCCTCACGCGTGGCGCGCACTTCCAGTGACTGCAACGCGGGCTGTTGCGTGGTGTTCTGTAACGGCAGCAGCCATTCGCCGTGCAATCCACGCGCCTCCGCTGCGGCTTTGGCATGTGCTAACTCTTCTTCACTCAATCCCGCCAGCGCCGCTGCGCTGCTCACCGTATACGCGCCCGCTTTGGTCGCCGCCAGCAGCTTATTGCCAAAACGGGTACTCAACGTGGCGAGTTCCTGATTGCAGGCACGCAGCCGCTCTTTATCTGCGTCGCTCAGGCTGGCCCCAGCCAGCTGGAAATGCTGCCAGGTCACTTCCACCAAACGCATCGATTCCGCATCCGGACAGGCAGAGCCGCGATGCTGGTAAACGTTATCGAGACGGGCAAACAGCTGGCTGTTGAGATGGATCTCATCATTTAGCGCCGTGAGTTTAGGCGTGATCAGCTCATCAACTTCCTGCAACACATCACTGGTGTTGGCTGAGGTCATGGCACCAAATACCAGATTGACGCGGTTTAACAACTGTCCACTGCGCTCCAGAGCTTCATAGGTGTTGGCAAAAGTAGCCGGTTCAGGATTAGTGGCGATGGCGGCAATTTCCTGACGCTTCTCTTCAATACCCGCTTCAAGCGCCGGAAGAAAATCGGCTTCCTGAATCAGGTCAAAAGGCGGAGTTTGATAGGGCAATGCACTGACGGTGAAAAACGGATTGGCTCGTGAAGTCATTATCGCTCCTGATAATCAGCAACGCCGCAACCGGTGCGGCGGGATGCTTCTATCCTGGCAGTTTCAACGCCGCTCAACAACCGCTCTGCTGGCGCTGATACACACTGATGATTTCACCCGCTACCGCCACGGCGATTTCCGCTGGCAGTTTGCCTTTCACATCCGGCAGGCCGAGCGGACAGCGTAGCCGCGCCACTGCATCCGCAGCGATCCCTTTGCCTTCCAGCCGATAGCGAAAGCGCTGCGCTTTGGTAGCCGAACCAATAACGCCGGCATAGCGAAAATCACCGCGCCGCAAAATGGCTTCGCTTAGCGCCAAATCGAGCGGATGGTCGTGGGTCATCACAATGAAGTAGCTGTCGGGCGCGGCCTCTTTGACGCAATCGATCGGGTCCTCTACCTGACGCACCGTGACGCCCGGCGGCACATGGCGAAACTGGGCGGCGCGGCTATCAATCCAGGTAATGTGACAGGGTAACGTTGCCAACAGGTTTACCAGCGCCTGCCCGACGTGGCCTGCGCCGTACAACTGGATTTCAGGTTGCTGCTGCATCAGTGGTTCAAACAGCAGCGTGGCATGCCCGCCGCAGCACTGGCCGAGGCGCGCAGCCAGCGCAAACTCTTCGCTGCGCGGCTGCTGGCAACGCAGCTCCAGCATGTCGCGCGCCAGCGCAATACACTGATATTCCAGATGACCGCCGCCGATGGTGAGATAAGTATCGCTGGCGCTGACCACCATTTTACTGCCGCGATCGCGCGGGACCGATCCGCGCTGGCTCAGCACGGTGACTAAAACGCAGCTCTCACGTTTCTCACGTAAACTGTGCAATACAGCTATCCAGTCATGATAAATCATCATCCGCTCCTGAGAGGCGCTGCAGGCCCCAGAAAACGCGCTCCGGCGTGGCGGGTGCATCCAGTTGCGGATGGCGGCGGTAGTTAGCCACGCTGGCAACCGCATCCTGTAATGCACACCACACCGCAATGCCCAGCATAAACGGCGGCTCACCCACGGCTTTCGAATGGAATACCGTGTCCTGCGGATTTTTACGGTTCTCTACCAGCGTGACGCGCAAATCATGTGGGACATCGCTGATGGCAGGGATTTTGTAACTCGCCGGGCCGTCTGTCAGCAGCTTGCCCTGTTCGTTCCATACCAGCTCTTCGCAGGTTAACCAGCCCATGCCCTGCACGAAACCGCCCTCCACTTGCCCAATATCCAGCGCCGGATTGAGCGAGGCGCCAACGTCATGCAGGATATCCGCGCGCAGCAAACGGTATTCACCGGTTAAGGTATCCACCACCACTTCGCAGCACGCTGCGCCATAAGCGTAGTAATAGAAGGGTTTGCCGCGTCCGGCGCTGCGGTCGTAATGGATGCCGGGCACTTTGTAAAATCCGGTGGCGGATAACGGCACCTGATTTAACCACGCCTGCTGCGCCACCTGCGCAAAGGTCAAGTGCAGCTCGCCAACGCGCACAATGCCATTGCTAAAGGAGATGGCATCGACCGTGCATTGGTGCTGCTGACACAGCATTTCCGTCATGCGATCGCGCAATATCTGCGCGGCATTCTGCGCCGCTTTGCCGTTGAGGTCGGCCCCGCTGGAGGCCGCCGTGGGTGAGGTGTTCGGCACTTTGCCTGTATCAGTTGCCGTGACCTGAATCTGGCTGATATCGATTTGCAGCACTTCCGCGACAATCTGCGCCACTTTAGTGTTCAACCCCTGGCCCATTTCAGTGCCACCGTGATTGAGCTGCACCGTGCCATCGGTGTAAATCAAAATTAAGGCACCGGCCTGATTGAGAAAGCTGGAGGTAAAGGAGATGCCAAATTTCACCGGTGTTAAAGCCAGACCACGTTTCATAAAACGGTTGCTGGCGTTGAACGCGCTAATGTCCGCACGGCGCGTGGCGTAATCGCTACTGGCTTCCAGCTGCTCCGTTATCTCCATCAGCAGATTATCTTCCACCTGCTGATGGTAATGGGTGATGTTGCGATCCTGCTTGCCGTAATAGTTGCGCTTACGCAGTTCGAGCGGGTCCAAACCGCGCTCGCGGGCGATATGGTCCATGATCTGCTCAATCGCCACCATGCCCTGAGGCCCGCCAAAACCGCGATAGGCGGTGTTAGACGCGGTGTGCGTGCGGCAGCGATAACCGGTGATCAGCGCATCGCCGAGGTAATAGGCGTTATCGGCGTGGAACATCGCACGATCGACAATTGATCCGCTCAGATCGAGGGAATACCCGCAGTTTCCCGCCAAATCGATTTTGACACCACAGAAACGACCTTCATCATCAAAGCCCACATCGTAACGCACAAAGAAGGGATGGCGCTTACCGGTGATACGCATATCATCGCGTCGCGCCAGACGCATTTTTACCGGATGCCGCGTCTGGCGCGCGGCAATCGCACACAAGCAGGCCACACCCGCAGCCTGCGTCTCTTTACCGCCAAAACCGCCGCCCATCCGGCGCATATCAATGGTGACTTTGTTCATGGTGATGTCCATCACTTCGGCCACCAGCTTCTGCACTTCCGTCGGGTTCTGCGTCGATGAGAAAACCTGCAGGCTGTCGTCTTCACCTGGAATCACCAACGCGGTCTGGGTTTCCAGATAGAAGTGCTCCTGACCGCCTATATGAAATTCACCCTGAATACGATGCGGCGCACGCGCCAGTGCCGCTTCAGCATTACCCCGTTGATGGACGTGCGGCTGCTGCACAAAGTGACGCTGTTCCAGGGCTTCACGCACATCCAGGATCGCCGGCAGTGGCTGATATTCGATGATGGCGGCGGCAGCACCGGCGCGCGCGGCTTCGGGTGAATCCGCTGCCACCGCAATCACAATCTGCCCCAGATATTCCACGGTATCCATTGCCAGTAACGGATCGCCCGGTTCTAACGGACCCACATCATTCAGGCCCGGCACATCGCGCCAGGTCAGAACGGACACCACGCCGGGCACGGCATAGCAAGGCTGTACATCGACATGTGTAATACGTGCATGAGCATGTTCACTGAGACGCGGGCAAAGATGCAACAGGCCAGGCAGATCCGGCCGGTCATCAATGTAGATCGCCTCGCCCGTGACGTGTTTATCGGCGCTTTCATGCTTTTGACTGCGGCCCACACCGGTTTTCATGTCACTGGCAAACTGGCTTTTTAACAGCGTTTCGCTGAGTTCGGGTCGGTTATGAGACATAGCGCGCCACCTCGGTAAGGGTTAATTCGCCACAGGTTTGCGCGTAGTAACGACGCAGCAGATTGCGTGCGACCTGTAAGCGGTAGTCGGCGCTGGCGCGGAAATCGCTTAACGGCTGGAAATCCTGGCTGAGCGCCGCGCAGGCTTGCTCAATGGAAGCTTGATTCAGTGGCTGACCATTAAGCGCGGCCTCGGCTGCGGTTGCCCGTTTGGGCGTTGCGGCCATGCCGCCAAAGGCCAGTCGTGGCTGCACCACCACGCCTTCTTTAAGCTGAATGTTGATGGCGATAAACACCGCCGAAATATCATCATCCAGACGTTTTGTCACTTTCCATGCCACGAAATCAGGTGACACCGTCACTTTCGGTATCACTATTGAGTGAATGAATTCCCCTGGCTGCAACACGGTTTGCCTGTAACCAGTGAAGAACTGATCCAGCGGCACTTCACGTAGGCTTTCTCCCTGCTGCAACACCAATCGCGCATTGAGTGCCAGCAACATGGGCGCACAATCACCGATCGGTGAAGCATTGCCGATATTGCCGCCGAGCGTACCCTGATTGCGGATCTGTAATGATGCAAAGCGCTCTAATGTGGCACTGAAGGCAGGAATTCTCGCCGCCAGGAAATGGTAGCAATAATGAAGCGGTGCAGCAGCGCCCAGATGAATATCCTGCTCATCCTCAGAACAGGCGCTTAACGCCTCAACCTGCTCCAACGCGATTAACAGCGGTAAGCGTTGGTACTGCTGAGTCATTTTCAATGTGAGATCGGTGCCGCCGGCCAACAATTGCGCTTCAGGATACTGCTGATACAGTGCCGCGAGCTGTGCCAGTGTTTTCGGGACGAAACAGCGGCTGCCGTTGGCTTCCAGTATTTGTACTTCCCGGTTATTCAACGCCTGTAAGCGCTGAACCAGTGCCGACTCATCCGCCGTAAAATTATCTTCTGCGGGTTGCTCACAAGCTTGCTGTGCGGCGGCCATAATTGGCCGGTAGCCCGTGCAGCGACACAGATTGCCTGCCAGCGCTTGCTCAGCCTGCTGCGGATTCCAGCCCTTTGTATTTTTCTGCAAAGTGAACAGCGACATGACAAAGCCCGGCGTACAGTAGCCGCATTGCGAGCCGTGGCAATCCACCATCGCCTGCTGCACGCTATGCAGTTCACGGCCCTGTTTCAAATCCTCTACGGTGATCAGCTGTTTGCCTTGCAGGCTGCTAACCAGCGTCAGGCAACTGTTGATGGCCTGATACTGCATTCGCCCCGCCACCACTTTTCCCAGCGTCACCGTACAGGCGCCGCAGTCACCTGATGCGCAGCCCTCTTTGGTTCCCCGCCGCTGTTGATGGCTGCGCAGGTAGTTAAGCACGGTAAGATTCGGATCTAAGGCCGTTTCGGTGACCAGCCGATTATTCAGCAGAAACTGGATCATACCGTTGCCTCTTCTCGATCGCGCTGCCACACCGGTTTGCCGCTGACCCAGGTTTGCGCAATGTTGCGGTCGTCTCCCAGCGTCATCATCACAAATAAGCGTTCCCAGATATCTTTGCTATTACCGCTACGCAGCTTTTGCAGCGGCGAAACCGCCGGGTCGATCACCACAAAATCCGCTTCTTTACCGGGATTGAAGTTGCCAATTTTATCGTCGATGTCCAGTGCATGCGCGCCGCCCAGCGTTGCGTGGTAAAAGGCTTCGCAGGCGCTGAGTTTGTACTGCTGCAACTGCCCAACTTTGTACGCTTCACCCAGCGTTTGCAGCATATTAAAGGTGGTGCCTGCGCCGACATCGGTGCCGATGCCCATGCGCACGCCCTGCTGCCAGCAGCGTTTAATATTGAACAGGCCACTGCCAAGAAACAGGTTCGACGTCGGACAAAATGCGATAGAAGAATCGGTGTCGTGCAGGCATTGCCACTCGTTCTCTTCCAGATGCAGACAGTGTGCAAAGACGCTGCGCTTTCCGGTGAGCTGATGATGGTGGTAAACATCGAGATAGCCGTCCCGCTCCGGGAACAGCGATTTGACCCACGCGATCTCCTGCTGATTTTCGCTCAGATGGGTGTGCAGCCAGGTATCCGGGAACTCGCTGCGCAGTTGACGGACTTTCTCCAGCAGTTCTGGCGAGGAGGTGGGCGCGAAACGTGGCGTCAAGGCATAGCTCAGACGACCACGCTGATGCCAGCGTTCAATCAGTTCACGTGAATCCTGATAGCTCTCTTCCGGCGTTTCTGTCAGATACGCGGGGGCGTTGCGGTCCATCATCACCTTTCCGGCAATCAGACGCATATCCATCTGTTGCGCGGCATGAAACAGCGCATCGACCGATTGTTTGTGCACCGTGCCAAATACCAGTGCCGTGGTGGTGCCATTGGATAACAGTTGCTGCAGGAAGAAAGCCGACATCTGTGCCGCGTGATCCGGGCAGTGATACTGACTCTCAACCGGAAAAGTATATTGGTTTAGCCACTCCAGCAACTGTTCGCCAAATGCGCCAATCATCTCCGTTTGCGGATAGTGAATATGTGTATCCACAAAGCCCGGCACGATCAGCTTGCCGCGCAGGTCAATCACCGTGGCGGTATCAACACGCCCTTCTGCAATCTCCCAGCTTTCAAGTGACACCACCTTACCCTCGCGCAACGTCAGCAAGCCGTCTTCGAGGTAGCGCGCATGCGCAGCGATATCATCGGGCTGAGAAGCCAGTGCGGTGAAATCAAAAAAGCTGGCGCGCAATAGCGTTTCAGAGGCGTAAGGCATAACGGTTCCTTGATAAGTAAAAGTGCAATGAGTTGCCTTCAAGGTTTATTGCAAACGCTATGCCAATGAGAATTTATAAAAATATTGCTATCTATCAACAATTTACCCACTCCACATTCAATTTCATGTCCCTTTGGAACCGCAATCGAATGCGCAATCGGTTGCTAAAATAAGCAACCGATTGCATGGGGATAAAAAGCGTGTCAGGTATGAAATGTCTAAGGAAATAAGCATAATGACAACACGAATTGCGCGCCATTTAAGTGCATCACCGCACGCTTGTAGTGCACAGATTTTACTTCAGTAAAATTCCGGTGTGGCAGAGGAAGGATTTGGGTGTGCTAAGAAGCACTGATAGTGAAAACAAATCAGAGGGAATACGATGAGACAGATGAAATAAGAGAATTAATACAGAAATGTTAAACATCGTCATGGCATGCGGATGTATTAGCATAAGAAAAACCGCATAAAAATCGTCTCGTTAAAACTCAAAAAAGAAGATTATTGTCTGCTTTTCCTTGAACCCCGTTGATATTAATTGGGATTTATCTCTATTAAAACTAATATCAGCCTTCCAGGGAATATCATCACTTAAGAGCGACGTTTATGTTTAATCGCATGATATCAGGAGTGGCCAGTGCCATTCTGTTAACTGTATCACCCCTAACGCACGCAGCCAGTTCATTACCCACGCCGACAGAAGCTGACTGGATCGCAAAAGAATTTAGCTTTAATAGCGGTGAAAAATTAAAAGATGTGCGCATTCACTACATTACTTTAGGTGATAAGAATAAACCAGCGGTATTATTACTGCACGGAACCAATCAACCTCTGAGTGCCTTACTGGCACCGGGATTTGCCGGGGAGTTATTTGGCCCGGGACAGGCGCTGGATGCCAGCAAGTATTTTATTATCATCCCGGAAGGCATTGGTTCAGGAAAATCATCCAAACCTTCTGATGGCTTGAGAATGGCCTTCCCGCATTACGATTACGACGATATGGTGACAGCACAATATCGGCTGATTAAAGAAGGTTTGGGCATTTCGCATTTACGCCTGGTGATGGGCTATTCCATGGGCGGGATGCAGACGTGGCTGTGGGGTGAAAAATATCCCGGCATGATGGATGCACTGGTCCCGATGGCGTCGCAGCCGAATGAGTTATCCGGACGCAATTGGATGCTTCGCCGCATGCTGATTGAATCGATCAAAGGCGATCCTGCCTGGGCTGAAGGCAACTATCAACAGCAACCCCCTACGCTTAAAACCGCCAATATCATGTTCAGTATTGCCACCACCGGCGGTACGCTCGCTTATCAACATAAAGCTCCGACGCGCGCGCTGGCAGACAAACTGGTGGATGCACGTCTTGCTGCGCCTGTCACCGCGGATGCCAACGATTTCATTTATATCTGGGGTTCGTCGGCAAATTATAATGCCATGCCTGGGTTGAACCGTATTACCGCACCCATGCTGATCATTAATTCAGCAGATGATGAACGTAATCCGGTTGAAACCGGCATTTTGCAGAGTGAATTGCCCAAGATAAAGAAAGCGGAGTTACTGCTCATTCCGGCCAGTGCTGAAACCAGCGGTCATGGCACTATGATGCAAGCAAAGTTTTATAATAAAAAACTGCAGACCTTCTTAGCCGAGACCGCTAAGCCTTAGTATTTGGGTTAAATCCGCCTGTTGACGGGAAGTCACACTCATGACTTCCCCTTTTAATAAAAAAATCATTGTTACTACGCCTTCATCTTTTTCAATTAAACGTTCTCAGGGAATAGTTATGTTTCATAGAATAAAGATCCGCACCGCCCTCAGCATCATGGTTTTTTCATTAACAGCATTATTGCTGTTCGTCGGTATTTTAGGGTTATTTGCCGTACAGTCCGGTAACAAATCCTTTGCCACCGTTGATACCGAAGTTTTGCCGGGCCTGGTGGCGCTCAATGAAAGCTCAGAACTTTTATTACGTGGACGACTGGATTTACGTTTATATGAATCACTGGTGGGCAGTGGCGATGCCGAAAAAGCCAAAGTCGCGCTTGAGCGCGCCAGAGGTAAAATAGATAACGCCAGTGCGAAATGGCAGGAATATCTGAAATATCCACAATCCTCAGCAGAGAAGCCAATTGCGGCTGAAATGGCCACCACACGCGATGCGCTGATGAAGGAATTTATCGATCCAGCCTTTGCCGCGCTCGAAGCAGGCAAACTGGATGAATACCGCCAGCGTGCAGGGAAATCAACGGCGTTATACGGTGCCTTTGATAAAGCTTCTAAAGCGCTGGTGGCCTTTAAAATTAAAAGTATTGATGTTGCCTACAGTGACTCCAGCGACCGGGTTCAGCATATGGCGTTTACGCTGTACTTTTGTATCGCCTGTGCGCTGGTGTTGGCCGCGCTGGCCTGGTCGGTGATGACCAATCTTATCGTTAAGCCGCTCAATCATGTGATAAACGTGTTTGATCGCATCGCCGAAGGTGACTTACGTGCGCGCATCGACATCTCCGGTAAAAATGAAATTGCGCAATTGTTTGCCGCGGTACAGCGTATGCGCGATGGCCTGGCAAACATGGTGCTGATGGTCCGCAGTGGCACCGATGCTATCGGCTCCGGCGTAGAAGAGATCGCCACCGGTAATATCGATCTTTCCAGCCGCACTGAGCAACAGGCGGCCTCGCTGGATGAGACGGCATCCAGTATGGAGCAGATTATGGCCACGGTGAAAAACAATGAGGACAATACGCGCAAGGCTAACGCATTGTCGCAGAAGGCCTCAGATTCTGCTTCGCGTGGTGCAACAGTGGTGTCTGAAGTAGTCACCACCATGAGTTCCATTGAGAAAAGCTCGGCAAAAATCGGCGACATCGTTGGTGTGATTGACGGCATTGCCTTCCAGACTAACCTGCTGGCCTTGAACGCAGCAGTTGAAGCCGCGCGTGCAGGAGAAGCGGGACGCGGTTTTGCTGTGGTCGCTTCGGAAGTTCGAGTGCTGGCCCAGCGCAGCGCCACCGCCGCGAAGGAAATTGGCCTGATGATCAATGACTCGCTCAGCAATATTGAGCAGGGTTCAGGACTGGTTAAAGATGCTGGCGTCACCATGAATGAAGTGATGCTCGATGTGAAAAAAGTGGTCGATATCATGGATGAAGTGATGCTGGCCTCTGGCGAGCAGACACGCGGCATCTCACAGATCAATATCGCAATCCAGCAGATGGATGGTGTGACACAGCAGAACGCCTCGCTGGTGGCTGAAGTGGCTACCGCTGCCAGCTCACTGCAACAGCAGGTGGTGAATTTGCAGCAGTCGGTGACGCAGTTCCAGGTTGATGAGGACGCGATGCCATTGGCCACTGACCGTTATACCGACTCGCATCAGCTGTCCCTCGTCGCGTTAAGTTAAGCGGTATCAGCGAGTGCATTCGAGCGCTCGCTTCGTTAAGGAAAGTGTGCCCGTCTCTCATTATCAGGATGACGGGCGCGCTAACTCCCTTCCCCTTTTTAGTGACTGAATACTCTTCCACCGCGCAATCGTTTCCCTACAGTTTTAGATGGGGTTACCGATAACTGAATACGTATTCCGTATTTTCAGTGACGCAGGACGCATTCTGGAAAAAACAAACCTCTAATGTGATCCAGTTGGGTGGAAGGTCAAACATGTTTAAAACAATACGCTCGCGTTTAATCGCTATCAGCGTGGTCATCACGGCAGTATCCCTTATCGCACTTGCCACTTTTACCTACACCACCGTGCGTGGAAAGACACTTGAAAGCATTGATGAGCGCATTGGCCAGCTCTCCCGCGTTCATGCGGCTGAACTGGCTGGCTGGGCAGCAGAAAAACAACGTATCACCGGTTCGATCAAAACGGCTTTTGGTCGTCATGACGATGCGGTCCCTTTTCTGCGTGCGGCGATCGAAGCTGGCGAGTTCGATGATGCCTACATCGTCTATCCTGAGCCTCATTCCCATGTGTTCGTCCATCCTATGCCAGCCACCTATGATGGCAGCCAGCGTCCGTGGTATCTGGAAACGGTAAAAGCTGGCCATCCGGTGTTGCTGGACCCTTATGTTGATGCCTCAACCGGCAAACTGACCATTACTTTCGCTCAGCCGATTCTGGATAACGGAAAAACATTGGGTGTGATCGGCAGCGATCTACACCTGGATACCGTCTCCAATACGGTGAATGCGATTCATCCACTGGAGAAGAGTTTTGCATTCCTGGTGGACAGCAGCGGTAAATTGATTGCCGCGCCGAAGTCAGACCTTATTCTCAAGCCGGTCACTGAGTTGTCACCTTCACTCGACCTCAAAGTTATCCAAAATCTGGCCAGTCAGGGTGGGCATGCTGAACTGACCATCGGCGGTGAACAGCAGTTCGTTTACGCCTCTCCGGTAAAAGGGACGCCGTGGTCACTGCTGATCGCCGTTGATCGTGATGAAGTGACGGCATCGCTGACGACATTACAGCGGGAAAGCATCCTCATCACCCTGGTGAGTCTGATTATTACCGCGCTGATTGCCGGGCTGGTGTTCAACCAGCAGTTGCGTCGCCTTGCCATTTTACGCGACGCCCTGGAAGACGTTGCTTCAGGGGAAGGTGATCTGACGCGTCGCCTGGAGGTGCGTGGCGGAGATGAGCTGGCGCAGATATCAGCGGCATTCAACCGCTTTGTTGAAAAACTCTCGGGCGTGCTGCTCCGCGTGCGTGAAGGTGCCAACAACATCGCGCTTGCTTCCAGTGAAATCAGTGGGGGCAACAATGATCTGGCCTCTCGTACCGATGAACAGGCAGCAAGCCTGGAGGAAACGGCCGCCACGTTAGAAGAGCTGACTTCAACGCTGAGCAATACCGCCAGTAATACTGAGCAGGCGCGCCAGTTTGTCAGTGGCGTGGCCTCCGCGGTCAGAGACAACGGTGCCGTAATGAACGATGTTTCGACACGCATACAGGAAATCTCGAACGATTCGCAGAAAATGTCCGAAATTATTAAGGTGATTGACGGCATCGCTTTCCAGACCAATATTTTGGCACTGAATGCCGCTGTTGAGGCTGCGCGAGCGGGAGAATCAGGAAGAGGCTTCGCGGTGGTCGCCAGCGAAGTGCGGAGTCTGGCGCAGCGCAGCGCGGGTGCCGCGCGCGAGATCAAAACGCTGATTGATGACACGGTTGCACGCGTGACGTCAGGCAGGGAGCTGGTTGTGAAAGCCGATCAGGGAATGACCAGTATTGTGTCTGATATCCACAATATGACGCAGCTGATTGAAGAAATTGCCCATGCCAGCCGCGAACAAAGCGATGGAATTGGTCAAATCAATATCGCGATGGGGCAAATTGACACCACCACGCAGCAGAATGCGGCGTTGGTTGAAGAGTCAGCCAGTGCAGCCCAGTCCATGTCCGAGCAGGCCGCCGTAATGGCAGAACTGGTCAGCACGTTCAAATTGATGGAGAGCGCTGATGCCATGACACCGAAATCTGAAAGCCACGTGAAAAAGCCGGTTCTCTCTCCGCTAAAATCGCGTACAGCGCTGGCTACAGCGGGAAGCTCCCCGGAGGATAACTGGAGTTCTTTCTGATTCACTGAGCCAAACAGGCGCCTGGTATCGTGGTGATAAACCGCGATGCCAGGTTCGCTTTCGTTCGCAACGCTGAGCAAACAGCAGGCCGAATCCGGTTATGAATTGAATACCTCTCACCGCCAGCCAGTTAGCACACGTCAGGCTCGGTGAGTCATAAAAGCAGCAGCATGTCTTGAATCAACCAAAGCATGCAACCTGTTAGCATGAATTGACCCACGTGCAGCGCTGTGTCCGTGCCTCCGCCCTCCTCAAAGCCAGATTGTTGTGCAGGTTAAATGCCCTCCACAGCGGCTAATCCCACATTTATCGCAACGCACAAAGACCATGAGCCTGCATAGATGGTTTATGATGTATACGGTTTATGGATTGGAGAGCTGATTACAGCCGGGCAAATTTGCTCAACCAGGCACTCACAAAATGATCTCGCTTCCCCCGCCCATAATTCGTAGAGTTTCATTGTTGGTTTTTAAATTTAAAATCAATTGGTTAACATTGACGTACAATTGTTTAAGGAACAGTGAGATGATTATTTTTGTCACTGGCGCCACCGCCGGTTTTGGTGAAAGCATCACCCGTCGCTTCATCGCTAATGGTCATAAAGTGATTGCCAGCGGACGCCGCGCAGAGCGTCTGAAAGAGTTGAAAGAGGAGTTGGGTGCCAACCTTTATACCGTTCAGTTGGATGTGCGTAACCGCGCCGCTATCGATGAAGCTATCGCTGCGCTGCCCGCAGAGTGGCGTGAAATCGACGTGCTGGTGAATAATGCCGGTCTGGCATTAGGGATCGAGCCCGCGCATAAAGCCAATATTGAAGACTGGGAAAACATGATCGACACCAATAATAAAGGTTTGGTGTATATGACGCGTGCCGTGCTGCCCGCCATGGTGGAGCGCAATGTCGGTCACATCGTTAACATCGGCTCCATCGCGGGCAGCTGGCCTTATCAGGGCGGCAACGTTTATGGTGCGACCAAAGCATTCGTCCGCCAGTTCAGCCTCAATCTGCGTACCGATTTGCACGGTACCGCGCTGCGCGTCACCGATATCGAGCCGGGATTAGTGGGTGGCACCGAGTTTTCCAATGTGCGCTTCAAAGGCGATGATGGGCGTGCAGATGCCGTTTACGAAGGCACCACCGCGCTGACAGCGGAAGATGTCACTGAAGCGGTGTATTGGGTCACGACACTGCCTAAACACGTCAATATCAATACGCTGGAAATCATGCCGGTCTCCCAGACGCTTGCGGGTCTGAAAGTGCATAAAGGCTGAATATTGTCACGGGCGCACAGGTTGCGCCCATCGCTTACGCCCGGCCCCAACCGGCAACAATAATCAACATGCCGCTAAACGCTACAAGCGCGCCAATCCAATCCCATGTACTGAGCTTGACGCCATCCACCACGCGCAGCCAAATCAGCGCCGTCACCACATAGACACCCCCGTAAGCCGCGTAAACGCGACCGCTCGCTGCCGGATGCAGCGTCAGCAACCAGACAAACAGCGCCAGACTCGCCGCTGCAGGTAACAATAGCCACGCGGTCATTCCCTTCTTCATCCACAACCACGGCAGGAAACAGCCGACAATTTCGGCAATCGCAGTCAAAAAAAACAGTAAAGTGGTTTTCACCAGCATAGAAAATCTCTCTCTCGCCTAAACAAAAGGCTCACCGCTGGTGAGCAAAGTTGCAGCGATGATATACTAGCACTCATGGTTGTGACAGCCGGGTTTCTGGCTGTGCTGGTGTTAACTAAAGGAAATTACAATGAAAAACCTGTTTTCTCTCCTGCTGACTGTAACGTTAACCTGCGGCGCGCTGCTGGCTGCACCGCTGGCATCGGCCCAAACTGACCGCCTGATCATTGAGAACGGCAACAGTGCTTCCAGCAACGAAGCCGCGCGTCAAAGCAAAGAACAGTGGAACGACACGAAGAATCTGCGCAATAAGGTCAACACGCGCGTCGAGAAAGAGTTCGATAAAACCGATAAAGCTTTCGACACCCGTGATAGCTGCGAGAAGAGCTATAACGTCAATGCGTATTGGGAACCGAACACTCTGCGCTGCCTTGATCGTCGTACCGGCCGTACGGTCGCACCTTAATTCTATGTTGCTGCTATAGTTTTCTAGGGAATTCAGAACCAAGGAGAGTGTGATGAAAAAACGTAATGCAGTGATGTTGATGGCAATGCTGGCGTTGCCGATGCTGGCGCAGGCTTCCTGTGAAACCGTTAAAGCGGATATCAGTAAGAAGATCGTCAGTAACGGTGTGGCCGAATCGGACTTTACGCTGGATATCGTGCCTAACGATCAGGCCGATCAAGCGGGCGGCCAGGTAGTGGGTCACTGCGAAAATGACAGCCAGAAAATCGTGTATAAGAAAAACGGCCGAGACAGTGAAAGCAATGTCCCGGCCAGCGCAGGCAGTTCACAGGATGCTCCCGCGCAGTAATACTGAAAGGGCGGCTGATGGCCGCCCTTTTCTATTCTGCCTCTGGGCGCTGACGCGGCATCAACCACGCAATCCACAACGTTAGCATCGCAATCACTAACGCCACCACAAACACCCAATGCAGCGAAGCAGCGATCTGTCCGGTCCACTGATGCAACGTCGCTTCGGACAGTGACTGACGGCTTTCATGTGACATGATTTGCTGCATCGGATCACTGGCCTGTGGCAGACGCTGCGCAAGATTGAAGTTCAGCACCGCCCCCATCAGCGCAGTACCAATCGCTGAACCCAGCATGCGGCTAAACATAATTGACGCGGTGCAAATGCCACGAATGTCGTAGTTCGCATGGTTTTGCACCGACACCAGGAAGGTGGTGCTAGTCATGCCCATACCCGTGCCAATGACAAAAGCAGTCAGTCCGGCTTGCATGATTGAACTGTCGGCGCGCAATAGCAGTAGCAGCGCGCTACCCGCAATCAATAACAAGGCTCCCAGCTGCGCGGTAAAGCGATAGGACGTGACTAACATCAATCGACCACTCAGCGTGCTGGCTAACGGCCAGCCAATCGACATCATCGCCAACGCACTCCCCGCCTGCAGCGGTGTACCGCCAGTAATACCCTGAATCCAGGTTGGCAGAAACGCGCTGATGCCCATCATGGTGGCACCGATGATCAGATTACCGGCATTGCCTGCCAGAATTAGACGGCTGCGCCAGATGGCGAGAGGAAACAGCGGTGCTTCAGCACGCTGTTCATGCTGTTTTAATTGCCAGCCCGCCAGCAGTGCCAATAACAGGAATGCCAGTAACCAGTAACCAAGGGCATCCGCCTGCAACAGCGCCACTAACAGTGCCGTAACGCAAATCATCAGCCAGCAGCTGCCGGTAAGATTCAGTGTTGCCCCTTTGTGATGCTCACGCGCCGGTAAGAAACGCGCTAACAGCAGCATGGAAAACAGGCCGATCGGCACGTTAACCCAGAAAATCACCGACCAGCTAAAATGCTGTACCAGCCAGGCACCACTCAGCGGCCCAATAATAGCCGCGACACCCCAGACGCTGGAGAGCCAGCCTTGCACGTGGGCACGTTCGCGCGGGGAGTAGATGTCGGCCACAATGGTGCTGGTGAGCGGCATAATTGCGCCTGCACCCAGGCCCTGAAACGCGCGAAACAGAATTAACCACGTCATGGTATGCGCAAAACCGCACAATACCGAACCGATCAGGAACAGCGAGACGCCAATGAAAAAGAGTCGTTTACGCCCCCACATATCAGCAAGCCGACCATAGAGTGGCACGCTCACCGCCTGAGTCAGCAAATAGATAGAGAAGACCCAGCCAAACTGCGAGAAACCGCCGAGTTCAGCAATAATGGTCGGCATCGCGGTCGCCACAATGGTGACTTCAATCGCGGCCATAAACATGGCGAGCATGCAGGCGATAAGGATCCAGTGGCGATGTTCCGTGTTCAATTCTGCAGTTTCAGTCATACGTCTCCCTTTTTTCTCTCAAGGCTAGCTGATTTTCCATCAGACGAGTTTCCTCTGCGTGCGCCTATTATGTGACAATGTCACATAATTCGATGAATTTTTTTTATTGTCAGATGATGCCTTATTTCATGCGGGTTAAGAAGGTTTTACCCGCCCTTCTATCTGTCTGATTTTGCCGTGAAAACTGGCGCAATACGCTAAGCATTGCTATAGCTTTTAACAGCACTTTCCAGTTATTCACTGGAAAAGCACTATCTAACAGTCATTTTATCTGCAATTTATTAGCGTGAAGGATTTTCGTATGTGGTTAGTTCTCCACTACGTCCTCAACCGTGAAATGACATAACAAGATCGAACAATTTGTCGAATCAGGGAGACTCTCGCATGCAAAATGCATCGCTCGTTAGTAGAGCCGGGCTGGCACTACTGGCCATCGTCGCGGTGATTGCCCTGCTGGTTTGGGGAATCGGGTTGAATACGTTGCGCGACCGGCAAGAGGACTTAATTTATCTGGGTCAGCAGCATCTGTTTTTAGTGTTTTGGTCAATGTTTTTCGCCCTGCTGATTGGCATTCCGAGCGGGGTTTTGCTCAGCCGCCCGTTTGCTCGTCGCTGGGCTGAATATGTGATGCAGATCTTTAACGTCGGGAATACCTTGCCGCCGCTGGCTGTTCTCGCACTGGCCATGGTCATTGTCGGGATTGGCGATCGGCCTGCGTTAATCGCCCTGTTCCTCGCCTCATTGTTACCTATCGTGCGTAACACCTATTCCGGTTTAAGCGCCGTGCCGCCGTCACTGATTGAAGCCGCCAACGGCATCGGCATGACCAAATTCCAGCGGTTACGTCAGGTAGAAATTCCCAATGCCTTGCCAGTGATTCTGGCGGGTGTGCGCATTGCGACCGCCATCAATGTCGGTACGGCACCGCTGGCCTTCCTGATTGGTGCCAGCAGTTTTGGCGAATTGATTTTCCCCGGCATTTACCTCAATGACTTCCCTACGTTGATCCTCGGCGCCGTGGCCACCGCCCTGTTTGCGTTGATCCTCGATTTGCTGCTGGCAGCATTGGGTCGTTTCCTCAGCCCGCACTCTGCGGCTTAACACAAGGAGCTAAGTGATGGGTAAAACGCATAACTTAACGCGCTGGGTGAAACACACCGCGCTGGCACTGGCCGCCACACTGGCCATCAGCCAAACCGCCGCTGCGGCCACGCCGATTGTGATGGCAACCAAGAGCTTTACCGAACAGCATATTTTGTCTGCCATGACCGTGCTCTGGCTGCAAAAGAAAGGTTTTCAGGTGGTCCCTAAAACCAATATCGCCACCACGATTGGTCGTAATGCGATGATCAACAAGCAAATCGATATGACCTGGGAGTACACCGGTACCTCGCTGATCATCTTCAACCACATCAACAAACCGATGTCATCTGAAGAGGCTTATAAAACCGTTAAACAGCTCGACGCCAAACTGGGTCTGGTGTGGCTCGATCCCGCGCCAATGAACAACACTTATGCATTTGCCATGCAGCGTGCACGCGCCGATAAAGAAGGCATCAGCACCATGTCACAGCTGGTTGCCAAACTGGAACAGGTGCGCAAAACCGACCCCGACCACAACTGGAAACTCGGGCTCGACTTAGAGTTCTCCGGCCGTTCCGATGGCCTGAAGCCGTTGCAGAAAGCCTACGACATGCCGCTGGATCGCCCGCAGATTCGCCAGATGGACCCGGGATTGGTGTACAACGCGGTACGTGATGGTTTTGTCGATGCGGGCTTGATTTATACCACCGATGGCCGAGTAAAAGGCTTTGAACTCAAGGTGCTGGAAGATGATAAGCATTTCTTCCCGAGTTACAACGTCACGCCAGTCGCACGTCAGGATGTGTTGAAAAGCCATCCGGGACTGGATGCGGCCCTCAATCAACTCTCACCGCTGATCACCAACGAAGCGATCACTGAGATGAACAAACGTGTTGATATCGATCATCAGTCACCGCAGCAGGTGGCGCGTGATTTCCTGCAATCGAAAAACATGCTGTAAGGAGGCGTCATGGAGACTTTGCATTACATCATGAGTAACTGGCACACCCTGATGGCCTTAACCTGGCAGCATACCTGGCTGGTGCTGGTGGCAGTGGGATTCGCCATCATTGTTGGCGTGCCATTGGGCATTTTGATTGTGCGCTTTAAATGGCTGGCGACGCCGGTGCTCGGTATCGCCACCATCGTACTGACGATTCCAACCATCGCGCTGTTTGGTCTGATGATTCCGCTGTTTTCCATGATCGGTCAGGGTATTGGTGCATTGCCTGCCATCTGCGCGGTGTTCCTTTACTCCCTGCTGCCGATTGTGCGTAACACCCATACCGCACTGGAAAATCTGTCGCCAGGGCTGCGTGAAGCCGGTCGCGGCATAGGGATGACTTTCTGGCAGCGCCTGCGCTGGGTCGAAATTCCGATGGCGCTGCCGGTAATCTTCGGCGGTATCCGCACTGCGGTGGTCATGAACGTTGGCGTGATGGCGATTGCCGCGGTCATCGGCGCAGGTGGATTGGGCTTACAGCTGCTGGATGGCATCAGCGGCAGTGATGTGCGCATGCTGATTGCCGGTGCACTAATGATTTGTTTATTAGCGATTGTGCTTGATTGGCTACTGCACCGTTTGCAGTCGGCGCTGACTCCTAAGGGGATTCGATAATGATAAAACTGGAAAACCTGACGAAAACCTTTACGCAAAAGAACGGCACCGCCTTTAACGCCGTAGATAACGTCAGCCTGGAAGTCCCTGCCGGAGAGATGTGCGTGCTGCTCGGCCCTTCCGGCTGTGGCAAAACCACCACGCTGAAAATGATCAACCGTCTGATCCCAGCCAGCAGCGGAAAAATTTTGATCAACGGTGAAGACACCAGCGGACAAGATACTGTGACGCTGCGCCGCAATATCGGCTACGTAATTCAGCAGATTGGTCTGTTCCCCAACATGACCATCGAAGAAAACATTACCGTGGTGCCGCGCATGCTGGGCTGGGATAAAAAGCGCTGCCGCGAACGTGCTACCGAGTTAATGAGCATGGTGGCGCTCGATCCCAGCAAATTCCTGCATCGTTATCCACGAGAAATGTCCGGCGGTCAGCAGCAGCGTATCGGCGTGATCCGCGCGCTGGCGGCTGATCCACCGGTACTGCTGATGGATGAACCGTTTGGTGCTGTCGACCCAATCAACCGTGAAGTGATTCAGAATGAGTTTCTCGAAATGCAGCGCCAGTTGAAGAAAACCGTAATGCTGGTAAGCCATGATATTGATGAAGCACTCAAACTGGGTGACCGCATCGCGGTGTTTGGACAGGGCAAAATCGTACAGTGCGCCAGCCCCGACGAGCTGTTGGCAAAACCGGCCAATGATTTTGTCGGTTCTTTTGTTGGACAGGACCGCACGCTGAAACGCCTGCTGCTGGTGCAGGCGGGCGACGTCACCGATCAACAGCCAACTATCACCGTGCAGCGCAGCACACCGTTGCAGGAGGCGTTCGCCACCATGGATGACAACGACATGCGATCGGTCACCGTGGTAGATAATGATGGCAAGCCGCTGGGATTTGTGAAGCGTCGCGAAGCACGTAATGCCGCCGGACGCTGCGAGGAGATGTTGCATACCTTCAAAGTGACCGGTAAGGCCGAAGAAAATCTGCGCGTGGTGCTATCCAAGCTGTATGAGCACAACACCGTCTGGATGCCGATAGTCGATGAGGAAGGACGCTACAGCGGTGAGATCTCGCAGGACTACATTGCGGACTATCTCAGTTCAGGACGCACGCGCCGCAGACTGAATCCTTAACCAGACGCACGGCAGCCTAAATCCAGACAAACCGCACAACCGCTGAAACGTTGGAAGAGGCGGCAGAGGAGTAAAGCGTCCTGCGCCAGGGATGGCGCGGGCCGAGCCCCAGGGATGGTTTATGGCGTCTTTACGATCTGCCGCCTCTTCCGACGTACGCACAAACTCGCAGCCAGCGGTTTAGCTCCCCAACTCTCCCAACGCAACCACAGACTCAAATCAGTGATTTTCCTCTACCGCACCGATAACCCGCTCATCACCCCGCTCCGATGGCAGCACGATATTCAACAGCATCGCCAGAATGCCGCCCGTGGTCACCGCATGACCAAACAAATTACTCACTAACGGTGGCAACTGCTTCAACACCTCGGGTACCGCTTCAACGCCCAAACCAATGCCAAATGACACCGCGACGATCAACATCTCACGGCGTCCCAACGGGGATTGCGTCATCACCCGAATGCCTGCCGCCACCACACTGCCAAACATCACCAGAGTGGCGCCGCCGAGTACCGGTGCGGGAATTTGCTGCAGCACATTGCCGATCACCGGAAACACCCCTAACAGCAACAGCATCACACCAATCACCATGCCAACATAACGGCTGGCCACGCCGGTCATCTGAATCACACCGTTATTCTGCGCAAAGGTAGTATTAGGGAATGCCGAAAACATCGCGGCGAACAGACAGCTAATCCCATCAGCCAAAATGCCACCCTGCAAACGACGTTGAAAACCGTCGCCCTCAATGGGTTGCTGCGAAATCAGGCAATTCGCCGTCAAATCCCCTACCGCCTCAATCACGCAAATCACCGACACCAGCGCAATCGGCACGAAAATGCTCCAGCTAAAATCGAAACCAAAGCGGAAAAATGAAGGCAAAACCAGCCAGTGACTGGACATCATCGGTTTGATGGGCAGATGGCCGGTCAGTGCCGCCGCCAGACAGCCAACCACGATACCTGCCACTACCGCGAGAAGGCGCATCCAGCGATTCTGGGAACGGTTAAGCACAATGATCACCAGCAGCGTCAGCCCGCCCAGCGCCAGATTTCCCGGCGCACCAAAGTCAGCAGCATTATGGCCGCCTGCCCAATCGGTGATGCTCACTTTAATCAGACTGATGCCGATCAAGGTAATCACCGTGCCGGTCACCACGGGCGTCAGCACTTTCCGCAACGGCGCTACGCAACGGCTGATCAACATGGGGATAAACGCGGCCACAAAGTTACAGCCCATGATCATCGCCATGATTGCTTCCGGTGAACCGCCCTGCGCTTTCACCATCAAACCGCCAGATAAGATGACGCCGAGAAAAGCAAAGCTGGTGCCTTGCAGGCAAATCATGCCCGCCCCAATCCCCATAAAGCGACGCGCCTGCAGAAATGTCCCTAAACCGGAAACCAGCAAAGACATGCTGATCAGATACGGAATGTAAGTCTGCAATCCGAGGATTGAGCCAATAATCAGTGGCGGCGTAATGATCCCTACCACGCTGGCAAGGACGTGCTGCAACGCAGCGAAAAAGGCGGGAACAGGACCAATACGGGCATCAAGCCCATACAATAAACCTTTAGGGGAGTGCGACATGTGTGTGCTCCGGCAGAATATTCATCAGCATGGCTGATGCATGATTCACGCCATTGGCACTCACATTGAGTAAAAAATTTATAACCGCATGATTATAAGCTGATTTAAGCAGAGCGATCTCGGATGCTGAACCCGAAACCTTAGATTCAGCCACCGATCATTTGCATCACTTCGTTTCATCACGCCGCAGGCTGTGCACTATCAACGTGCATTAATGCCTCATCCAGCAGGGAAATGTCCAGATAACCACTCAGTTCACGCTGCTCGGCACGCGGCAGATAAGGCAACTCACCCAGCAGCGGTGCGCCTAGCTTTTCACGCAGAACATCAATGATTTCAGCGTAATGAGCCAATCCTGGGTTAATCCGGTTGGCGACCCAGCCCACCAAAGACAGCCCATCACGAGCAACGGCATCAGCGGTCAGTAAAGCATGACTAATGCAACCTTCCTTAATGCCTACCACCATGACGACCGGCAGTTGTTCCTGTTGAACCCAACTGGACAACGGCTGCAGATCATTCATCAGACTGCGCCAGCCGCCAGTTCCCTCCACCACCACCCGCGCGGCGCGGCTTTGTAACTGCTCAAGGCTGCGGCTCAGCAACGGATAATCCATTCGCACGGATGCGCTGGTGCTGATTTCATCTTCTTCCAGGGTGATGGGATTCACCGCCTGGTAAGGCAGTTCAAGACCCGATGCCTGCTGCAGCAGCAAAGCATCTTTATTACGCAATCCGTCTGGCGTGTGCTGTGCACTTTTAGCAACAGGTTTGTAGCCTGCTGCACAGAGACCCGCTTTGGCGAAACACTGCAGCAGCGCGCGTGACACGACGGTTTTACCCACCGCGGTGTCGGTACCGGTGACAAAGATTGTTTTCACCTTATTCCTCCTTCGTTGAAGCGATGTGTAACCTGCGAAGAAGGCAGTTTAAGGAAATGTCTCGGATGGCAGATTGCGTTAGCGCAAACTTAAGGCGAGCAGTGATTAGCCTTGCAACAGTTTTACCAGCAAATGGCCGCTATAAAGTGAGTCTTTGATCAGCGCGGCGGCACCAAAAGTGCCCGGATCGCTAAAGCTGGTAGGGGCGAGTTGGATCTCATGACTGTATGCGGGTAACGCCTGCTGACGAATGGTGCTGCTAACGGCAGGAAAGAGCACATCAGCGGCTTGATTAAGCGGAGAACCAATCAGGATTTGTTGGGGATTGAAGATATTCACCATCATTGCCAACATGCGACCAATGTGGTGGCCGACACCGGCAATCACATCACGCGCCAGCCGATCGCCCTGCTGCGCGGCTGCGCATAAACTGGCGATGGTTAGCGGTTCCCGATGCAGCAAACTGTCGGGTTGCGAAGATAAACGCTGGGCCGCCAGCTGCAATAAACTGCCTGTGCTGGCCACGGTTTCCAGACAGCCATGATTACCGCAATAACACTGCTGGCCGTAAGGATCGATCTGCGTATGCCCAATTTCTACCAGCGCACGACCTCGTTTGTGCAAAAGCTGGCCCCCGCTGATCACACCCGCACCAACCGTTTCATCAATCACTATTTGAATCACATCCTGCGCACCGCGCGAAGCACCGAACAGCGCTTCGGCCAGCGTCCAGGCGGAGATGTCATGTTGCACAAATACCGGTAAACCCGTGAGCGAGGAAAGTGTTTCACCTAACGGCATTTCCTGCACGTCATAGCCCGGCATGCGATGCACCACACCCGATGCCGCGTTAATTAAACCGGGTAAGGTGATGGCAATCGCGGTAAGACGCTCAAGTTTGTTCTGATGGCGGACGAAGAAGTCATTAACCATTTGCTGCAGCGTTTGCAGCAGCGGCTGGTCAGCGCTGGCAGGCAGTGGCAGTCGATCTTCCTGCAAAGCACGGCTGCTCAGATCGCGCAGCGTTAACGTGATATGTCCCGGTTGAATACGGATGGCAAGATAGTGCCAGGCGAGGGTATCAAGAATCAAACCAATGGCCGGACGGCCACGGCTGCCTGGATCCTGGAACTCGGTTTCCTGAACCAGATGCGCATCGAGCATTTCACGCACAATTTTGGTGATGCTGGCGGGTGCCAGCTGGGCACGTTTAGAAAGCTCAATACGCGAAATCGGGCCGTAAAGGTCAATCAGTCGGTAAACCACACCTGCGTTGGTCTGTTTTATTTGGTCAATGTGGCCAGGCTGACTGTCCAGATTCACGCCCTGCTCCCGGATATTTTCGCGCTTCTAAATAAACAGCAGCTATGGTGATGCAGATTGGCAGGCAGCGTCAAATATTTGATTAGAAATGTGATTTATCGCACATAAAGATCGGGCCATTGATCATCAGACGATTTAAATTTCGGCATTCTGCATCATCAATTGCATCATATTGTGCATTTGCGCAGTGGGTTGCCGCGTGGCTGACCAGACCAGCCAGACTTCAGAAATGGCATCGTGCTCCTGCAGGGGAATCCACACCACATCAGCCAGTCGCGCACGCCGAAATGAGGCCGGCAATATGGAAACACCCAATCCGGTGGCGACCAGACCGAGAATCGTCATCGCCTCGCCCACCTCCTGAGTAATAAAGGGTTTGATTTGATAACGGTGCAGCAGCGCCAGTGTTTCCCCGTACAGCGCGGTCCCCCCCTGTGGATCAAAAAACACGAAGGGCTCGTTGGCCAGTGCCTGAATAGAGATCGTTTCGGCATCCGCTAGCGGATGTGCCCAGTGCACCAGCGCGCACAACGGCTCGCGCAACAGCACCCGATGCTGTAAATCGCTTGGCAACGGTGTGTTGCGCATCACGCCCAAATCCAGCCGACCTTCGTGCAGCGGTGCTAACTGCTGACGCGTGTTATTTTCCTGCATCGAAATGTGCACTTCCGGCCAACGCTGACGAAATTGATAAAGCGCGTCCGAAACCAGGCCGGTGAAGGGTGCGGAAGAGGTGAAACCAATACGCAGCTCGCCTTCCTGTCCACTGTGCACACGCGCTGCCCTACTGGCGGCTTGTTCAACCTGCAGCAAAATGACGCGCGCATCCTGTAAAAACAACTGACCGGCAGGTGTGATCTGCACGCTGCGATTAGTGCGGGTAAACAGCTGTGCGCCAATCTCCTGCTCCAGCTGCTGAATCTGTTGGCTGAGCGGCGGTTGGGAGATATTCAGCCGCTGCGCCGCGCGGCCAAAGTGCAGCTCTTCCGCAACGGCGATGAAATATCGCAGATGGCGCAACTCAATATTCATACTTTAAACGTCTCATTTGAGATTATTAATATATTGTACAACCTATTCCCATTTTCCTACAGTAATCAGACCGTTTCTCATCTAAGGATATTCCGTGAGTCGCTCTTCCCAGGCAGTGACAATTCGTGAAGACGAGTTGTCCGCTAAGCCTGATTCAACCGTAGCCTCCTCCGAATGGATTGAACGTGGATCGCCGCAGTTTATGCGCGTCACGCTGGCATTATTCTCCGCTGGATTGGCCACCTTCGCGCTGCTGTATTGTGTGCAGCCGATTCTGCCCGTGTTGTCACAGCAGTTTGGCGTCTCTCCCGCTGAGAGCAGTATTTCATTGTCACTCTCAACGGGTTTGATGGCGCTGGGCTTGCTGGTGACCGGCCCGCTATCCGATGCCATCGGGCGTAAGTCGGTGATGGTCACTGCCTTAATGCTCGCCGCCATTTGCACGTTGATTTCGGCCACCATGACCAGTTGGCAAGGCATTTTGATGATGCGTGCACTGATTGGGTTGTCTCTCAGCGGTGTGGCAGCGGTCGGGATGACTTATTTAAGTGAAGAGATTCATCCCCGCGTTATTGCCTTCTCGATGGGGCTGTACATCAGCGGAAATTCTATTGGCGGCATGAGCGGACGCTTGCTCACCGGGGTGCTGACCGACTTCTTCTCATGGCGTGTAGCCATTGGGGTGATCGGTTGCTTCTCGCTAGCAGGCGCACTGATGTTCTGGAAGATTCTGCCGGCATCACGTCATTTCCGTCCCGCTTCGTTGCGACCGCGCAGTTTATTTATCAATTTCCGCCTGCACTGGCGCGACAAGGGTTTGCCGTTCCTGTTTGCAGAAGGTTTCCTGCTGATGGGCGCGTTTGTGACGCTGTTTAATTACATTGGCTACCGTTTGTTAAGCGCACCCTGGTCGCTAAGCCAGGCGGTGGTGGGGCTGCTGTCGGTGGTTTATCTGACCGGCTCGTGGAGTTCTCCTAAAGCAGGCGCGATGACCAGCCGCTTTGGCCGTGGTCCGGTAATGATTGGCGCCACCGCCATTATGCTGGCTGGGTTGTTGCTCACCGCCTTTGATTCACTCTGGCTGATACTGCCCGGCATGATGCTGTTTACAGCGGGCTTTTTTGCCGCACACTCCGTTGCCAGCGGTTGGATTGGTCCACGCGCACGCCGCGCCAAAGGCCAGGCATCGTCACTTTATTTATTCAGCTACTACGTGGGTTCCAGCGTGGCGGGCACGTTAGGCGGTGTGTTCTGGCACAGCTATGGCTGGACGGGCGTGACGCTGTTCATCAGTGTGTTGCTGTTGCTGGCCTTGTTCGTCGGCTGGCGTTTACAGTGCCGAAAACTGTAATACCTTTCATCTGAACGACGGGGCCGCTGCGCCCCGCTTCTCGCTTAAGCCGTCAGAATCGCGCTTTCAAATAGTCCCACTTAAAACAAAACGACAATTCGTCGCTATAATCCATTTTATTCCAACAATAGTTAGATTTTCTTTTTTCACAGCAATGAGGACGTTAGATGCAACTTTATTATTACGTCGATAAGCATGCAGGCTATAACGACAACCATGTGGTACATGCAACAGGCTGCCCGTTCCTCCCTTCCGATGGTGCACGGCGCTTTCTCGGGACTTTCTACACCGCCACGGCCGCCATTCAACAAGCCCGTAAATTCTATTCCAATGCGATGGGATGCGAGCATTGTTGCCCGGTGGCGGTAAAAAAAAGCCTGACCACTCAGCATAGCGTGGCGCTAAAACACATGGTGCAACTCTGATAATGCTGGTCTGACAATCGCGTAGCGCTTAAGGCGTGTTGTTAAGTACGGCTGTCACATCGTTCTCATACAGAAACAGCCGACTTCCTCATCACGGAATCGTAAAGCGCTACGCTTTGATTGTTCTTGCCTGCGTTCACCCCTTAGCCAAAAAGCAAGAATTGATAATAACCTCAGGCTATTAACCAGGTCTTCAGCGATAAAAAATATTCAGGAATAAAAACGGTCTATATGGTTTTCATCCGCTCATTAATGCTCCACAATAGCCCCAATTTGTGATGCAGGTCACTTAACCGGGCTCGTTTCGCCCCCTCACTCGCTGTCAGATCGATTTGAACCCCATGCAACCAACTACCGTCTCACGTAAAACAGCCTGGCTACGCGTTGTGCTGCTGGCGATTGCCGCCTTTGTCTTTAATACCACTGAATTTGTACCTGTTGGCCTGTTATCGGATATAGCGGCGAGCTACGCCATGAAGACCGCTGATGTCGGTATTATGCTGACCATTTATGCATGGGTCGTTGCGCTGTTATCTCTGCCGTTAATGCTACTGACGCGGAATATAGAACGCCGTCTGCTGCTGTCGGTGTTGTTCATTCTGTTTATCGCCAGCCATGTGCTTTCGTCCGTGGCATGGGATTTCACCTCGCTGGTGATTTCGCGCATCGGCATCGCACTGGCGCACGCGGTATTCTGGTCGATTACTGCTTCACTCGCGATTCGTGTTGCTCCGGCTGGCAAAAAAACCCAGGCGTTGAGTATGCTGGCAACCGGTACGGCATTGGCGATGGTGTTGGGCGTGCCCATTGGCCGAATCGTTGGGCAATACCTCGGCTGGCGCACCACTTTCGGCATGATCGGCTTGTCAGCGTTGGTGCTGCTAATTTTGCTGGTGCGGATACTGCCACGTCTGCCGAGCGAGCACACAGGCTCACTGAGTAGCGTACCGATGCTGTTCCGCCGTCCGGCGTTAGTAGCAATGTATATTCTGGTGACGCTGGTGGTCACCGCGCACTACACCGCTTACAGCTACATCGAACCCTTTATGCAGGTGGTCGCGAATGCGGATGAGAACTTCACGACCTTACTGCTGTTGCTGTTCGGTTCAGCCGGGATTATCGGCAGCGTGCTGTTCAGTACGCTGGGCAACAAATTCCCCTCAGCGATGTTACTCGCCGCGATTGGCATCATCACGTTGAGTATGGGGCTGTTGCTGTTTGCCGCCGTGCGCCCTGCAGCCATTTCGCTGCTGTGCATTTTCTGGGGCATGGCAATGATGATGATCGGCCTGGCGATGCAGGTTCGTGTGCTGTCACTGGCACCGGATGCCACCGATGTGGCGATGTCCTTGTTCTCAGGTATTTATAACATCGGGATTGGTGCGGGTGCCCTGTTGGGTAACCAGGTCAGCCTGCATATGAAAATGTCGGATGTGGGTAACGTGGGGGGGTTAATTGGACTGGTTGCGTTGTTCTGGTGTATCACCATCTTCCGTCGGTATCCGCAACTCCGCTCTAACGGATAATTCGCTTCACGACCAGGGGCACACATCGGTGCGCCCCTGCGCCATTCTTTGCGCTTTGGTGATTAGTTATAAATTACCGCTGTGCCATTTAGCTTGTTGTTGCCAGAGGTCGAAGTGATGCGGAACGACTTTGCTCCGGCAGCACTCGCCTTCTCCGATAGCTGATTCTCCAGTGAAGTCAGGTTAGTGCTACCTGATGCACTGACCACACCAATTTGCTGCTGGTTCAATGGTGCCTGATTCACTAATTCAGCAGCCATGCTACCAAATGCGATGGATGACAGTGCGACTGCGGCTAATACCATTTTGATGCTTTTCATGATCGTCTCTCTTATGCAGATGAAAGGGGTCGGCTGAATTAAGTTAACAACCGTTAATTAAATGCTAGCGCCGAAGCGGGCATCTCGTCAATCATTTTATTAACGGTCATTATTTTATTAAGAAGTGGCGTGATTATGGGCTTTAGCGCCCTTTTTCACTTATCGATATGAGTGTTGTGCTGCAGGTAAAGCACAAACGGGCAAAGTGAATGAGAGGGAATATCGGCTGCGCTTGCATATTTAGTTAGCGATCGGTAATTTAATTACATGTTCTTCATGCAGTGAGGTGTCCCTATGATGCAAATGACCGACACGCTTAATCGCAAAACGCGTGGTCGCCCCAAAGTGTTTGATCGCAACGATGCGCTGGATAAAGCATTAATGTTGTTTTGGGCACACGGTTATGAAGGCACCTCGCTGTCAGATTTGGTGAACGCGACGGGGGCGAAAGCGCCGACGCTTTACGCGGAGTTTGAGAATAAGGAAGGCTTGTTCCGCGCAGCAATGCAGCGCTACATCGATACCTTCAGCGCGCAGCGTAATCAGGTGCTTAAGGATGGAACACTCGATGTCAAAGCCGCGATTGAGGCCTATTTTCGTGCTACTGCAGCCTGTTTTACCGAGTGCGATAAGCCCGCTGGCTGTTTCTTTATCTGCACCTCCAGTGCGCTCTCTTCAGGCTCAGACGAGATTGCACAGATGCTGGCTAAGCAGCACCATGCACAGGAACGGGCTTTGCAGCAATTTCTGGATGTCCGGCAACAGCGTGGCGAATTGCCGCAGTGTGCCAACAGCGGTACGTTGGCCAGCTATCTGGCCTGCGTGTTGCAGGGCATGTCAGTGCGCGCCCGTGAAGGCGCAAGCCGTGACGATCTCGATGGAATAGTCGATACGCAGATGGCCATCTGGCCCGCTCTGGCAGGCTACTGCGCGTTGAACGCGTCATAGCCTGCTGACGATGTTTTATCATTTTGCAGTCAGGTGCGACCTCCAGGCCGCCCCTGACTTGCACCAAAGTGTCATGTTTGAAATCCTTAAGGCATAAAAAACATCGGTTTTAACACCTGGCTGATCGGGCTATTGTTCGCATTCGATGGCATCAAATCTTTCATCGATGCCCACCAACGCTGGCACACTTCCGTGTTTGCCACCGCCTCCCACCGCGCTTCCGACTCTATCTCTACACTGGCGAACAACAAATTACGCTCCGCATCCAGCCAAATCGCATAGTTGTGCGCACCGTGAGCTTTCAACGTCTGTTCCAGCTCAGGCCAGATCGGTGAATGGCGACGCAAATATTCGTCATGGCAGTGCGCATGCACCTGCATCACAAAGGCTTTACGCAACATCACTGCGCTCCGCATCCAACGCCGCTTGCCACGGTTTGACGGCGAAGCGTTCTCCCAGTGCCACCAGCTGTTCGGTGGTGATGCTCTGGCGAATCCCGCCCATCGACAGGGCTTTCACCACCACTTCTGAAGACTTCTCGGCCGTGTCGATCAGTCCAAAAGTTTCATCCAGATTCGGACCGGCACCGAATATGCCGTGGAACGGCCACATCACCAGGCTGTGTGATGCCATGGCATCGGCAGTGGCTTGACCAATCTGATCGGTTCCCGGCACCATCCACGGCAGGATACCGACGCCATCCGGGAACACCACCAGACATTCGGTGCTGCCTTCCCATAGCAAGCGCGTGAAACGGGCGGAATCCAGATTCACTACGTAACTCAACGCCATAAAATTGGTGGCATGGCAGTGCATGATCACGCGGTCAGCCCCATTGGAAACCTGCTTGCGCACGCTATGCGACTGGAAATGCGCCGCCAGTTCCGAGGTCGGCAAACCGCCGTTGCTCAGACCCCAGTGGATTTTGTACGACAGCCCTTTGTCGTCCACCTGTAACAACGCCAGACAGTCGGCGGGATCAAGTTGAACGTTACGGAAGAACTTGCCAGAACCGGTGACAAGGAACCAATCGTTTGCCAGCGCCGGCGCCGGTTGGGTTAACTCAATACAGCGCGGTTCGGCATAAAAATCGGCTGACCAGGCCTGAGCTTCCTCCGGCAATAAACGCAGGCTGACGTTGCCGCCGTTACGCTCATCCCAGCCTTTTAACCACATATCGCTGGTGGCTTTCACCATGTCCTGAACAAAGGACGAAGAGAGAATATTTTGCATGGTAGATCCCTTATCGTAGACGCAATGTTTGTTGTTCATAGTGACGCACTTCGCTCAGCCAGCTGGCATCGGCGGGCACATCATGTCGCAGACACCAGGCTTCCCAGACCGCCTGCCATGGCAGAGATTTCTGCTCTTCCAGCAGTGCCAGACGCGCGGTGTAGTCCCCTTCCTGCTCACATTTACGCAGCTGATCGCTGGGTTCCAGCAGTGCGCGCAGCAGCGCTTTTTTTGCGTTGCGGGTGCCAATCACCCAGGCGGCGATGCGGTTAATCGAGGCGTCAAAGAAGTCCAGGCCGATATGCACTTTGTCGAACAGTTTGTGGCGGGCAATCTCCGTGGCGATGGCCTGGGTTTCATCATCGAGCAGCACTACGTGATCGCTATCCCAGCGTACCGGGCGGCTGACGTGCAGCAGCAAACGCGGCACGTACAGCATGGCAGTGGATATCTTGTCGGAAATCACTTCGGTTGGATGGAAATGTCCGGCGTCTAACGTCAGCGCCGTTTGACGGCTGGCGGCGTAGCCGAGGCAAAACTCGTTGGAGCCCACGGTGTAACTCTCCGCGCCGATACCGAACAGTTTGCTCTCTACCGCATCAATATGATGACGGGGGTCGAGCTTCTCACTGATCACCTCATCCAGCGCGCTGGCCAGACGCTCGCGCGGTGCCAGACGATCGATGGTGAGATCTTTCATGCCATCCGGCACCCAGATGTTCATCACCGATGGTGTCCCGAGCTGTTCACCAAAGTGCGCTGAAATACGGCGGCTGGCTTTGCAGTGGTCGATCCAGAACTGGCGAATCCCTTTATCAGCATGGGAAAGCGTAAAGCCGTCGGCGCTCAGCGGGTGTGAGAAGCAGCTGGGGTTAAAATCCAGTCCTAATTTGTTGGATTTCGCCCACTCTACCCAGCCGCTAAAGTGCTTCGGCTCAATGGCATCGCGTTCAACTGGCGAATCGCTTTCCAGATAAATGGCGTGGAGGTTGAGGCGTTTGGTGCCGGGGATCAGCGACATGGCTTTTTCTATGTCCGCACGCAGCTCATCCGCATTGCGAGCGCGTCCCGGATAATTGCCGGTGGCCTGAATACCGCCCGTCAGTTCGCCATTCGGGTTTTCAAAGCCACGAACATCATCCCCCTGCCAGCAGTGCATCGACACCGGGATGCCATCCAGTTGGGTCATTACCTGGTTCACATCAATACCCAACGCCGCGTAGCGTTGTTTCGCCAGTTCAAAGGCTTGTTCAATCAGCTTTGTCATATGCAAGTTCCTTAGCAGGTTGGCTCAGTGCCGCAAAGCGTGCCTGGTGGGCAGCGAAGATGCTGGCGTTCTGAGGTGCAAACGTTTCTAACGGGAAATTTTTATCGATGCAGCGACGTAATTCGGCCACATCACGCAGTTCACCCAACGCCATCAGCTGGCAGCCGACATTACCCAGCGTTGAGGCTTCAATGGGGCCGGCCAGTACGGGCATTTCGCAGGCATCGGCACATAGCTGGTTCAGTAATGGGTTCTGACTGCCGCCGCCGACCACATGTAACTGGCGAATCGCGGTTCCGCGCAGGTTGCCCAGTTCGCCTATCACCTGGCGATACAGCAGCGCCAGGCTGTCGAAAATGGTGCGTGCCAGCGCTGCAGGGCTTTGTGGAATCGGCATATGCTGCTCAGCGCAGGCATCCTGAATCTCCTGCACCATGCTGGCGGGATTAATAAAACGCGGATGATTAGGATTGATCAGGGCACGACAGGCGGATTCATTTTTTGCTTCGTCAATCAATGCGCAGAGATCTGAGATGTGCAATTCGCTGCATACGCGCTGTAATAGCCACAGTCCCATGATGTTCTTCAACACCCGATAGCCTTCCGCGCCACCTTCGTTGGTGATGTTGGCGTCGAGCGCCGTGCGGTTGACGCAGGGTTGCAGACTTTCTATGCCCATTAACGACCAGGTGCCAGAACTGAGATAAGCGGCATCTTCCTGCATCAGCGGCGTGGCCAGCACTGCGCTGGCGGTATCGTGCGTGGCAACGGCCACGACCGGAATTTTTTTACCGCTGGCATTGATCCAGTTGCCGACGGTGTTGCCCGGTGCAGTCGGTTTGCCGAACCAGTCGGCTTCGATCCCTGCCCACGACAGCAACTCGCTATCCCACTCGCCAGTTTCAATGTTCAGCATCTGCGTGGTGGTGGCGTTGGTGTATTCCCAGTTCATGTTGCCGGTCAGACGATAATGCAGATAATCCGGGATCATCAGTGCATGCTTGACCTGTGCCTGCCAGTCCGGCTGTTGCTGGTGCAGCGCACGCATCTGATACAGGGTATTGAAGGGCAGAAACTGGATACCTGTGCGCTGGTAAATGGCGGCTTTGCCCAGCTCATTGATCGCTTGCGCCATCAATCCATCGGTGCGCGAGTCACGATAACTGACCGTTTCGCCCACCCGATCGCCGTTGGCATCCAGCAGCACCAGATCCACGCCCCAGGTATCAATGCCGATGCTGTCCGGCACAATGCCCTCATCATCTAACTGCGCCAGCCCTGCGCGAATCGCCTGCTCCAGACTGTCGAGATCCCAGCAGTCATAACCGCTGCGACGAACACGCTGGTTGGCAAAACGGCACACTTCACGCAGGGTGATGCGCTGGTTAGCAGAGGTCCATTGTGCGAGCATCACGCGCCCGCTGGATGCGCCTAAATCAATGGCAACAATGTTACGCATACTCATGGCGTTTCTTCCTGTGATGAGATGGCTTTAGCGTATGAATACTGGCGCTTTGCCACCTTCCCCTTACTGCCAGCGCGTGATAGTCGATGGCAGGCTGGCAAAGATGATCGTGAGGAAGCTCACAGAACCGGGGAACAACAGAGTTGTGAGCTTTACCGCAATTCCATCAATCACTTGGCCGATCTTGAATAATTCGCCATTTTCCTGCGCTGTGCGGTTTAAATTTCAAGGTAAGGTGCAGAGCGCCTGCGTAGACTCGGTTACAAAATTGTTAATCGAGAGGCGCATCATGACCGTTCTGCACAGTGCTGATTTCTTTCCGGAAGGAAACTACGCGATTGCTATTGAGCCGCGCGTACCGCAGCAGGCCTTTCCCGAACATCATCATGATTTCCATGAAATCGTGCTGGTTGAGCAAGGTTCCGGTATTCACGTGTTTAACGGCCAGCCGCAGACCCTGTGCGCCGGTTGCGTGTGCTTTGTGCGCGATCACGATCGCCATTTGTATGAGCAGACCGAGAATTTGTGCCTGACTAATGTGCTTTATCGCAGCCCGGCAGCGTTTCGTTTTCTCTCTGGTTTACAGTCATTGCTGCCCGGCGATGAAAACGGTAACTATCTGTCGCACTGGCGTATCAATCACAAGGTGATGGCGCAGGCGCTGCAGATTGTGACGCAGATGAAACAGCAGGAGATCTGGTCGCTGGAGCGTCAGGCGCATCAGGAACAGCTGTTCTTGCAACTGCTGGTGCTGTTGCGCGAAGCCGGTCACAACGATCAGGCGCAGGATCAGGAAGCACGTCTGCATCGGTTGCTTGACTGGCTCAATGAGCACTACAGTGAAGATATTGAATGGGATGCACTGGCCGATCGCTTCTCGCTTTCGCTGCGCACCCTGCATCGTCAGATGAAGCAGCAAACCGGCAATACGCCGCAGCGCTACCTGAATCGTCTGCGCTTATTGCAGGCCCGGCATTTACTGCGCCATAGCGATATGCGCATAACGGACATCGCCTATCAGTGTGGATTTGGTGACAGCAACCACTTCTCCACGCTGTTTCGGCGGGAATTTGGCTGCGCGCCCCGAGCGGAGCGCCAGCAGATGATGTAACTGGAGTGGTTCCCATGTCGCTGATTTTGACGCGCGAAGACTATTTCCCGGCCACCAATCTGCCGATTGCGGTGGCCGAACGCATGCCTCAACCCTCCTTCCCCCCGCATCGTCATGAATTCAGTGAAATTGTGATCGTCTGGCGCGGCAACGGCTTGCACGTGCTCAACGATCGCCCGTGGTTGATTACCTGCGGCGACGTGTTCTATATCCGCGACAATGATTGCCACAGTTATGACAGCGTCAACGATTTGGCGCTGGATAACATTCTTTACTGCCGCGATCGCTTTCGTCTGAGTCTGGACTGGAGCCAGCTGCTGCCCCCGCAGGACGATGATGCACCAAGCTGCTGGCGCTTAACCACGCGCGGCATGGCGCTGGCGCGTGGCGTGATCAGCCAGCTCGAGCGGGAGAGCCGTAAAAGCGATTCGTTGTCGATCCAGCTCTCTGAAGCGCTGTTCCTGCAGCTGGCGTTGATCTTGCGCCGCCATGGTTATGCCGCCGACCGTCCATGGGCGCTGCCGGAGGGTGAACAGCTTGATTTACTGATGTCTGCCTTACAGGGTGCACTGCACCGCCCATTCGACCTGGCCCATTTTTGCCAGCAAAATGAATTAAATGAGCGTGCACTGAAGCAGCTGTTTCGTCAGCAAACCGGCATGACGGTGGGACACTATTTGCGGCAGCTACAGCTGTGCCAGGCAAAATATTTGTTGCGCACCCAGGATTGTTTAATCAGTGAAGTGGCCGCGCGCTGCGGCTTTGATGATAGCAATTACTTCTCGGTGGTGTTTACGCGGGATACCGGTTTGACACCCAGTGCCTGGCGCCAGCGTTTTCTTCCTCAGCACGCCTCACTGAGCGATAAAATAAAAGCCTGACGCACCTTGCCGTGCGTCAGGCTTGTTCTAAAGCGGCTAATTCATTAGCCGTTGGCCATGCCCAATCCCACGATGTTGGCTGCGATGATGATCACCACACAACCCAACGACAGCACGCGCACCGGGCGCTGCCCCACCGCTTTCCACTCTTTCAACACCAAGCCGACTAAACCGCCGCACAGTACATACAGGCTCATGTGCAGCATCCAGCTGACAAAGTCGTATTGCGCAGGGATTTTCGCGTGGCCCCAGGCGTAGAAGAAGAACTGCAGATACCACATGGTGCCGCCGAGCACGGCGAAGGCCACGTTGGCGATCAGCATCGGTTTCGCCACTGAGAAGTCACGGCGCACCGACAGTTCGGGTTTGATCGCCAGACGGATAAAGCAATAGGCCAGATTGACCAGCGCACCACCGCCCATGATCACCACATAGCTGGGTAAGGCCACGTACAGCGGATTGATACCCAGATTGGCTGCCGCTTCATGCATCGGTTTCGCCGCATCCATCGCGAAAGACATCCCGGCGGAGAAGATGCCGCACAACACCGCCAACACCAGTCCTTTCTTGAGATTAAACTCTTCCGCATTGATGCCGAGTGCACGCTCTTTCAACAAACCGGCACGTGAAACGATCGCCACACCCACCAACGCCACCAGTACGCCTAACAACGTCATTCGTCCGCCCGGCGAGCTGAACAGCTCTACAAAGCGTCCCTGCAACAGCGGCGTCATCAAGGTGCCCACCACGAGGGTGATACCGATGGCAATACCAATGCCCATCGACATGCCGAGATAACGCATGGTCAGGCCATAGTTGATATTTCCGACGCCCCACATGGCACCAAACAGAAACACCGGCAGCAGCTGCGAGAAGCTAAAACTACCGTAATACGCCCAGAAGTTGGGCAGCAGCACGGCACTGACCGCCCATGGCAGAATCAGCCATGACATCACGCCGCCCACTGACCACATTGTTTCCCATGACCACTTTTTTACCTGCTTAAACGGAGCATAAAAACATGCGGCACTGGCGGCACCCACCAGATGCCATAAAATACCGGCAAGAATGGCACTGTTCATTGTTATTCCTTCGTAAGGTTGAGGCCCACAGGAAACCGATAGTTTCCCGATTAGCAGCAGTCTACGGTGCGCAGCTTTTCTTCAGCCTTTGGATGGCTGCCGGAAAGCGCGCGCTGCTGGCAAAATTCGGCGGGTCTTCAACATGAGGATCACAAAATCGCATTTGCAGGCAACATTCTGACTGATTTCTATAAGTGACTTATTATTGAGGATATTTTTTATTTTTGTTGTGTTGATCGACACAGTTTTTGACTGACTGCCAGCCTGCTGTTTAACATGGCAGTCACGCAAAGCCGCCCGATGAGCTTTCCCCCACGTGGCGAATTCCGTATAACGTTGGAAAAATCATCGCAACGAAGGAATGAGATGAATAGCAAAAGGTTGACGCTGCTGTTGTCGCAGCCGGTGAGCCGCGTGATGCTGGATGATATCCGCGCCATTGTGCCGCCTCAGGCGTTGAACGTTTTCATTAATGGATTAGATGAAGAGCGTTACGCCACACTTGACTGCATCCAGAGCGAAGAGAACTGCGCCCTGCTGGCTTCGGCCATCGTAGTGTGGCGTCAACTCGGGCATGTTCACCGCATTCGGTATCAGAAAGGCGAACACCTGCGCGAGGTGGATGACGCCAGCCAATTCCAGCTGTTCAGTATGATGAAAACCCATCGCGCCATTGTTCAACTCGCTTAACGATCAGGATAATTATGAAAATCGGACTGCTCTTCCCTATTGCCATCATCATTGCTGGCGTCAGTTTCCTCGCCTGGTTTATCGCCAGCGGCGCGGCGGTGCCGGGCTCCTGATATTTTTGCTGAAAAGGATGATTAGCTAACACGCTGAATACGCGGCATTTCATCAGGAATGCTGCGTCTATCGTACCGTTCTTCCCTTCTCTGCCATCTCATCATCCGCTCTGGCACTGACAAAAAGGTGCTACACCTTGATCTGTTTCACTCTTCTTTCACACCCTGATAACGAAACCGATCGCGGAGACCCTACAGATGACAACACACCATCAACATTACATTAATGGCGCGTTTGTAAACGATCAGAACGACAAGTGGATTGAAGTGATTAACCCCGCAACGGAAGCGCTGCTGTCTCGCGTGCCTGAGGGCACTCAGCAAGATGCGGCGCAGGCGATTGCGGCGGCAGAAGCAGCACAGCCCGGCTGGGAAGCCTTACCCGCAGTAGAACGCGGCAACTGGTTGCGTAAAATTGCCGCCGGTATTCGCCAGCGTGAACCCGAATTGACGGCCACGATTGTGGCGGAAGGCGGTAAAACGCAGGGGCTGGCGCAAACTGAAGTGCTTTTCACCGCCGATTATCTGGATTACATGGCCGAATGGGCGCGTCGTTATGAAGGTGAAATCGTCAATAGCGATCGTCCAAATGAAAATATCTTTGTATTTAAGAAAGCCATCGGTGTCACCACCGGTATCCTGCCGTGGAATTTCCCCTTCTTCCTGATTGCGCGTAAAGCCGCTCCGGCGCTGATTACCGGCAACACTATTGCCATCAAACCCAGTGAGCTCACCCCTAACAACGCGGCGATTTTCGCGCAGATTGTGCATGAGATTGGCCTGCCGAAGGGCGTGATCAACTTTGTGTTTGGTTATGGTCCTGAAGTCGGTCAGGAGCTGGCGGCGAACCCGAAAGTCGGTTTGGTGAGCCTGACCGGCAGCGTCGGCGCGGGCATTGCCACCATGCAAGCCGCAGCGAAAAATGTCACCAAGGTGTCGCTGGAACTCGGCGGCAAAGCCCCCGCGATTGTCATGGATGATGCGGACCTGGATCTCGCTGTGAAGGCGATTGTCAGCTCACGCGTGATCAACACCGGACAGGTGTGCAACTGTGCGGAACGCGTGTATGTCCAGGAAGGCATTTATGATCGCTTTATCACCGCTCTGACTGCCGCAATGAAGCAGGTGAAGTTTGGCAATCCGGCCGAACAAACCGATATCGACATGGGCCCGCTGATCACCGCCGCCGCGCTGGAACGCGTGGAGCAGAAAGTCGCCAAAGCAGTGTCTGAAGGCGGAAAAGTAGTGCTGGGCGGCAAACGCGCCGGTGATAAAGGGTTCTACTTCGAACCGACGATTATTACCGGTGTGCGTCAGGAGATGGAGATCATGCGTGAAGAGATCTTTGGTCCGGTATTACCAGTGATGACCTTTAAAACCCTTGATGAAGCCGTCGCGCTGGCTAACGATTGTGAATATGGCCTGACCTCTTCGATCTACACGCAAAATCTGAACACGGCGATGATTGCGCTGCGTCAGCTGAAATTCGGTGAGACCTACATCAATCGCGAGAACTTCGAGGCGATGCAAGGATTCCATGCGGGCTGGCGCAAATCGGGTATCGGTGGTGCGGATGGACGTCACGGACTGGAAGAGTATCTGCAGACCCATGTGGCGTATTTGCAGTTCTCCTGAGTGAAATACCCGGCTGAATAGGTTACCAGCCAGGTATCGTCATGAGGTGAAGTCGCGCCATCACTGGCGCATTTCATGAGGCTGCGCAATGGAATGCGCAGCTCCGGTATGCCTAAGCTCTTCGCCTTTAGATAGGGGGCAAAGCTAATCCGCTAAACCGCCTTTAAGCGATGCGCTTCTGGCTGCGTAGCAAGGCTAATCCACTCAGTACCGACATCGCCATCAGGTAATAACCGGGTGCCAGGCTGGTGCCGGTGGCAGTGATCAGCAGCGTACAAATCAGCGGTGCAAAACCACCAAACACCGTTACCGCGACGTTATAGCTGATCGCCATCCCACTGGCGCGAGTACCAATTGGGAACAAGTCGGCCATCACCGACGGTACCGTCGAGAAATAGATCGATTTCAGCAGCGCCATCCAGCACACCAGGATTATCAAGGTGGTCGGCGTGGTGTGATTCACCACCAGCTTAAACGCCGGATAAATGGTGACGATAAGCATGATCAGAGAACCCCACATCAACGGCACGCGACCAACACGCTCTGCCAGTAAGCCCATCAGCGGCGTCACCACCGTCAGGATCACCCCTGCCAGCAAGGTCGCAGTGAACGCGGCGGAACCTGGCAGATGCAGGTTTTTGGTGGCGTAAGTTGGCACGTAGTTGAGCATGTAGTTTACTGCGGTGGAGATCACCATCAGGCCAATCGCCAGCAGCATCAGCTCCTTCTGACGCCCGAACAGACGTTTCAGCGGTGCGGCCTCCGGCGCTTGCGCTTCAAAACTGGCAGGCTCATGCACATGGCGGCGGATGTAGATCCCCAACGGACCAATCAGCAGACCGAAGGCAAACGGGATACGCCATCCCCAATCCTGAATCTGGCTCTCCGTGAGGATCTGCGTCAACCCCAATCCAAACGCCGAGGCCAGCAGCGTACTCGCGCCTTGCGTGGCAAACTGCCAGCTGGCGATAAACGCCCTGCGCTCCGGGAAATGCTCGACCAGAAACGCCGTTGAGCTACCGAATTCGCCACCCGCAGAGAAACCCTGCACCAGACGCGCCAGCAGAATCAGCAACGGCGCAATCAAACCAATAGTGCCATAGCTCGGCATAAAGGTGATCACCGCGCCGCCCAGCATCATCAGGTTAATGGATAGCAGCAGCGCCTTTTTACGCCCGTGGCGGTCGGCATAGTTACCCAGCACAATCGCGCCTAACGGACGAATCAGGAAGGAGACGCCGAAGCTACCAAAGGTCAGCAGCAAAGAGACCGAGGGATCGCTGGTGGGGAAGAACGCATGGGCAATGTAGCTGGCAAAGAAGCCGTACACCGCAATATCAAACCACTCCAGTGCATTACCGATACAGGTGGCAAACAGCGTTTTGTGCAGATTTGGTTTGGTGCTGCTCAATGGGGCAGCCGTGTTAATCGTACTCATGCAGCACCTCCTGCGTGCAGACGGTGTTTAGCCACCAGTTCGCTGCCCTGCTCGCCCAAATCCCACAGCAGTCGGGTCATAATTTGCAGACCTTCACGCGCAATCGACTTCAGCATATGTTCGTTGACGCCATGCTGACCGCAGGCCGGGTAGGAGTGCGGCACCCACAAGGTTGGCAGGCCGAGAATGTCTGAGAACACTTCGTTGGGCAGTGAACCGCCCAGATTCGGCAGCAGCGCCGGTTTTTTGCCGCTGGTCTCTGCCATACTCGCCAGCACCCAATCCACCAGCGGATCGGTAGGATCGAGTCGCGTCGCCGGTGAGCCGCGCATAAACTCCACTTTTACGTAGCCAAAACCGTGCTGCGCCAGGTGCTCGCTAACATGCTGTGCCAGGTTTTCCCAATCGGTACCGACCACAAAGCGCAACTGGCACACCGCCGTGGCTTCACCGGGAATGGCATTCATCGGACGCGCAGGATTGCCGGTCAGGAACGCGAGGACTTCCAGTGTATTCCAGCCGTAGAGTCTTTCTGTCGGAGAAAGCGTCGGCTCGCCCCAGGTGGGATCAATCTCTGGATCGCCTGGCATCCCGCCCACTTCGATGTCGCTGAGGATGTCGCGCACTTGCTGAGTGAGAGAGTCAGGTTTCAGCGCCTCAACCTGCAGCACGCCCTTTGCGTTCACCAGGCAAGCAATGGCGTTGGCCAGCTGCGTGCCTGGATTAGTCAATAAACCGCCCCAGTTACCGGAGTGGTAGGCATTGTCACGCGCATTAACGGTGAGACGGAAGTTCACCGCACCCCGGGAACCAAGGAACAAGGTTGGACGCACGGCATTGAGACGCGGACCGTCAGATGCGATAAACAGATCGGCTTTCAGCAGTTCTGCATGATGCTTACACAGCTGAGCCAGACCCGGTGAGCTGATCTCCTCACCCATCTCAAACAGCATTTTGCAGTTGAATCCGAGTCGTCCACCACGTGCTTTAAATACCTGCTCCAGAGCAGCAAGGTTAACGCAGTGCTGGCCTTTGTTATCCGCGCTGCCGCGTGCGTACCAGCGATCGCCTTCTTCCACCAACTGCCACGGCGATAGGCCTTCGCGCCAGTTTTCGTCATCGCCGAACACCACATCGCCGTGGCCGTAGCTCAGTAAGGTCGGCAGTGACGGATCTTCGATGCGCACCGCCACCAGGAACGGGCGATGAGCGGCTTCAGGGTTCTCGATAAAGTGCAGCGTAAACCCCAGTGCGATCAGCTGAGGGCCAATTTCATCCTGCAAGTAACGCTGTAATTCGTTGTCGCGATCCTGGCGCTGGCTTTCGGTGCGCTGTGCCACGCGTCGGGCCAGTGTTTCCTGAAATTCCCCGCTGTCGAACCAGGCGGTGGCTTGTTGTACCGCTTCTTGAGCTGTCATGTTTGCATGTCTTTTATTGGTATTTTGGTTTTGTCATCTTTGCGGAAACCTTGCTTTGCCACAATTATCAATTTATCGAGTATGATTTGCTTTTTTGGCAAAGCTCCGCTGCCCGATTTCGAGGCATGCACCAGCATGAGGCATTCGCATGATAAGCAACGAGATCCGCTATTTTCTGGCTGTCGCCAATACCGGTTCGCTCAGCGCGGCCAGTGAACAGCTGTTTGTGGCGGTGTCGGCCATCAGCAGGCAGATCCAGCGACTGGAAAATCAGGTCGGCGTACCGCTGTTCGATCGCCATGCGCGCGGTATGGTGCTGAATGAAGCCGGTGAAATTTACGCCCATCACGTGCGCAAAAATATGCTGGAGATGGAATACGCGCTGGCAGAAATCAAAGGATTAAAGGCCGTACGACGCACGCTGATTCGCGTGGCCTGTACCGATGGGCTGGCCTTTACGCTGCTGCCGCGCATGATTGCCGCCTTCCGTGAGGATAACCCCGGCGTGCTGTTTGATATCAAAGTGGCGAGTACGCAAGGTGTCGCGGAGCTACTGCGCAGTGGTGAATGCGATCTGGCACTGCAATTCAGCTTGCACGCTGAACGCGGCGTGGAGGTGATCGGTTCATGGCCTGCCCCGGTGCTGCTGGTCATGCATCAGAGCCATCCGCTGGCGAGCGCACCACACGTGACCCTGAACGATGTCAGCCACTATCCGCTGGCGTTGCCGCAACAAAACACCACGGTGCGCCAGCTGTTTGAGCTGGCGAGTCACATGAGCGGCAATCTGATTGAACCGGTGATCACCTGCGATACCTTCTCAACGCTGTTCCACTTCCTGCTGCGTACACCGCTGGCCCTGACCATTTGCAGCGCCTTTACCGTGCTGCAAGAGGCGGAAACGCACGGCTTGATATTACGTTCTGTCGGGATTGATCAGTTGAGTCAGCGCAACTTGCAGCTACAGGCGCAGTCAGGGCGACCTCGCAGTGCCGCTCTGAATGTGTTTATGACGTTTTTACTGCAGCAAATGAACGCGCTGGAAGAGCCGTTACGTCAACGCTGGAAGCCTTAATCGTCAGGATGTTGGCAATCTAGCGGGCCGCCTTTGGATTGCCCGCTGCCATCATCAATCCTTAATATCGACCGGATAGAAAATGTGTTTGCCAAACGGATCGACGGTATATCCGCTCACCGTTTTGCGTACCGGCTCGAAAATTGTCGAATGGGCGATCATCACGGCAGGCACCTGGTCATGCATCATCTGCTGCGCTTCGCGATACAGGGTGACGCGCTTGTCATGGTTTTGCTCAGCACGTGCTTCGGTGATGATCTTCTCAAACGGCTGATAGCACCATTTGGAGGAGTTGGAACCGCCGTTTGCCGAGGTGCAGCTGTAGAGCGGGCCGAAGAAGTTATCCGGATCGCCAGTCGCCGTGGTCCAGCCCATCAGCGCCGCCTGATGCTCGCCGCCCTTCACGCGTTTAAGGTATTCACCCCACTCATAACTGACGATGTTGGCTTTAATGCCCACCTGCGCCCAATCGGCCTGAATCATCTCTGCCATTCGTCGCGCATTCGGGTTGTAAGGACGCTGTACCGGCATTGCCCACAGTGAGATTTCGGTGCCGGATTTTATGCCCGCTTCCTGCAGCAACGCTTTGGCTTTCTGCGGATCGTAATCGTAGTCTTTCAGATCCTTGTCGGCGCTCCAGACATCAGGCGGCAGAATATTTTTCGCCACCGTGCCAGTGCCTTTGAAAATCGCGTCAATTATCGCCTGCTTGTTAATGGCCATCGCCAGCGCCTGGCGGACTTTAACGTTATCCAGTGGCGCTTTAGTGGTGTTGAACGACAGGAAACCGGTGTTGAGTCCCGATTTCTGTTCCAGCGTCAGGTCAGGATTGGTGCGCATTTTTTCCAGATCGGCCGGATTAGGGAACGGCATAATCTGGCACTCGTTTTTTCCAGCTTGGCATAGCGCACTGAGGCATCTGGGGTGATGGAAAAGACAATGCGATCCAGTTTCGCTTTGCCCTGCCAGTAATCCGGGAAGGCTTTGTAGAGAATGCGGGAGTCTTTTTGATATTGCACCAGCTCAAATGGCCCGGTGCCGATCGGCTCCATGTCCACTTTCTCTGGCGTACCGGCCTTCAGCATCTGATCGGCATACTCCGCAGAGTGAATGGAGGCGAAGTACCAGGCCAAATCCGCGAGGAACGGCGCTTCCGCATGCGCCAGCGTGATGCGCACCGTATTGTCATCCACTTTCTCTATATTCTTGATCAGCTTCGCCAGTTCCAGGCTATCGAAATTGCTGTAGTTGCCACCGGAGACGTTGTGGTAGGGGTTTTTGGGATCCATCTGACGCATAAACGAGAAGATCACATCATCGGCATTCAGGTCGCGCGAGGGTTTAAACAGTTTGTTGCTTTGGAATTTAACCCCTTTGCGTAAGTGAAACGTGTATACCGTGCCGTCCGGGCTGATATCCCAGCTTTCAGCCAGGCTTGGCACCAGTTCTGTGGTGCCGGGCTTGAAGTCTACCAAGCGATTGAAAATCGGCACTGCGCTGGCATCCACACTGGTTCCCGAGGTGTACAGCTGTGGGTTGAAATTCTCAGGCGAACCTTCAGAACAGTAAACCAGCGTTTTTGCCGATACCCCGCCTGCTACCGCTAAACACAACGCGCTGAGTGTGAACTTTGCCATCATCTTTTTCATTGTGATCCTCGTTTTTGTTGACTTCCATGAGCCCGCATCGGTATGTATTGATAAATAACACGATTTATCCGAGGTGTGTAATGCACATCGCGCAAAGCTAATAAGGAAATGTGATGACAGAACAACTCGCGCGCCAACTGACCCAACGTTTTTACCGTTATCTGGCGGTTTCCAGCCAGAGCGATGCTAAATCCACCACGCTGCCCAGCACCCCTTCACAACATGCGATGGCGGAGCTGCTGGCGCAGGAACTGCGTGAGCTTGGGCTACAGGATATCGTCATCGATCAGCATGCCACGGTGACCGCAGTAAAACCGGGCAATCGGCCTGATGCACCGCGCATTGGCTTTATTACCCATATCGACACGGTTGACGTGGGTTTATCACCGGATATCCACCCGCAAACCCTGACGTTTAACGGCGATGATTTGTGTCTGAACGCGCAGCAGGATATTTGGCTGCGCGTGGCGGAACATCCGGAGATCGCTCCCTATCACGGCCAGGAGATTATTTTTAGCGATGGCACCAGCGTGCTCGGCGCCGATAATAAAGCGGCGGTGACGGTGGTCATGACGCTGATGGAAAACCTCAAAGGCGATCATGGCGACATCGTGGTGGCATTTGTGCCGGATGAAGAGATTGGATTGCGCGGCGCCAAAGCGCTGGATTTGGAGACACGCTTTAACGTTGATTTTGCCTGGACTATCGACTGCTGTGAGCTGGGCGAAGTGGTGTATGAGAACTTCAATGCGGCGGCGGCGGAACTGGTGTTTACCGGCGTGCCGGCGCATCCGATGTCCGGTAAAGGCGTGCTGGTGAATCCGCTCCTGATGGCGCACGACTTTATTTCACGTTTCGATCGCCTGGCCACGCCAGAACATACCGAAGGACGCGAAGGCTATATCTGGTTTAACGATATCAATGCCAACGCCAGCCGTGCGGTGTTGAAAGCCTCGATTCGCGACTTTGATTTACAGGGATTCGATCAGAAAAAACAGCAGTTGGTGGAAGTCGCGGATGAGATCGCCGCGCTTTATCCTACCGGGCATGTTTCACTCACCATTAACGATACCTACAGCAACATCAGCAATGCGATTGGGGAAGACCGTCGTGCGATTGACTTGATATTTGCGGCGCTCGAACAAGTGAGTGTGGAGCCGAAAGTGATCCCGATGCGCGGCGGCACAGACGGTGCGGCTTTATCGGCCAAAGGATTGCTGACACCGAACATCTTTACCGGTGCACACAATTTCCATTCACGCTTTGAGTTTTTGCCGGTGCCCTCGTTTGTGAAATCCTATCAGGTGGCCGAAGCGCTGTGTTATCTGGCGGCGAAATAAGCAAGAACTTTACCGGCAGATCTTAATGCTGTCAGAGGCTCAGGGAGGGTCCGGCAACCGTTGGGAGGCAATGCCATCCACTTCGATGTAAACGAAAAAGGCTGCCATAGATGAACAATGGCAGCCTTAATTTAATCCGGTTTTAACGGCGCAGCGCGCCAGAGTGGCGCTTGATGTTATTTCGCTGCGGTCACGTCAATGCCAGGGAAGAATTTCGCCGCCAGCTTGGTGATGGTGCCGTCAGCCTGCACTTTCGTGATAGCCGCATCCAGTTCACCTTTCAGCTTGGCATCACCCTTGCGCAGGCCGAAACCGATTCCGGAACCGAGGATGGTGTCATCTTCAACCGGCTTGCCAACAAAGGCGAAACCTTTGCCCTGTGGCTTATCGAGGAAACCAGACTGACCCGCAGCTGACATCACCAGCGTGCCGTCAAGGCGGCCCGCCACCATGTCGTTATAAACCTGGTTCTGGTCCTGATAAGAGGTCACGGTCACGCCCTGCGGCTCCCAGTGCTTCTTAGCGTAAGTTTCCTGGATTGAACCCTGCAGCACGCCGATGTTTTTGCCTTTCAGCGACTCGGCCGTTGGCAGGACTTTCTCGCCCTCTTTCACGATCAGCATGGTCGGAATACGGTAGATGGGCTTGGTGAAATCGATGCTTTTGGCACGCGCTTCAGTGATGTTCATCGCCGAGTTGATCGCATCAAACTTTTTCGCCTGCAGTGCCGGGATCAGCGCATCAAAGCTGCTTTCCACCCACTTACAGTCGAATTTGCCAACTTCGCAAATCGCTTTACCCAGTTCGATATCAAAACCTTCCAGCTCGCCCTGTGCGTTGCGGCTTTCGAACGGTGGATATTGTGATTCCAGACCGTAGCGTAAGGTTTCCTGTGCCAGTGCGTGTGCAGAAGTCAGCATACCCAGCGCCACAAACAGTGCGTTTAACTTTTTCATTATTCTTCCCCTAATTACCCTTTAACCCGGCACAGCGCTTCCGCGCCAGCCTGCAGTGTTGCGTCGTCTTTCGCGAATGACAGGCGAATTAATTTATTGTCAGTGCCGTCCATATAAAACGCCGACAACGGAATGGTGGCCACACCGTGATCGACGATGAGACGTTTTACCATTTCACTGTCGCTTTCGTCACTGAAATGTCCGTAACTGGCCAACATAAAGAAGGAACCTGCGCTTGGCAGCAGCTTAAACGGCGAATCTTGCATCAATGACAGCAGGCGATCGCGCTTTTCCTGATAGAACGGTGACAGCTGCAGATAGTTTTGCGGATTCTGCAGATAGTGCGCAAAACCCACCTGCATTGGCGTATCGGCGGCGTACATCATGAACTGATGCACCTTCACAATTTCTTCCATCAACGCGGCCGGTGCCAGCGCATAACCGACGCGCCAGCCGGTGACGTGGAAGGTTTTGCCGAATGAAGACACGATCACGCTGCGCTGTGCCAGTTCCGGATGGGTTGCCATGCCGCAGTGGGCACGGCCATCAAACAGGATGTGTTCGTACACTTCGTCGGACAGTACCACGATATCCGTGTTGCGGGTTAAGGCCGCCAGCTGCTCCAAATCGGCTGGCGTCAGCACCTGCGCACTTGGGTTGTGCGGCGTGTTGATGATGATCATGCGGGTGCGCGGCGTGATGGTGGCACGCAGTTCATCCCAGTTGATCGCAAAATCCGGCACCTGCAACTTCAGGCCAATCGGGGTTGCGCCCTGTAAACGCACCACCGGCGCATAGCTGTCGAACGCCGGTTCAAAGAAGATCACCTCGTCACCAGGATGCACCAGCGCCGAAATCGCCATGTAAATACCCTGGCTGGCGCTGCCGGTAATCAGCACTTCGCTGCCCGCATCATAGCGCTGGCCATAAAGCGTCTCGACTTTTTCAGCCAGCGCTTCACGTAGCGCCGGTAAACCGGTCAGAGAGGCATATTGGTTATGACCTTCGCGCATGGCTTTACTGACCAGCTCCACCAGATGCGGATCGCACGGGAAGTTCGGCGCACCTTGCGACAGGTTGATGGCTTTATGTTGTGCTGACAGCTGGCCGATGACGCTGAAAATCGTCGTGCCGACATCGGGCTGTTTGGAAGAGATGTTAACACTGCTATTCAAGGCCATCGTTGCTCCACAAGGTTGCATAACCACGTAAGGAAAGTAGATTTCTATTCAACGGTGAGACGCTTGAGTCGACAAGCGAATTGTTGTCATAATAGCCATGATTAAAAATCATAGCTTGAGGTCGTTATGTCCCGCTCCGCCCTGCCGTTGAATGCCATCCATGCTTTTCTGGTCACCGCACGCCATCTCAACCTGACACGTGCCGCCAGCGAATTATGCATTACGCAGGGTGCGGTGAGCCGTAAAATCGCCACGCTGGAAACTTGGCTGGGATTTCCCTTGTTTGCACGTCATGCGCGTGGTCTGCATCTTACCGAGCAAGGCGCGGCGCTGTTGCCCGAACTGCAACAAGGTTATGCCATGCTGGTGAATGCCACCGAGAAAGCCAGCCGCAGCAATGCCTCAATTCGCCTGAAAGCGCCCACCTGTGCCATGCGCTGGCTGGTGCCGCGTTTAGTGGCGCTGGAACAACAGCGCCCGGAAATCCATGTGGCACTGACCACCACGCTGGACCACGCTTCACAGCTGGAAAATTATGATGCGGCGATTGTGTTTGGCACGCCGCCTGCCGGTTCCATTCGTTTATTTGATGAGCGACTGACACCGGTCCTGGGCAGCAACATCACGCCACCCGTGGGCATCGGCGATTTGGCGAGGTTTACTTTTCTGCATCCCACCAATGATTCCCGCGACTGGCAAATGTGGCTGGCGGATCAAGCGGCCACTGTGCCGATGGCACGCAATCAGCACTTTGCGACTATGGATCTGGCCATCAGCGCAGCGATTCAGGGCTTTGGTGCAACGGTGGCAGATGTGACACTGGTGCAAAATGATTTGGCGAATGGTCGCTTGATTGCCCCGTTTGCCAACAGCGTGGCCACCGGGGCAGCGTACAGCCTTTTACAGTGCGCAGAACAGGATGCGCCACCGTTCCTGCCGGATCTGGTGGCGTGGTTGTGTCAGCCTCAGAATGAAACCCACTCATCGGCGCTGGCCGACTTCGATTGAGCGACAGGCGTACTGGTTAACAGCGGACGGCGCAGAACGGTGCTGGCTGGCGCGGCCTGAGCTTTACCTAACGGCGCACTGTCCGACAGACGGAATTTCGCGACAGAAGCCTGCAACTCTTCCGTTTGACGCTCCAGCGCACTGGCCGCCGCAGAAACCTGCTCCACCAGCGAGGCGTTCTGCTGAGTCACGCTGTCCATTTCCGTGACGGCGGTGCCAACTTGCGAAATGCCCTTGCTCTGCTCTTCGGAGGCGGCCGCGATGTGCTTCATGATCTCATTCACATCCTGCACCGACTTCAGAATATCGTTCATGGTGCTGCCTGCGCTGCTGACCAACGCAGAGCCCTTATCCACGCGCTGGACGGAATCTTCAATCAGCGTGGCGATCTCTTTCGCCGCCCCGGCACTGCGCTGTGCCAGATTACGCACTTCACTGGCCACGACCGCAAAACCACGGCCTTGTTCGCCCGCACGCGCGGCTTCAACGGCGGCGTTAAGCGCCAGGATGTTGGTCTGGAAAGCAATGCTGTTGATCACGTTGGTAATCTCAGCGATTTTCTTTGAACTGCCGGAAATGCCCTGCATGGTGGTGACCACTTCCCCTACCAGACGGCCGCCCTGCTGCGCGGTGCCGGTAGCCGTTTCTGCCAGTGAACTGGCCTGACGGGCGTTGTCGGCGTTGAATTTCACCGTTGCCGTGAGCTGCTCCATACTGGCCGCAGTTTGCTCCAGCGCGGCCGCTTGCTCTTCGGTACGGGAGGAGAGATCGTTGTTACCGGATGAGATTTCTGCCGCGCCACGATAGATATTCTCGGTTCCGCTGCGAATGGCGCTCACGGCTTCACGCAGGCTGTCCTGCATCGCACGCAGCAGCGGCACCAGTTTGCCAACACAGTTGCGGCCGAAATCTTCCACGGGCTGACTAAGATCGCCTTGGGCAATCACTGCAAAATGGTTACGTACGCGCTCCAGTGGTTTCACCAGCATCGCTACCAGATAACGGTCGGTGAACAGCAAAATCACCAGACCGAACACCACAGCAACCAAAATAATCACCTTAGTAATGTTGGTGAGTTTATCGACGGTGACACGGGTTTCATCCAGCTTAATGCCTGCGGCTTTATTAAACGCCTCCGCGCTGGTGCCAAAGGCGCGGCTGAGGGCGGGCGTCACGTTATTAGCCTGTGTGCGGTAAGCTTCAACGGTGCTCTGCTGTGCCAGCGACACCTGCGGCGCAATCCCCTCATCCAGCAATTTCTGCCAGCTGGCGATAACGCTGTTAACCGTTTCACTGTCCATCGGGCCGGGTGCCATCGCTTTGAATTGCACCAGCTGCGCTTTCATACTCTCCAGCGCCTGTTGCACCGGTGCGAAGGCATCCGCGCTTACTGCCGCGCCCGATGCACGCCCTTCCATCACGCGGGATAGACGCGTCACCACACGAAAATATTGATCGTTGCCTTTACTCAGTACCGTCATCTGATTAACCAGCTCACGGTCTATCTCATTCCCTTCGCCGAGGGCATTGAGCGAGTGCACGCTAAATAATCCGACACCGCACCACAGCAGGCAGAACAGCCCGAGAATAGTCAGCATGACGGCGCGAATAGTGAAGTTTTTTAAGATTCCCATACATAATCCCTTGGTGTGAAACGCGTAGGAGGCCCGATAAAATCGGGCATATTGCGTTTATCGGCAGTGGATTGGGAAAATGTAACGGTTTAATAAGCTAATTAATTGCTGTCTGCTTAAGCCGGATAGGAAATGTTATTACTGAAAATCAATGGATTAGACGAAAATTTGCCTTATAAATTCATTTGCGCAATTTCACTATTAGCCTGCTCATCAAAGCTTAACGTGACTGCGCATCAGCAGACGGAACAAACGCAGCCGCCCACGCATAAAACGTGCCTTCAACACCGCTTGCGGTTTACCCTGATCACCGAGGGCTAATGTCAGGTCTTCACGGGGACGCCACACCGGCCAGTCGATTTTGCCCTGTAGCCGATAGCTAAACTCACTGGCATCCCGGGCGAAGGTCACCCAATAGGTACTGACCATGTCGGCGAAGCGCTTGTCTGCGGCAGTGTAATCCCGTTCAGGCAGCGGTTTCAGTGAGGTCAGCGTGTTGAATACATAGGGGATTTCGTTGCCGTGCCAGGTGCCATGTGGATAGAGGTCGCGGGCATTCTCTGACACATAGTCGAACCAGTATCGCCAGGCAGGCATGCCAATACTGTGTTGAGACTGCGCCACCAGCAACGGGATCACGGTAAACGCCATGTCTCGCGCCACTGCCCGGCCCAGTAAGGTATCGTCGTGAATATCGTATAGCCATTTCATCAGGCCATAACTCAGGCGATTTTTGCGACGAATTTGTTGTAACACCGTTGCAGGATCAACACCAAAATAATCCAATACGCTGGCTTCATCACTGTTACTTCCCACCATCAACGGCACCCGATGCTGTTTACCGGCCATAAAGGTTTCGAGCATCGGTTTGGGGAGCACCGCATCACCGCTGATTGCCACCGGACCTAATCCCAGTGGACGTTGCAGCGGCCAGAATTGATCGGCAGGTAACTGACGAAGTTGTTCGGCAGAGGCGTGATCCGGCAGGCCAAAATGCGCTGCAACCTGTTTACCGATCTGTTGCGCCCTCCTGCGCGGCACATCCGGCAAGCTGTATGCACTCTGGACAATACCTTTGTGGAACAGCCCTTCAGCCAGCGGAGAACAGCACAAAGACAACACGCTGCGCGCCCCCGATGATTCGCCAAACAGTGTGATATTTTGGCGATCGCCGCCAAAGGCAGGAATATTGCGTTGAACCCATTGCAGCGCAGCGATTTGATCCAGCAAGGCAAAGTTATTTACCACCGCTTCTTGCGGGTATTCAGCATCCAGCGCCGGATGGGCGAAAAAGCCAAAATGGCCAAGACGATAATTGAGCGTGACCACTACGACGCCCTGCGCGGCTAAGGCTTTGCCGCGATAGGGATCAAGACTACCCGCGCCGATGGTAAAGCCTCCGCCGTGCAGCCACACCATCACCGGCAAGGGACGGGAGGGCTCAACGTCTGGGGTCCAGATATTCAGGTACAGACAATCCTCATTGAACCGGCCCGGATCGCCGCCACCCACTGCCACGCAATAATCCCGGTTTTGCCAGCTGGCATCACCCCATTGCGTGGCTTCACGTACTTCTTGCCAGTGTGCAACCGGCTGTGGCGGACGCCAGCGCAGTGCGCCCACAGGTGGCGCGGCGTAAGGTATTCCCTTGAAGACAAAAAGATCATCGTCAATCAGGCCTCTGAGTTCACCCTCTGCGGTCATGATCCTCAGACGTCGTTCGTTTTTCATCTCGGGTTCCCAGATCAAGCTTGGTTCCATTATTTGCAGGCCTTGAGCGAATGTCCATGTTCTGAAAGCATTTGCAGATTAAGCCGAATATGCTTTCGATCCATTGAACATCTCCATCAAATTATTTGGCTAACCCTGGCATGGCGAATTGCATTAAGGTTACAAGTTAACCTGGCGAGACGGAGAAGCGCGATGTTTGGTGGTATCAACCAGATGTTCAATCGGATGAGCGATCACCCGGACTTCGGTAAACTGCTGTTACGTCTGACGTTTGGCGGCCTGCTGTTATTTCATGGCGAATTCAAGGTGATGCATGGCGTCGACTGGATCGCTCATATGTTGGCCGTTAAAGGCATGCCAGGTTTCATCGCTTACGGTGCTTACATCGGGGAAATAGTGGCACCTGTCATGGTGATCATCGGTTTAATGACGCGCCCTGCGGCTTTCATTATTGCGGTGAACATGGTTGTTGCGACCTTGCTGGTAAAAATGGGCGCAGTCTGGCATCGCACAGATGTTGGCGCCTGGTCTCTGGAAACAGAGGCGCTTTATCTGCTGGGCGCACTCGCCATCATGTTCTTGGGTGCCGGGAAGTACACGCTGGTGCGTGATTCGCGCTTGCAATAAAAATCAAAAGAAATGAAGCCGGTCTGCTGAAGTGCTGATGCCACTTCACAGACCGGTTTTCTTATGCCCTTAACGTATCCCGCAAAGAGCCAGACTGCGCTGCTGCATCTGTTGATACAACGCCATCTCATCCTGCACCGCTGCACCTAACGCGGCTTCAAAATCCGCCCGGCTGGCATTGCCCGCGCTACGTGCGTGCGTTTCGTCGCCTAAATTAGACTGAAATATCCCCGCTGCGCTCACTGGCAGAAAATCTTCATACACTATCGGTTCTGCCAGCACGCGCCCTTCAGCAAGCAGTTGAACCAGAGTTTCTCCCGTTTGCGGAGGATGCTGGGTGCCCTTAGCAGTCAAACGATAGCGGAACCACGCCAGTTCCTGTTCGCGCAAGGTATCTTCATCATCTGGGAAATCGCGAAACACCGCGCTCAGATGCTGTTGATGATGCTGGTTATCACTGCCGGTGCCCGCTTCCGCCAACAGACGGTCGTAGAGTGTGCGGCCTTTGGGGGTTAGCGCCGCGCCGCGCTGTTCGATCTCACCAAAGCGCGCAGTATGTGTGCCGGGGGTGCCGTCATTAAAATGGACTGCCTCTTCCAGCGCTTTAAAGCTGGTTTGACGTAACAGAATCGGCACCTGACGTTGGGGGGGGCCCTCGATGAGGGTTTTAGGATCGATGCCGCGCGTGGGCATTAAGGTTTGCACGCGGTCAATATCCAGCGTGCGCGGCGTCAAATGGTTGATGTGGCACCCCTGGAAGCACACTACATCGGCGATTAATCGATGTTGCTGACTCAGTGCGCGGTAGGTCACGCTGTCCACAGTGGTGTGGGCATGCCAGCGGAAGGTCTCCAGCGCCTCTTTGACAAAAAGCGCCGCGTCCGCAGCGTTTAAACCGCCCTGCTGTTGGTGTTGCGCGATCAATGCGCGGCAACCCGGCGTGAAAATATCGCGCGCAGCTAAAATCGCGGCGGCTTTTTCTCTCAACGCGGCGTCATCAATCAGTTCAAGCCGTAACAGAGAGGTAAATACGCGGAACGGATTACGGCGCAATGCGCTGTCGGTGACCGGACGGAACGCGGTGGAGTGAACCGGCACGCCCGCCTGGGAGAGATCGTAATATCCCACCGGTTCCATCCCCATCACCGCAAACATCTGGCGCAGTGTGCTGAGTTCTTCTGCCGTTCCCACGCGAATCGCACCGTGACGTTCCACACTGAGTCGGTCCAGTTCATCGGCGGCGGCGAGACGGTTTTTTAAAGCGGGTTGTGCTTCCAGCGTACGTTCATTCACGGCCGTGACCAGTTGCGTCAGGGTGCCATATTGCGGCACTTCCTGCTGATACATACTGGACATCGCTTGTGAGAACAGCGTGCGAATCGCATCGCTGGTGAGAAAGTTTTCCATGGTCATCACCTCGGCGTTAAGGGTTGTTGCTAATGTAGATCAACCCTTTATCGCCGTGGAGGAATTTCGTGGAACTGTGATCGCCCTGTCACTCAGCCCGGTCTGACGGGTCACCAAAGCGACATTTCAGGGCCAGCATGATCGTGGTGAGCACCGCTGGAATCGCCAGCAACAGGAAGATTTGGCTGAACGACCACCCGAGCGAAAGAAGCTCTGCGCCGACAAAAGCACTCATAATTGCACCGACACGACCCACACCGTGCATCCAGCTGGAACCGGTCGCACGCGCGTGCGTAGGGTAATAGCTGGCGGACAGCGCATTCATGCCGGTATTGGCGCCGTTAAAGCAGAAGCCGCTAAAGAAGGCGATGGCACTCATTAATCCCACTTCCGCCGGGGAGAAGCCGAGCGCGACAATCGCAATGCCGCCACAGAAGTAGATCACCGCCAGCGCGATATTGGCATTAATGCGATCCATCAGCCAGCCCGCAAACAGCGAACCTACCGTGCCGCCCGCCTGGTACATCGCCGTGACGATAGCCGCTTCCGTCACCGACATTCCCAGCGTGTTGATCAGCGAGGGCATCCAGCTGCCAATCAGATAGACGAGGAACAGCCCCATAAAGTAGCCGCCCCATAACATCAGGCTGCCGAAGAGATATCGCCGGGAAACCACCGTCGCCACTGCGCCACGCCGCACGACAACCTGTTCAGTGGACTGGTAATGGCTGTTCGGCTCAACCACGCCAGGCAGCATGCGATCCAATATGGCATGTATACGTGCAGCAGGTGCGCGACGGCTAATCAGGAAGCGCACGGATTCCGGTAAGCCGCGCAGCAGGAAAGGCAAAACAATCAGCGGCAAGACGCCACCCATCAACATCACGGAGTGCCAGTCATAGCGAGGCAACAGCCAGGAAGCTGCAAATCCGCCCGATGCGGCACCAAAGGTGAAACCGCAGAACACCACGGTGATAATGAATGAACGTCGACGCTCTGGTGCATACTCTGCTACCAGCGTTCCAACGTTTGGCATGGCTGCACCGAGGCCAAGCCCGGTGAGAAAACGGAATAACATCATTTGATCGATGTTTTGCGCCATGGCGGTGGCCAGCGTCCACAAGCCAAAAAAACCCACGCTGAGCAGTATCATCACACGCCGCCCGTAGCGATCGGCCAATGGCCCTGCCACCATGGCACCTAAGGCCAGGCCAATCAGCGCAGCGCTGATCACCATGCCAAGCTGATGATTAGTGACGCCCCAACTGGCTTTCAATGTAGGAGCGATAAAGCCCATCAGCGCGATGTCCATGCCATCCAGCGCAACAACGATGAAGCACAGCGCAATCAGGCGTTTTTGCCAACGGCTAAGCGCACTCTGATTAATCAGCTGGCGAACATCTACGGCTTCAACGGTGGTCACGGATCAACTCCTGCACATTCATCGTTTAATCATCAGTTTTGGTAAAAAAAACGGCGCTAATGATAGCTCATCGTTAACAATAACGGGCAGGATTTTTAGGTGTAAGTGAGAATTATTCAAATTATGCGAGATTAAGCGATTGATATTGCAATAGGTGATAATTTTGCATTGGCGCTGACTTTCACTAATTCGATTTAAAACATCAGGTTAGCAATATCAGGGTTTTTGTTAATATAATTTTGCAGTGAAGTTAACATAATTCCAGTTTTCCCATTGCCGCCATCAGGTAAAAGTCATTATGTTTGAGGCTATGGACAAAAATTCCCTTTTCAATCAGCGCATTCGCTTGCGCCATTTACACACCTTTGTTGCGGTCGCGCAGCAAGGCACGCTGGGGCGCGCGGCAGAGACACTCAATCTCAGCCAGCCTGCGCTCTCAAAAACCCTGAATGAGCTGGAAGATCTGGCTGGCGCGCGTCTGTTTGAACGTGGTCGTCTCGGTGCCCAGTTAACGACGCTCGGCGAGCAATTTCTTGTCCATGCGGTAAAAGTGCTGGATGCGCTTAACCATGCAGGCCAAAGCTTTAACGCCCCACAACCCGGCCGACCGGTCGTGATTCGCCTCGGCGCGCTCACCACAGCGGCAATGGGTATGCTGCCACAGATTCTCGATCGCTTTCACGAGCAACAACCGAACACCACGGTACAAGTGGCGACATTACATAATAATGTTCTGCTGGCCGGGTTGCGCGCGGGTGAGTTTGATATTGGCATTGGGCGCATGGCCGACAGTGAAATGATGGCGGGTCTGAGTTATGAATTGCTATTCCTTGAGTCGCTTAAACTGGTGGTACGTCCGGAACACCCGCTCCTCAGTGACAACGTCACGTTATCGCGCGCGATGCAGTGGCCGGTGGTGATATCGCCGGAGGGCACCGCCCCGCGTCGTATCGCTCAACATATGCTGGACGAGCAAGGTTGTGCGCTTCCCGCTAATTGTGTTGAAACCTCATCCACTTCGCTGGCGCGTCAGTTGGCCCTGCGTTATGACTATGTGTGGTTTGTCCCCTCAGGCGCCATCAAGGAAGACCTTAGCCACAATGCCGTTATTGCACTGCCGATTAACTCCCCTGGGCCGGGAGAGCCGGTGGGGATTATCACCCGCAGCGGCAGTCATCTCAGCCTGAGTGCCGAAGTGTTGCTGGCGACCATTCGCAAATTTCACACCTGATTAGCGACTGCGTTTGGCGTGGCGCTCACGATTATCCAGCCGCGCCTGATCCGTTTTTCTTAAACTGACATACAATGCCCCGGCACCTCCGTGCTGGGGCTGCGCCACGCAAAAGCTTTGCACCTCGTCAAACTGCGTCAGCCAGCGTGCCAGATAACTGCGTACGATATTGGCATGGGCTTCATCATCACGGCCTTTACCGTGGATAATCAGCAGATTGCGTAGCCCCTGCTTGCGTGCCTGCAGCATGAAACTGAACAATGACTTTCGACAGGTTTCTATCGGCTGACGCAGCAGGTTCAGGCTGGCGTCCAGGGAATATTTCCCCAGCCGCAACTTATCCAACACACCTTGTTGAATCCCTTCTGTTTTGTATTCCAGCGGAGTCGTCAGCGGGATGATGTCGAGAAAGCCCCGCGTGAGGAAATTTTCCTGTTCGTCATTGGCTTGCGTCGGGCGCGGCGCTTTGGTCGAAGGGGAACGCAACCATTGGGTATTGGCACAATCTTTCAGTGGCGTCACATCGCCCATGGCATCCCGGAAAAGGTCTTCATCGTCTAGGTTCATGGTGTTTTCTCACGCCTGGTGGTTTGCTGAGCGCAAGTTGCCGCTCAAAAACAAAATAGTAGCAAAGGATTTTTGGCATCACATCTGTCACTTTTTGCGCTGAGACAAGTTGTGACCAGATGTAAATATGGCAACAAAACGTTCCAGGTCAAAAAATAATGTCAGGCAAACCTTGCGCAAACTCAGGTATACCCTACGTTAGTGGGGGTTTAAGGGGAATTACTGCTCGGATGAGTTCCCTTAACGCGTAAAAATGTTAAAATTGACGGCAGTCAATAATCATCGAGCGTACCTATATGATCCCGGAAAAACGCAGCATTCGACGTATTCAGTCTGGCGGTTGTGCCATTCACTGTCAGGATTGCAGTATCAGCCAGTTGTGTATCCCTTTCACACTGAACGAGCATGAGCTGGATCAGCTGGACAATATCATTGAGCGCAAAAAGCCGATTCAGAAAGGTCAGACGTTGTTCAAAGCCGGTGATGAACTGAAATCGCTTTACGCTATCCGCTCCGGCACCATCAAAAGTTATACCATTACTGAACAGGGTGACGAGCAGATTACCGGCTTCCATCTGGCAGGGGACTTAGTGGGCTTTGATGCGATTGTCGGCGCGCACCACCCGAGTTTTGCTCAGGCGCTGGAAACAGCGATGGTGTGTGAAATTCCTTTCGAAACTCTCGACGATCTCTCCGGTAAAATGCCGGCACTGCGCCAGCAGATGATGCGTCTGATGAGCGGTGAGATTAAAGGCGATCAGGATATGATCCTGCTGCTCTCCAAGAAAAACGCGGAAGAGCGTCTGGCGGCCTTTGTCTGGAATTTGTCACGCCGCTTTGGTCAACGTGGCTTCTCACAACGCGAATTCCGCCTGACCATGACGCGTGGTGACATTGGTAACTACCTGGGACTAACCGTAGAAACCATTAGCCGTCTGCTGGGCCGCTTCCAGAAAAGTGGCATGCTGGCCGTTAAAGGCAAATATATCACTATCGAGAACCATGCGTTGCTGGCAGAACTGGCGGGTCAGACTGAACAAGCTGCGTGATTCTATGCCGGGTCGATAAATGTTAGTTTATTGATCCGGCAACAACTTTTCCCCTTCTGCCCTGCGCCAACTTAGGCTATCTTTAATCCAACTTGCTTTGGTTTGAGGAGATTGCCTTATGTCCCGGTACCAAAATATTCTGGTGGCGATTGACGCCCAACAGGACGATCAACCCGCGCTGCGTCGTGCGGTGTATCTGAATCAACGTATCGGCGGAAAAATCAAAGCTTTCCTGCCTATCTACGACTTCTCCTATGAAATGACCACCTTGTTGTCGCCTGATGAGCGATCCAACATGCGTAAAGGTGTGATCAGTCAGCGTACTGAATGGATTCGTCAACAGGCCCACGCCTATCTTGAGGCCGGTGTTGATATTGAAATTAAAGTGGTGTGGCATAACCGCCCTTATGAAGCGATCATTCAGGAAGTGATGGCGCACCAGCACGACCTGGTGTTGAAAATGGCCCATCAGCACGATCGCCTGGAAGCAGTGATTTTTACCCCGACAGACTGGCATCTGCTACGCAAATGCCCCTGCCCGGTGTGGATGGTGAAAGATCAGCCGTGGCCGGAAGGTGGCAGAGCCGTTGTGGCGGTCAATCTGGCCAGTGAAGAGCCCCATCACGATGAATTAAACCAAAAGCTGATTCGTGAAACAGTGCTGCTGGCCGATATGGTCAATCACACAGAAGTGCACCTTGTCGGTGCTTATCCCATCACGCCAATCAATATCGCCATTGAACTCCCCGACTTTGACCCCAGCGTGTATAACGATGCGATTCGCGGACAACATCTGGTGGCGATGAAAGCGCTACGCCAGAAATTCTCCATCGGCGAAGAGTTTACGCATGTGGCAAAAGGCTTGCCGGAGGAAGTGATACCGGATATCGCCTCTCATCTGGAGGCGGGAATTGTGGTACTCGGCACCATCGGCCGCACTGGCCTTTCGGCCGCGTTCCTGGGGAATACCGCTGAGCAGGTTATTGATCATCTCCGTTGTGATTTGCTGGCAATCAAACCGGACGATTTCAAATCGCCGATTGATTATGACGATGAAGAAGACGAAGACGATTAAAACAACAAAGGCGACCAGATGGTCGCCTTTTTAATCGCACTACAGATTACAGCGCGCGCAGGATACCTTCTACACTCGCCTTTGCATCACCAAACAACATTTGCGTGTTGTCTTTGAAGAACAGCGGGTTCTGCACCCCGGCGTAACCGGTATTCATTGAACGTTTAAACACGATAACGTTCTGCGCTTTCCACACTTCCAGTACGGGCATACCAGCGATTGGGCTGCGCGGATCTTCCTGTGCCGCCGGGTTAACGGTGTCATTGGCACCGATCACCAGCACGGTATCGGTATCGCTGAAATCATCGTTAATCTCGTCCATTTCCAGCACCACGTCATATGGCACTTTGGCTTCCGCCAGTAACACGTTCATGTGGCCAGGCAAACGGCCAGCAACCGGGTGGATGCCGAAGCGCACTTTGATGCCACGCGCACGCAGTTTTTCGGTAATTTCCGCCACCGGGTACTGTGCCTGCGCCACTGCCATGCCGTAGCCGGGGGTGATGATCACTGACGTTGAGCCTTTCAGCAATTCCGCCGTGTCTTCTGCCGTGATTTCGCGATGTTCCCCCTCTTCTTCGCTCTCGCCACCGACACTCACATCGGTACCAAAACCACCGGCAATCACGCTAATGAACGAGCGGTTCATCGCCTTACACATAATGTAGGACAGGATGGCACCCGAAGAACCCACCAGCGCACCGGTGACGATCAGCAGGTCGTTGCTGAGCATAAAGCCCGCAGCCGCTGCCGCCCAACCGGAGTAGGAGTTGAGCATCGACACCACAACCGGCATATCCGCACCGCCAATCGACGCCACCAGATGCCAGCCGAACACCAGTGCAATCACCGTCATCAACAACAGCGCGACGACTTGTGAACCGGTGCTATTCGTCTGTACAAACCACAGCATCAGCAAGAAGGAAACCACCAGCGCTGCCAGGTTCATTTTATGACGATGCGGCAACATCAGCGCTTTTGAGGAAATCTTGCCACGCAATTTACCAAACGCCACGATAGAACCGGTGAAGGTCACCGCGCCGATAAAGATGCCGAGGAACACTTCCGTCAGATGGATATTTTCCATCACCGGCGCCAGTCCTGGTGCATGATCGATGTAGCTGTTGAAACCCACCAGCACCGCAGCCAAACCGACAAAGCTGTGCAGAATCGCTACCAGCTCTGGCATTTCAGTCATTTCGACTTTCTTCGCCAGACGCACACCGATTGCACCCCCGATCACCATCGCCAGCAGGATCCACGCCACGTTGCCGCTGTTGGGGCCGAAGATGGTCGCCAGCAGCGCAATCGCCATGCCGCTGACACCAAAGATGTTACCCTGCTTTGACGTCTCGTGTTTTGAGAGGCCAGCCAGGCTGAAAATAAACAGAATTGCGGCAACAATGTATGCTGCAGTCACTAATCCGCCAGACATGTTGTTACCCCTTAATTCTTACGAAACATTTTCAGCATGCGCTGGGTGACGGTGAATCCACCGAAGATATTGATGCTGGCAATCAGTACTGCGACGAAGGCAAGGAAAGTCACCCACCCGCCGTGTCCCATCTGCAGCACCGCACCCACCACAATAATGCCGGAAATGGCGTTAGTGACGGACATCAATGGCGTATGCAAAGCGTGACTGACGTTCCACACCACGTAGTAACCGACGACACAGGAGAGCGCGAAGACAGTAAAGTGGGAGAGGAATTCAGGCGGTGCCACGTTAGCGAGGCAGGCAAACAGCACCACAGCCAATGCCAGCAGCAGATATTTGCGCCACGGTGAAACCGGTTTGGCTTCCACTTTTGCTTTTGGCTCAATGGCCGCCTGCGCTGCTTTCGGTGCTGCAGATACCTGAATCGGTGGCGCTGGCCAGGTGACTTCGCCGTCACGAATCACGGTGACGCCACGTACCACAACGTCTTCGAAGTCGACGGTGATTTCGCCGTTCTTCTCTTTGCACAGCAGTTTCAGCAGGTTGACCAGATTGGTACCGTAAAGCTGAGAGGACTGTGTTGGCAGACGGCTAGGCAGATCGGTATAACCAATGATCTTCACACCGTTGCTGGTTAAAGTCACCTGATCAGCTACCGTGAGATCACAGTTACCGCCGGTTGCTGCCGCCAGATCGACAATCACGCTACCTGGCTTCATGCTGGCAACCATTTCAGCGGTAATCAGCTTCGGTGCCGGTTTGCCCGGGATTAAAGCGGTAGTGACGATGATATCGACTTCTTTCGCCTGCGCGGCAAACAGCTCCATCTCTGCCTTAATAAAGGCTTCTGACATCACTTTGGCATAGCCATCGCCACTGCCGGCTTCTTCTTCGAAATCCAGCTCAAGGAACTCGGCGCCCATACTCTGCACCTGTTCTTTCACTTCTGGACGGGTATCAAACGCACGAACGATAGCCCCAAGGCTGCCCGCTGCACCGATTGCCGCCAGACCCGCCACGCCCGCACCGATGATCATCACTTTGGCGGGTGGTACTTTACCAGCTGCGGTGATTTGGCCGGTAAAGAAGCGACCAAATTCGTGTGCCGCTTCTACAATCGCACGGTAACCCGCGATGTTCGCCATGGAACTCAGCGCATCCAGTGCCTGGGCACGAGAAATACGTGGCACAGAATCCATCGCCATGACGGTAACCTGACGTGCCGCCAGTTTTTCCAGCAGTGCCGGATTTTGTGCGGGCCAGATAAAGCTAACTAAAGTGCTGCCCGCGCGTGTCAGTTCGATCTCCTGATCGTCTGGCGCATTCACTTTTAACACGATGTCAGACTGCCAGACACTTTCGGTGGTGCTGACAGTGGCACCAGCGGCGATAAAGCTCTCATCGTCAAAACTTGCGCGAATACCTGCGCCCTGCTCGACCGTGACGCTGAATCCCAGCTTGATCAGTTGCTCAACGGTCTTTGGCGTTGCAGCAACGCGCGACTCATTGGCTAACCGCTCTTTGGGTATCCCAATTAACATACTGTTTCCTTTCAACAATTAAAGGATGAGGTTCTGTAAGTGGCACAAGCCCATAAGGCTGAAACAGCGTTTCAGCTTTTTATGAGCAAAATGCGCAATGTAACAAAGTCTTTATAACCTACTGAAAATGTGAAAAGTGATCCACAGCGATAACGCACACTTATGACATTCACACTAATATTCAGATGCAAAGATTGAATGCCACCTTTTGCCACTAGTTTTGCGACATAATAAAAAATATTCTGCTGCGCAAAATCGTGTCATGTCGAATTTAGTGTTTTTAAAAACCTTTATTTAACAATACTTTAACCATTATGATGCTATGTGTTACCAGAATAAGTGGTAAAGCGGTCAAAAAAAAGCCATAGCATAGGTAAATGACATGTCGATGAATAATTTGCGGAGATTGTCAATCTTATGCGCATAAATTGGCTGAGACAGGTTGATTATTACATGCAATAATCAGCGGCTAATCTGTTATACATCAAGAGTCCAGCACGTTTTCGTACTCATTTTGCGTAAGGCGAAGGATCATTTTTATGAAGCTGAAGAACACCATTCTGGCGACCACCTTGTTATCACTGTTGGCAGCAAATGCATTTGCCGCCAAAGAGTTGACGCCAGAACAAGCGGCCGCGTTGAAGCCATTCAAACGTATTAATATCAACGGTCGCTTTAATGCTATTGGCGATGCCACCGATGCCATCTCCAAAGCAGCCGATGAAAAAGGCGCTGACTCCTTCTATGTGCAGGGCATTAACGATACCAACGGCAACGGCGGCAACTGGCGCGTAACGGCGGATCTTTACAAAGCGAATGCGCCAAAAGCGGATGAGACCACCAAATACCGTATGTTTAACGGCGTGAAAGAATTGCCGAAAGCGGAAGCGTATCGTTTAGAGCCATTCGATACCGTTTCCGTCAATGGCTTTTTCTCCAGCCAGCCTGATGTGAATGAAGCGATAGCTAAACAGGCAAAAGACAAAGGCGCAGCCTCCTTCTTTATTGTGCGTCAGGTTGATGCCAACAACGGCGGCAACCAGTACGTGACGGCTTATGTCTATAAAGCCGATGCACCAGAGCGCAAAGTGCAGAGCGTCTCCGATTCCATCCCAGCCGATTCTGAAGCCGGTAAAGCCGCTTTAGCCGCGGGCGGTGCAGAAGCGAAGAAAGTGGCTATCCCTGGCGTTGCCTCTTCTGATACGCCAAGTCGTAGCGTAGGCCGTTTCTTTGAAACGCAAAGCTCCACCGGTGAACGTTATACGGTGAAACTGGCGGATGGCCGTAGCGTGCAGGAAGTGAATGCGATTACTGCGGCTCAGATGCAGCCGTTTGATACCATCACCTTCTCTGACCACTTCGGTACGCCAACAGAGATCTCTGATGCTGTGGGCAAACGTGCCGTGGAAAAAGGTGCGAAGTACTATCACATCACGCGTCAGTGGTCTAACCAAAGCGGTGGCAACCTGACCGTGACCGCGGATCTGTTCAAGTAATTCGCTTGCGGGGCGGCTTTCGTCGCCCTGCTCATCTGTTTGCATAGTCTGTGCGCAGATCTGCATAATCCCGCATTGCCTTCCCTTTTCGCTCTCCGTAAAATCCTTCGCCTGTTTTCAGGGTATTCCGTTTCAAAATCGGCCAATTGCCACGTTACACTCCAGCGGAATCGTCACTACCCAGCATACTCTGCTGTCCAGGAATGGTGTTTTGGATAAAAAATTAGGTCTGAGCGCGCTCACCGCGCTGGTACTCAGCTCCATGCTCGGTGCGGGTGTATTTAGCCTGCCGCAAAATATGGCTGCCGTCGCCGGTCCCGCGGCTCTGTTGATTGGCTGGATGATCACCGGTGTCGGCATCCTGTTTCTTGCGCTAGCCATGCTGCTGCTGACGCGCTTAAAACCCGAACTGGACGGCGGGATTTTTACCTATGCACGCGCCGGATTTGGTGAGTTAGTCGGATTTTGTTCCGCATGGGGTTACTGGCTCTGTGCGGTCATCGCCAACGTCTCTTATCTGGTGATTGTCTTTTCGGCGCTGAGTTTCTTCACCGATTCGCCTGACCACGTGGTATTCGGCGATGGCAATACCTGGCAAGCGATGCTCGGTGCGTCGGTACTTTTATGGCTGGTGCACTGGCTGGTGTTACGAGGTGTGCAAACGGCTGCCAGCATCAACCTGCTCGCTACCCTGGGGAAACTGGTACCGCTGCTGCTGTTTGTGGTGTTGGCTTTACTCGCATTCAACTACGATCGCTTCCACTTTGACTTCAGCGGCGCCGCGCTGGGCCAGCCACTCTGGCAGCAAGTCAAGCAGACCATGTTGATTACTTTGTGGGTCTTCATTGGTGTGGAAGGCGCCGTGGTAGTCTCCGCGCGGGCACGTCATAAGAAAGATGTGGGACGCGCCACCATGCTGGCGGTTATCGCGGCACTGCTGGTTTACCTACTGGTGACCCTGCTTGCACTGGGCGTGGTGCCGCGTGCAGAGTTGGCGCAAATGCGAAATCCCTCCATGGCCGGCTTGATGCAGCATCTGTTAGGGCATTGGGGCAATACGGTGATTGCGGTGGGTCTGATTATTTCCGTGTGTGGCGCGTATTTAAGCTGGACAATTATGGCGGCAGAAGTCCCTTTTCTGGCGGCACAGCAAGGGGCTTTTCCCCGCAGCATTGCGCGGCAGAATCGTCACAATTCGCCAGCCGCTTCGTTGTGGCTCACCAACGGCAGCGTGCAGGTTTGTCTGATCCTGATTGCGGTCACTGGCGCGGATTACAATACGCTGCTGACCATCGCGTCAGAGATGATTCTGGTGCCGTATCTGCTGGTGGGGCTGTATTTAATTAAAGTGGTTCGCGGACAAAAAAATCCGCTGGCATTGGCGGTAGGATTGGGTGCCAGTGCCTACGGATTCTGGCTGCTTTATGCTTCTGGCCCGCTGCACCTGCTGTTGTCTGTGGTGCTTTATGCGCCGGGATTACTGCTGTTCCTTTACGCGCGACGCGGCGGCCGTGGTAACAGAGTGTTGTCACAACTTGAGCGCATCGCGATTGGATTACTGATTGCGGCAGCACTGCCAGCAATGTGGCAGCTTACGCAGTAATTAGTGAGGTTGAACCGGGATTGAGACGCACAGCAGGTCATCCTGCTGTGTCAGATTGAGCGCTTTACGGTATTCCTGATGAATCGCGTCCAGCTGATCTTCTGACAACGGATAAGGCAGTTGGATGTCAAAACGGCTGATGTGCTGTTGTTCCGCGAGAGTAATCAGTCGCGCGATATTGATCTCGTCGCTGACCTGCGTTGAAATGATTTGTAATGCTAATTCTTTCAGATGATCGTCGCTTGCCGCTAAGCCGTGTGCAGATTTACGCGTCACCATGCCAAAAATCGGCATGACACCGTAAATGGCGTCAACGAAACTCCAGCGTTTTTTGCAGGAAGCAGAGAGAAAATCGCTGTAATTGAAGCAGATGCGGTCACTGTATCCGGCTGAAGCCAGCTCTTTATCAGACACCCTCGCACTCCTCCTGGTTTTCGTTACGGTTCCGAACCTTGCGCTACAACGCGCCGCTAATAATGGCACATTTCACCGTAATTATACCAGTCAGGCAGGGATATTTCGTGCGATAGCGTAGAGCTCAGGACCAGGAAAAGTTATGCTGCTGTCATTCTCATCACTTACCGTGAAATATGAACAAAATTGTCTATGTGGAAGATGAGCCAGAAGTCGGTGAATTGATCGCCGCTTATCTTGGCCGCCACGATATTGAAGTGACTGTTGAAACGCGCGGTGACCGTGCTGAAGCGACTATTTTAGAAGCCGATCCCGATCTGGTGCTACTGGATATCATGTTGCCGGGCAAAGATGGCATGACGGTATGTCGCGACTTGCGCGCGCACTGGTCAGGGCCGATTGTGCTGCTGACCTCGCTCGACAGTGACATGAACCACATTCTGGCGCTTGAGATGGGCGCCAACGATTACATTCTGAAAACCACGCCGCCCGCTGTTTTGCTGGCACGCTTGCGTCTGCATCTGCGCCAGGCGCAGGGTTCTCAGCCTGAAGTGGCGCCCGCTATTCAGAGTTCACAGCGGGTGTTACGTTTTGGTTCACTGACCATCGATTCACTCAATCGTCAGGTGACGCTGTTCGATGAAAACATCACCCTCTCCACCGCCGACTTTGATCTGCTGTGGGAACTCGCCACGAATGCGGGCCAGATCCTTAATCGGGATGCGCTGCTGAAAACTCTGCGAGGGGTGAGCTACGACGGCATGGATCGCAGTATTGATGTGGCGATTTCTCGTCTGCGCAAAAAGCTGTATGACAGCGCCACCGAACCGTTCCGCATCAAAACCATCCGCAATAAAGGTTACCTGTTCGCGCCTCAGGCCTGGGATACCCGCTCCGCATGAGAAAGCTCTTTATCCAGTTCTATCTGCTGCTGTTCGTCTGCTTTCTGGTGATGACTTTGCTGGTGGGCTTGGTGTACAAGTTCACCGCTGAGCGTGCGGGCCGCCAGTCAATGAATGATTTGATGGCGAGTTCGCTGTTTTTAATGCGCAGTGAATTGCGTGAGATCCCCCCGCGTGACTGGAATAAAACCATCCGCAATCTCGATCTCGATTTGTCTTTTGAGTTGCATATCGAACCGATGAGTAAATATCAGCTGGATGAGCCTGATATGCGCCGCCTGCGCGCCGGTGAGATCGTCGCACTCGACGATCAATACACTTTCCTGCAGCACATACCGCGCAGCCATTATGTGCTGTCGGTCGGCCCGATCCCTTATCTGTTTTATCTGCATCAGATGCGCATTCTGGATATCGCGCTGCTGGCGTTTATCGGCATGTCGTTGGCGCTGCCGGTGTTTATCTGGCTACGTCCGCACTGGCAGGAGATGCAGCGGCTGGAAAAAGCCGCGCAACGTTTTGGTCGCGGTGAGTTGGATGTGCGTACCCATTTTGAAAGTACATCGAGTCTGCACAGCCTCGGCGTGGCGTTTAACCAGATGGCGGACAATATCAATACGCTGGTTGCCAGCAAAAAGCAGCTGATTGATGGCATCGCCCATGAGTTAAGGACACCGCTGGTTCGACTGCGCTATCGCCTGGAAATGAGCGATAACCTCAGTGACGCCGAGTCGGCTGCGTTGAACCGTGACGTCGGCCAGTTGGAGAGCCTGATTGAAGAGCTGTTAACCTATGCCCGCCTCGACCGCCCACGCGTCGATCTCAACCTTCAATCGTTTGATTTGGCGCAGTGGCTGCGAGTGCATATCGAAGACGTACAAACCATGAATCCACAGGCGCACATTGCCCTGGATATTCCGCAACTTGAGAATGTGGGCTCTGCCGATACCCGTCTGATGGAGCGCGTTCTGGATAATCTGGTGAACAATGCGCTGCGTTATGCCCAACAGCGTCTGCGCGTCAGTCTGTGGTTTGACGGCGCCATCGGTAATTTACAGGTTGAAGATGATGGTCCAGGTATTCCACCTGAAGAGCGCGCACGCGTGTTTGAACCCTTCGTTCGTCTCGATCCTAGTCGCGATCGCGCGACCGGCGGCTGTGGGCTCGGGCTGGCGATTGTCCACTCTATTGCACAGGCACTGCAGGGACAGGTCACTATTGAGAGCAGTCCGCTCGGTGGTGCCAGCGTTCGCTTCTGCTGGCCGGTTGATCTACCCTTGCGAGATATTTCGCCCCGTTTACCGTCATAAGGAGCTTTAATTGTGACTTCTGCTTATCAGGAACTTAGCAAAACTTTCCAGCGCCTGGCACGCTTTGGCCATCTTGGGGCTATTGCCGGTGTCGATATGCAAACCACTATGCCACCCGGCGGCAGCCAGGCGCGCGGTGAAGCCATGGCGGAACTCAGTGTGTTTATGCATGAACTGTTGACCGATAAACGCCTTGGCGGCTTATTCGATGCCGCCCAGCAGGAATCGTTGAACGATGTAGAGCAAGCTAACCTGGGCGAGATGCAGCGTGCGTGGCAGCAGGCAACGATTCTGCCCGCTTCGTTGGTTGAAGCCAAATCGCTGGCCGGTTCGCGTTGTGAGCATGCCTGGCGCCAACAGCGCCCCGCCAACGACTGGCAAGGCTTCTCGGCTAACCTGAAAGAAGTGGTGAAACTCAGCCGTGAGGAAGCCCAGTTACGCGCCGAAGCGCTGGGTGTCTCTCGTTATGACGCGTTACTGGATGTGTTCGAACCGGGCATGACCAGTGCACAACTCGACAATACCTTTGGCGAATTAAAAAGCTGGCTGCCCGCGCTGCTACAGAAAGCCGTCGAGAAGCAGCAGAAAACCGCCATCTCGGCGCCGGTGGGTCCCTTTGCTGTTGAAGCGCAGAAGCAGCTCGGTTTGAGTGTGATGAAAACGCTGGGCTTTGATTTCAATCATGGTCGCCTGGATGTCAGTGCTCACCCTTTCTGTGGTGGCGCGCCAGAAGATGTGCGCATTACCACGCGTTACAATGAGAGCGACTTCCTCAGTGCCATGATGGGCGTGATCCACGAAACCGGTCATGCACGTTACGAGCAGAACCTACCAAAGCAATGGCGTGGACAACCGGTGGCCCACGCTCGCTCGACTGCCATGCATGAATCACAAAGCCTGTTTATGGAGATGCAGTTGGGCCGCAGCAAGGCGTTCCTGCAGCATATTCATCCGCAGGTCGTCGCCCTGATGGGTAACCAGCCCGCATTAGCGCTGGATAACTTTGTTCGCCAGACACAACGCGTGAAGCCGGGCTTTATCCGCGTGGATGCCGATGAACTGAGCTATCCAGCTCATGTGATTCTGCGTTACGAAATCGAACGTGCGTTGATTGAAGGCGAGATTGAAGTTGATGACATCCCTGCGCTGTGGGATGAGAAAATGCAGCAGTCTCTGGGGATGGATACGCGTGGCAACTACCGTGATGGCTGCATGCAAGACATTCACTGGACTGATGGCGCCTTTGGTTACTTCCCAACATATACGCTGGGTGCCATGTACGCCGCCCAGCTGTTCCAGGCGGTAAAGCGCGCTATCCCGCAAGTGGATGAGCTGATCCGTAACGGGGAGTTGCAGCCGGTGTTTGATTGGTTACAGCAGAACATCTGGCAGCACGGCAGCCGCTTCCCGACGCAGCAACTGTTGGTGAATGCCACGGGTGAAACACTGAATCCGCACTATTTCCGTCAGCACCTTGAACAACGCTATCTCACTGAGTAAACTGCGCGGCGGCCCGATCGGCCGCCCCTTTTCGCTTCCTTTACCCGCCTTTGTACATTCCGTTACACGCCGATACCAATGCCTCACGGAAAGACCGAATTGTTTTTCATATAGTTCTTTCACCGGCCCCGCAGTGGGCTACACATGAAAAAATAGTTCGAGGATTTTGCGATGAAAAAATTAGTTGCACTGGTGATCGCCGCTGCTATGGGTATGTCTTCTGTTGCTTTCGCTGCTGAGACCACTACAGCTGCTCCGGCTGCTGCCGCTACCACTACCGCAGCACCTGTTAAGCACAAAGCAGTTCATCATAAGAAAGTTGCCCAGAAAGCTCAGGCAGCTAAGAAACACAAAAAAGTAGCGAAAAAAGCGCCAGCTGCTCAGAAAGCTCAGGCTGCTAAAAAGCACCACAAAAAAGCAACCAAGCCAGCTGCACAGAAAGCCCAGGCTGCTAAAAAGCACCACAAAAAAGCAACCAAGCCAGCTGCACAGAAAGCCCAGGCTGCTAAAAAGCACCACAAAAAAGCAACCAAGCCAGCTGCACAGAAAGCTCAGGCTGCTAAAAAGCACCACAAAAAAGTAACCAAACCAGCTGCACAGAAAGCTCAGGCTGCTAAAAAGCACCACAAAGTGAAAAAAGCGGCTAAATAAGTCGGCCTATTAGCGCCAACACCGCATTAACGATTGAAAACACCCGGTTATGCCGGGTGTTTATTTACTGGAGTAGCGAAAAATGGTGCGTCGCTATCGCTTCGAAATTATCCTGATTGTGATGATCCTGTGCGGCATTGTTGCAGCCAGCTTTTTTATCTAGTCGTTGTAGCGTGCTGATTACTCCAATATTTCTCCCTTTTTTCCCGCTCTCCGACTATAGTTATCGCTCAAGCGTGATGACAATAACCTCTTCTTATTCTCGCCATTGAGAGAACTATGCGCCTGGCTATCCTGTTACTTGTTGGAATTTTCAGTTTTAACCTCGCAGCACATGCCGATGATGAAGATGGGCCAAGCCCGGAAGACATCAAGACGCTATTTTTTGGCAAAGACCACCGCAAAGCCATTACGGATGTGAGTGCCGCTCCCTGGGATGCCATTGGCCAACTGGAGACCGAAAGTGGCAACCTCTGCACGGCCACCCTGATATCCGCCCATCTGGCATTAACCGCTGGACACTGCCTGCTCGCCCCTCCGGGTAAATTTGATAAACCGGTGGCGCTGCGTTTTATGTCAGGTGCTAAAGGCTGGCGTTACGAAATACATGATATTGATGCGCGTGTAGAACCTTCACTGGCGCGCAGGCTACAGGCCGATGGTGAGGGCTGGATCGTGCCACCAGGCGCGGCACCTTACGATTACGGGCTGGTTATTTTGCATAATCCGCCGTCGGGTATCGTACCCATACCCTTATTTGACGGCTCACGTAGCGATTTAACCGATGCGTTGAAAACCACCGAACGCAAAGTGACACAAGCCGGTTACCCTGCTGATCACCTCGACACGCTCTATTCTCACAGCGACTGCCTGATTACCGGCTGGGCGCAACGCGCGGTCTTGTCGCATCAATGTGATACGTTGCCAGGCGACAGCGGATCGCCGCTGCTACTGAAAAGTGGTGATGGCTGGAAACTGATTGCCGTGCAAAGCTCTGCACCCGCACCGGCGGACCGTTATCGCGCGGATAACCGTGCCATCGCGGTGACGTCGTTTAAAGACAGTCTGGAAGAACTGGCGAAATAAGATTTTCGCCACAGAATCGCGCACCTTCTTCGCGCCAGGGTGTTTCATGCGCAGTCAGCGATATTTCACTCACAGAGGCGCAGAAAGAGCGCCTCTGTGCTTTGGGTGACTCAGCTAATTTGTTCCATCGCCTGCAGAATACGCTTATCAGAGATAGGATAAGGTGTGCCCAGCTGCTGAGCAAAATAGCTAATCCGTAACTCCTCAAGCATCCAGCGGATCGCCTGAACTTCAGCATCATCCTGACGCTGCGGGGGCAGTTTATTGCGCCATGTTTGCCACGCCTGCTCTGTGGCCTGCACTTTCAGCATGCGCGCACGATCGCTGTAAGGGTCAGTCGGCAGTTTTTCAAGGCGGCGCTCGATGCCCTGTAAATAGCGCAACGTATCGCCCAGATGCTGATAGCCATTACCGGTGACAAAGCCGCGGTATACCAGGCCACTCATTTGCGCTTTAATATCAGACAGTGCCAGCGCCAGCGTCATGTCGACACGACCCTTCAGGAACTTGTTAATATTGAACACGCTGGTCAGAATCTGCTCGACCTGTTTGGCGATAGTCACCAAAGTTTCGTTCAATTCAGCACGCACTTTGTCGCGTAGCTGCTCGAAATTCTCCTGTTGCCATGCCGGACCGCCCGCTTCCGCCATCAGTTTGTCGACACCACAAGCGATGCAGTCATCAATCAAATCCAGCACTTTGCCGTAAGGATTGAAGTACAAGCCGAGTTTAGCTTTGTTGGGCAGTTTCTCGTGCAGATACTTGATTGGCGACGGGATGTTCAGCAGCAGCAAGCGACGCTGGCCTCGCCACATCATCTTATGCTGCTCAAGCTCGTTGTCGAACAGGCGAATGGCGACACTGTCTTTCTCGTCGACCAGTGCGGGCCAGGCTTTAACCTGATAGCTGCCGCGTTTCTGCTCGTAACTTTGCGGCAAATCACCAAAGCTCCAGATGTGCAGTCCGCTCTGCTCCAGCCCATCGTCTGCGACTTTCGACAGCGTTTCCTGCACTTTACCTTTCAATACCTGCTTTAATTGATGCAGATCTTTGCCTTCCTGCAGCTTGCGATTGTGTTCATCCACAATGCGGAAGGTCATTTTCAGGTGATCGGGCACCTGATCCCACTGCCAGGCTTCACGATCAATGGTCACCCCGGTCATGCGGCGGAACTCGCGCTCCAGCGCATCCAGCAGCGGTAACTCCATCGCTTTAACGCGACCAAGGAAAGCTTCTGCGTAGTTCGGTGCAGGCACCAGATTACGGCGTGTCGGTTTTGGTAACGATTTAATCAGTGCAATCACCAACTCACGGCGAACACCGGGGATCTGCCACTCAAAACCACTCTCTTCAACCTGATTCAGCAACGGCAACGGAATGTGAACGGTAACACCATCGGCATCCGCGCCGGGCTCAAACTGATAGCTCAGTTTCAGCTTCAGATTGCCCTGATGCCAGAAATTCGGGTAATCGAGCTGGCTGACTTTATCCGCGCCATCTTTGATCAGCATCTGCTTATCAAAACTCAGCAGGTCAGGATTGTCCTTGCTCGCCTGTTTCCACCAGGTGTCAAAGTGGCGAGCAGAGACCACATCAGCGCCAATGCGGCGGTCGTAGAAAGCAAACAGCGTTTCATCATCGACCAGAATGTCACGCCGACGTGATTTGTGTTCCAGATCTTCCACTTCACTGCGCAATTTGAGGTTGTTGCGCAGAAACGCATGACGCGTCTGCCAGTCGCCTTCCACCAGCGCGTGGCGGATAAACAGCTCACGACTAAGTGGCGCATCAATGCGGCTGTAGTTGACCTTACGCGCCTGCACAATTGCCAGGCCATACAGCGTGACTTTTTCTGTCGCCATTACCGCGCCCTGGGCTTTCTCCCAGTGCGGTTCGCTGTAGCTGCGTTTAATCAAATGCTGGGCCAGCGGTTCGATCCATTCGGGATCGATACGTGCGGCCACGCGGCCCCACAACCGGCTGGTCTCCACCAGTTCCGCGACCATGGTCCACTTCGGCGGCTTCTTAAACAGGCCGGAGCCAGGGAAAATGGAGAAGCGGGCATTACGCGCGCCGGTGAATTCCTGCTTCTCATTGTCTTTCTGACCAATATGCGACAGTAATCCGGTCAGTAAAGCGCAGTGCACTTCACGATAGGGCGCGGGTTCGCTGTTAACCGGCATACCCTGTTCGCGTACCACCTGACGCAACTGCGTGTAAATATCCTGCCATTCACGCACGCGCAAATAGTTGAGAAAGTCGGTTTTACACTGACGACGGAAGTGATTGCCCGACAGCGCTTTTTGCTGCTCCTGCAGATAATTCCACAGATTCACGAAAGAGAGGAAATCCGACTCTTTATCGGCAAAGCGACGGTGTTTCTCATCGGATGCCTGCTGTTTTTCACTCGGGCGCTCGCGCGGATCCTGAATCGATAAGGCCGCGGTGATGATCATCGCTTCACGCACGCAGCCAAATTTTTGCGCTTCCAGCACCATGCGTGCCAGACGCGGATCGACTGGCAATTGCGCCAGCTGGCGGCCAGACGTCGTCAGCTTGTAGGTTTCATCCTCACTTAGCGTGATAGCGCCCAACTCTTCCAGCAAGCGCACGCCATCCTGAATATTGCGCTTGTCGGGTGCTTCGACAAACGGAAATGCGCCGATATCGCCCAGGCCGAGCGCCGTCATTTGCAAGATAACCGACGCCAGGTTGGTACGCAGAATTTCCGGATCGGTAAACGCCGGACGACTGAGGAAGTCGTCTTCAGAGTAGAGACGGATACAGATCCCTTCCGACACACGTCCGCAACGCCCTTTGCGTTGATTGGCGGATGCCTGAGAAATCGGCTCGATCGGCAGGCGCTGCACCTTAGTACGATAGCTGTAGCGGCTAATGCGCGCCGTACCGGGATCGATAACGTATTTAATGCCCGGTACGGTGAGTGAAGTCTCGGCCACGTTGGTGGCCAGCACGATGCGGCGTCCACTGTGTGACTGGAACACCCGGTTCTGTTCGGCATTCGACAGCCGCGCATACAGCGGTAAGATTTCGGTGTGCGGGATATCGCGCTTCATCAGCGCATCGGCGGTATCGCGAATTTCACGCTCGCCACTCATAAAGATCAGGATATCGCCACGGCTCTCGTGACCTAACTCATCGACCGCGTCAAAAATCGCCTGCAGCTGATCGCGGTCGGTATCGTCAGCGTCTTCCACCATTGGGCGGTAGCGCACTTCGACTGGATAGGTTCGGCCTGAGACTTCTATCACCGGCGCATTATGGAAGTGGCGAGAGAAACGCTGCGGATCGATGGTCGCCGAGGTGATGATCACTTTCAAATCGGGACGGCGCGGCAGCAGCTCACGCAGATATCCCAGCAGAAAATCGATGTTCAGACTGCGTTCGTGCGCTTCATCGATGATGATGGTGTCATATTGCAACAACTGACGATCCTGCTGGATTTCCGCCAGCAGAATACCGTCGGTCATCAGCTTCACTTGCGTCGTGTCGCTGACCTGGTCGTTAAAGCGCACCTTATAACCGATAGTGCCGCCGAGCGAGGTTTCCAGCTCATCGGCAATACGGTTGGCAACGGTACGTGCCGCCAGACGGCGCGGCTGCGTATGACCAATCAACCCTTTGACACCACGCCCGAGCGCCAGACAAATCTTCGGTAGCTGGGTGGTTTTCCCTGAACCGGTTTCCCCGGCCACAATCACCACCTGATGATCGCGAATCGCCTCGGCTATTTCTTGCTGCTTTTGACTGACCGGCAGATTTTCCGGGAAGGTGATGCGTGGCGTGGCCGCCGTGCGCTGGGCAATGCGCAGTTCAGCGGCAACAAATTCGGCTTCTAGTTCTGTGGCAATGCCCTGCTGCGCGGCTGGATTTTTCACCTTCGCTGCTCCATGCAAACGGCGCTGCAAGCGCTGGCGGTCGCGCAGCATCAGATTATCGAGCCGCGTCCAGAGTGGGGCCAAAGGGGAAGTGACGGATGATGACATAGTGGTGTGTTACCTGTGGTCGCGGCGAGCCTGGCAAAGTGCGCTCGATGCCGGCTGAAATTTCCCGGCGGATTCAATCAATTATTGCCCGGCATAATAGCACACTCTGGACAATCTCACCTGACCGGACGTGCGACCTTATTCAATAATTTCGAACATAGGTCTCGAAATATTGCGCTTTTACCTCGCGGAGGATCTCCGTAGAGTGTAACGCATTGAGCGGTAAGCCAACCGCGTAACGCACAGGAAAATACCATGAGCAAAGTTTTAGTTCTGAAATCAAGCATTCTGGCCGGTTACTCTCAGTCAAACCAACTGGCTGACTTCTACGCTGAAGAAGCGCGCGCCAAAGGTAATGAAGTGACTGTTCGCGATCTGGCTGCTCAGCCAATTCCCGTTCTGGATGGCGAGTTGGTTGGCGCACTGCGTCCTTCTGATGCTCCGCTGTCTCCACGTCAGCAGGAAGCCCTGGCGCTGTCTGACGAGCTGATTGCAGAACTGCAAGCGCATGACACTGTGGTTATCGCTGCGCCAATGTACAACTTCAACATCCCTACTCAGCTGAAAAACTACTTCGACCTGATTGCGCGTGCTGGCGTGACTTTCCGTTACACCGAAGCAGGCCCGGAAGGTCTGGTCACCGGTAAACGTGCCGTGATCCTGTCAAGCCGTGGCGGTATTCACAAAGATACCCCAACCGATCTGCTGACCCCATACGTGAAATTGTTCCTGGGCTTCATCGGCATCACCGATGTGAACTTCGTGTTCGCTGAAGGTATTGCTTATGGTCCAGAAGTGGCGACCAAAGCGGCTAACGACGCGAAAGACGCCATCAAGCAAATTGTTGCTGCGTAATCTTAAGAACGTGATGAATACCCGAGAATAATGGGTATGATGCCATCTTTGCCGGGCCTGAGTGCCCGGCTTTTTTATGGCTGTGACTTTGATAATGATGGGTTTACTTACGTAACCACTGCCCGTTGATACCGCGCACATACTCTCCACTGCCTGCGCGACTCACCAGCTTTTCGCCCGCGATACGTGCCACTTCACTGGTGCTCAGATTGTTCTGCTGCGCGACGCGCTGATATTGTTGCATACGGCCATCATTAATCCGTTTCACCAACGCCAGGGTTTCATCATCCTGTTGTCGCGCCGCCACATAGCCACTGAGTGTTTCCCCCACGCGCCCCTGCTGCCGCGCTTCGTCCAGCGTCATCGCCCACGCTGAAGGCACCAGCAGCAGCACCAGCAACAATGCCATCGCTTTCGATTTCATCATGCCGCTCCTCAAAACAGGCCGCTTTGGTTTTTCAGCAACGCTTCCACATCTTTATCGACCTTGATGTGGATTTCATGTTCGATCTTCACGTTCATATTGATGGTGATCGGCTCTTTCGGTGCCGCCACTTCAATGCGCGGCACGCAACCGATCAGCGGCAGCCCAGCTGCCAACACCAGCAATGCCCTGAGGCTCATGGTTGGGGATCCTTCTTTGATGGCAGGGTGGCATTTTGTTCCACCCAGGATTGCAAATTATCGCCAAAGCGCAGGCTGCGCCACAGCTGGAACAGATTTTCCTGATGCCGATAGTTGAGGTTAATCGACTGTCGGCGATTACTAAACTGACTGGTGCCTTTCACTTCGGACTGCATCGTGAGATTGCCGAAGTTATCGAGGTCCAAAGTGGCCCACGAACGGGAAATCTCCATGTAGCGCAGCCAGTCCATGGCGGCACCCGCGGCAAAGTTATTACTGACGATGGCATCCGCCATATCTTTATCCATGCGGAAGGTCAGCGGGCCGCTGTTGGCAATCCAGCCCTTCTCAATCAGCCATTGCGGATTATTCACCCATAGCGGCAGCTCGCCGTTTACTTTGCCCGACATGGCAAACTGCTTCGGTTTGATTGCCGTGATCAGCCTGCTAAGGTCAATCTCGCGCAGTGCAACGCGTGCGGGCTCATGCTGCGGCATCCTCAGCTTTGGCATGCTGACATGGCCGCCTAAGAGATCTAGATTCACGTTACTGAGCGTCAACGGCTGGCGCTCTTGCCATGGATAGTGGCCCTGCAGATCGGCAGTGATGTTCTGCAACGCAAACTGGTTTTTGACTTCAGCGATGCGCAGTGAAACCGGACCGCGACGCCCTAACTGCCATTGGTGATCCTTGAGACGGAACGGTAGCGTGAAGTCGATGCCATTGATTTCACTGTCCGGCATCCACACGCTGCCCTTTTTTACTGCCCAGAAACCACCGGCTTCGAAGCCCTGTTTCGACGCCGCAGAAAACGCCATTTGCGCTCTCAGTTCACCTGACTGAATGCGCATCTTCAAATCGCTACTGAGCAACGGCTGGAACACCGTCAGTGACTGAGCTGGCCACCAGGCTTCACCGCGCAAACGTTCACCATCCCAGCGCCCGTGTACCCTTACCGGGCCGATATCTTCAGCAGTTAACTGACCGCGCCAGATAAAACGACTCGGATCGCTGCCTTTGGCCTCAAAACTCAGTTCTGAAGGCGGCAGCCAGCCGCCATAGCTAAACTGCGTCTGACCAGATTTCAGGGTAAAACCCCCGTTGAAAGCCGGATGCGCGACGTCTCGCTGCCAGCGCACCGGTGCGGTTAAGGTCAGGCGCGGTTTGTCGACTTGCACCATGCCATAGGCTAATTGATCAAAGCCGGTATTGAGTGTGTCCAGACTGATTAACGTATCCTGCCAGCTACCCGTGCCCTTCACATCCCATTTGGCATTGAGCGGCTGCATCATTCCATCGCCCCAGTATCGCCAGTTCCAGCGTCCGCTGTCTGGCCAAAAATCGCTGGCGCGTCCATCAAGATGCAGCGTGAAGCGACCGAAGTTGGGATCGTGAGCTTTTAGAATTGCTTGTAATCTGCCATTGATACCGCGCGAGGCAAGTGTCACGCCCGCTAACGGCCAGCGTGCTTCATCCACTTCCAGCGTCGAAAGCAAGCGTCCACGCAGGCGCAGCAGCGCACCTTGCATAAGTGTGATTTGTGGATCGGTCAACATGCCGTGCAATATGCCCGGCATGCTGCCGAACAACTGCAGGTCGGCAAACTTACTTTCGCCGGTCAGCTGGAACGGTAACGCGCTGTCGGTAAGGCTCAATGTGCCCGGCCCGACACTCAGCACCAGGTTACCTTTACCGCCGCGGCCTTGGGTAAGCAGATTGAACCGCCCGCTGACCTGGGTGTTTTCCAGCCCCTGCTGCCAGTTGTCGAGGGTGAGCGCCAAACCACCCGACAGCGGTTGGTCAGCTTGCGGCCAGCGCCAATGTCCCTGAGTGATACGTATCTGCTGCGCATCGACCTGCCACGGTAACTGCAACAACGGCTGATCGTCACCCTGCTGATTAATCACCAGCGTGCCTTGCTGCTGCTGCCAGTTAAGCGTCATCGCCAGCGGCTGCGGCCACTGCGTCAGATTGACATCACCGCTGAGTTCACCCGCCACCGGCAAACCGTTAGCAAAGGTGGGCAGCGTAAGATCACCGTGCAAATCGAGCGGTTTTGGTAGCAAAGGATGACTGAGTTGGAGTTGTGCGATCTGCAGTTGCTGCCCCTGCAAACGTGCATCCAGTTGCAGGTTATCGCCCTGATAATGTAACTGCTGGACGCTTTTATCGAGGCTGAGATCAAAACGACCGGCATATTGCTGCCAGGGTAAAATACTCAGTTGCTCAAGATGGATATCGGCTCCCGGTAGCATTTGTTGCCATTCGGCCAGACTGCGCGGTGCACCGCTGGAATCGCTCTGTGGCAGGGCTTGCAGGCATTCACTGTTAAGCTGAACGGCCTGTGCACTGAGCTGCCAGCGTTTATGTTGCCAACTCAGCGCGACATCTTTGACATTCGCCAGCTCGCAGTCACCAGCCAGATAGCTTACCGCCGGAAAATGCACGCCGCCGTTATGCCAGCGCGGTGAACCATTAAGCTCAACGCGGGTATTTTCCGGCAGCCAGATGCCCGCCAGACGCGGCAACCATTGCGTCAGCGTCAGCAGTAATCCCAACAGCAGCAATATCAGCGCCAGTAGCGCAGCAAGTGTTCGACGGAGGCCCCGCGACATGGCAGTTAACTATCCTGTTCTTTACGCAATCCTGACGGAGATGATGTCATGTTATGCCCGGCAAATGAAGGTGTTAGCTATATAGCCTGGCTGAAGATCAGCAAAATGATGCAGAAAACGTTATTCTGTGATGATACCGACGTTGCATTTTTCAGGAGCGAAATAATGAAAGTTGCGGTTTACAGCACCAAACACTATGACCAGAAATACTTTGAACACGTCAATGCCAGCTTTGGATTTGAGCTGCAGTTTTTTGACTTCCTGCTGAGCGAAACCACGGCCAAAAATGCGGCGGGCTGCGATGCGGTGTGCATTTTCGTTAATGATGATGGCAGTAAAGGGGTGCTGGAGGAGCTGGCGGCACTGGGCGTGAAAACCATCGCGCTGCGCTGTGCCGGATTTAATAACGTCGACCTTGAAGCGGCTGCCGCCCTCGGTTTGCAGGTGGTACGCGTACCGGCCTATTCGCCGGAAGCGGTGGCTGAACACGCGGTGGGGTTGATGATGACGCTGAATCGCCGTATTCACCGCGCCTATCAACGCACACGTGATGCTAACTTCTCGCTGGATGGCCTGACCGGTTTCAATATGCACGGCAAAACGGCGGGTGTGATTGGCACCGGTAAAATCGGTGTGGCGACCATGCGCATCCTGAAAGGCTTTGGCATGCGTTTACTGGCGTTCGATCCTTATCCAAGTGCTGCTGCACTCGAACTGGGTGCAGAGTATGTCGATCTGAAAACGCTGTTTGCCGCATCCGATGTGATTACGCTGCATTGCCCAATGACGCCGGAAAATCATCATCTGCTCAATGCACAAGCCTTTAATCAGATGAAAGATGGGGTGATGATCATCAACACCAGCCGTGGTGGCCTGATCGACTCACAGGCAGCCATTGATGCGCTGAAGCAGCAAAAGATAGGTTCACTCGGTATGGATGTGTATGAAAATGAGCGCGATCTGTTCTTTGAAGATAAATCGAACGATGTGATTCAGGACGATGTGTTCCGTCGCCTGTCAGCCTGCCATAACGTGTTGTTCACCGGCCATCAGGCATTCCTGACTGCCGAAGCCCTGACGGCGATTTCCGAAACCACGCTCAGCAATTTACAGCAGCTTGAACGTGGCGAAGACTGCCCGAATCAGGTGAAAGCGTAAAGATGTGGCGCCTGCCTCAGCGGGCGCACTGTCCACCCATCAGCGCCTGCTCGTCACAACGACGGCCGTTGGCTAACTGACACATGCCAATACGCGATCCATCCAGCTGGCGTGAAAACGCCAGTGTTCCCCCGGCATTACTGCAATTCACTTCGGCCATAGATGCCATAACAACATGCGGTTGAACGTGTGCTGCGGTAGCCTGTTGCGGTGGTTCGTCATCACTGTTGCTGCTGCAGGCAGAAAGTAACAGTGCTGCACCGGCCAGCAGTAAGGTAGCGGCTTTCATCGGTCGGGCTCCGGGGAGTTGGGCGTAAAAGAGCCCCCAGCATATGTCAGGTGCGTTAAGGGATCGATAGGCGACACAGCTTTTTACAAATTTTTTTATCGCCTTTTGCAAGCAGAATTATCCCGATTGGACCTGAACAGCCTTTTTTCACCGAAACAATCCTATTTATCAATGCATAAGGAGGAATCATGCTAACAGACATGTTGATCCGTATTGCGCTCGCCGGCATTTTGGGTGGTTTGATTGGCCTCGAGCGTCAGATGCGCGCCAAAGAGGCCGGATTACGCACCCACATTTTGGTGGGTATTGGCAGTGCCATGTTTATGCTGGTGTCTAAGTATGGCTTCGTGGACATGCTTGATAGTGATCACGTGGCGCTGGATCCCAGCCGAATTGCCGCACAGGTGGTGAGTGGGATGGGCTTCCTCGGCGCCGGTACCATCATCATCCAAAAACAAGTGGTCAAGGGTTTAACCACCGCCGCAGGTTTGTGGGTCACCGCCGCGATTGGCCTGGTGATTGGTAGCGGCATGTATGAAATCGGTATTTATGGCACGGTGCTAGCGCTGGTGGTGTTAGAAACTTTCCGTCGCATCAGTCATTGGCTGATTGGCCGCCATCACACGCTAATGGTGCACCTTAAACCCAAAAGCGTGCCGCTGGTGTTGCTGGTGCTGCAACGCGAGAATATCCGTTACGGTCACATTGCTGTGGTAAATCGGGATGAGGAGAATGGCCTGTGTGAACTCAGTGTTGAGGTGACATTGTCACGCAGTGACGCTATTCACACCATCTACGATAAAGTGATGGAAATCAAAGGCGTTCAATCATTAGAAATGATGTAAAAATCAACAACCTTAGATGGCAGTGCGTTCACCTGTCGCCACCACACAGATGAAAAAGTCCGACCAAATTGCTTTGCTAAACTGAATCATTACCCCCGTAAAGTTTCGGGTTTCTCAGCGTAGCAAAGGACGATTTATGATTACCGTCGACGGCAACGGTGCGGTGGCTTCGGTCGCTTTCCGCACCAGTGAAGTGATCGCCATTTATCCCATCACGCCCAGCTCCACCATGGCGGAACTGGCCGACAGTTGGTCTGGCGAAGGTCGCCGCAATATCTGGGGTGATATCCCTCGCGTGGTGGAGATGCAGTCAGAAGGCGGCGCGATTGCTACCGTGCACGGTGCGTTACAAACCGGCGCCCTTTCCACCACGTTCACGTCATCGCAGGGCCTGCTGCTGATGATCCCGACGCTGTATAAACTCGCCGGGCAGCTGACGCCGTTTGTCCTGCACGTTGCTGCGCGAACTGTTGCCACGCATGCGCTGTCGATATTTGGCGATCACTCTGATGTGATGGCGGTGCGCCAGACCGGTTGCGCACAACTGTGTGCTTCCAGCGTGCAGGAAGCACAGGATTTCGCGTTGATTTCTCAGATGGCTTCACTGAATAGCCGCGTGCCCTTTATCCACTTCTTCGACGGTTTCCGTACCTCACATGAGATCAACAAGATCGTCCCCATCAGTGATGAAACCCTGCAGGCACTGATGCCAGCAAAAGCGATCGCAGAACATCGTGCACGCGCACTGACGCCGGATCGTCCAACCATTCGCGGCACCTCCGCCAATCCTGATACCTATTTCCAGTCACGCGAAGCCACTAACCGCTGGTACGACGCCTGCACCGGCCATGTTGAAGCCGCCATGGACGCGTTTGCCGCTAACACCGGCCGCCAGTATCAGCCGTTTGAGTTTTATGGTCATCCGCAGGCTGAGCGCGTGATAGTGATGATGGGCTCGGGCTGCGGCACCGCCGAAGAAGCGATTGATGTGCTGTTGCAACGCGGCGAAAAGGTCGGATTGGTGAAAGTGCGCCTCTATCGTCCGTTCTCAGCGGCGCATCTGATCAAAACGCTGCCTGCTGCGGTTCAGCACGTGGCGGTGCTGGATCGCACTAAAGAGCCCGGCGCATTGGGTGAACCGCTGTTCCTGGATGTGATGACCGCACTGGCTGAAGCCTTTAGCCGGGGTGAACGCCCGACGCTGCCGAAAGTGATCGGCGGACGCTACGGTCTGTCATCGAAAGAGTTTGCCCCTGATGCCGTGCTCGCTGTGTTCCGTGCGCTGCAGCGTGAACAACCGCCTGCGCGTTTCACCGTGGGTATTTATGATGATGTCACGCACTTATCGCTGCCGATGGAGGCCAACATCGTGCCGAACCGGGCGCGACTGGAAGCGCTGTTTTACGGCCTTGGCAGTGACGGCAGCGTGAGCGCCAGCAAAAACAACCTGAAGATCATCGGCAATGCCACGCCGTGGCACGTGCAAGGCTATTTCGTTTATGACTCGAAAAAAGCGGGCGGCCTGACCGTTTCGCATCTGCGCGTCAGTGAACATCCCATCCAGTCGGCGTATCTGGTGCAACAGGCTGATTTTATTGGCTGTCATCAACTGCAATTTATTGATAAATATTCGATGCTTGACCAGTTGAAACCGGGCGGCATTTTTCTGCTGAATACCCCTTACGCCGCTGATGAAGTCTGGTCACGCCTACCGCAGGAAGTGCAGAGCCAGCTTAATGACAAGCAGGCTCGGTTTTATGTCATCAATGCGGCGCGTATTGCGCGTGAATGCCAACTCGGTGCGCGCATCAATACCGTGATGCAAATGGCGTTCTTCCAGTTAACGCAGATTTTGCCCGGCGACAGTGCATTAACCGAACTGCAAAACGCCATTTCGCGCAGTTACAGCAGTAAAGGCGAGGAGCTGGTGCAACGTAACTGGCAGGCGCTGGCGATGGCTCAACAGGCGCTGGAAGCGGTGCCGCTGCAGGCGGTTGATCAGCAAAGCCCGCACCGCCCGCCGGTGGTATCCGATAGCGCACCGGATTTTGTCAAAACCGTCACCGCCGCCATGCTGGCAGGATTAGGCGACAAATTGCCGGTGTCCGCACTGCCGCCAGACGGCACCTGGCCCGTTGGCACCACACAGTGGGAAAAACGCAACATCGCCGAAGCGATCCCCATCTGGCAACCCGACCTGTGTACGCAGTGTAATCACTGCGTAGCAGCCTGCCCGCACGCGGCGATTCGCGCTAAAGTTGTTGCGCCTGCAGCCATGGACTCCGCACCCGATTCACTTGCTTCTCTCGACGTCAAATCACGCGATATGCGCGGCCAGAAATACGTGTTGCAGGTAGCGCCTGAGGATTGTACTGGCTGTAATCTGTGTGTCGAAGTGTGCCCGGCCAGCGATCGCCAGCATCCGGAGATAAAAGCCATCAACATGCAATCCCGTCTTGAGCATGTTGAAACTGAAAAGGTGAATTACGATGCGTTTCTTGCGCTGCCGGAAATCACGGCGGGACAGCTGGAACGCATTGATATTCGCACCTCACAACTGATCACCCCGCTGTTTGAGTATTCGGGCGCCTGTTCCGGCTGTGGGGAGACGCCGTATATCAAGTTGCTGACGCAGCTGTATGGCGATCGACTGTTAATTGCCAACGCCACCGGTTGCTCATCCATATATGGCGGTAATCTCCCCTCCACCCCTTACACCACTAACGCTGAAGGACGCGGACCGGCATGGGCCAATTCCATGTTTGAAGATAATGCTGAATTCGGGCTTGGTTTCCGCCTGAGCGTTGATCAGCAGAAACAGCGTGCGCTACGTCTGTTAGATCAGTGTGCGCCACAGTTGCCTGGCGCTTTAGTGGCAGCACTGAAAGAGGAAAATGTCCTGCCCTCTGTTCGTCGCGAGCAAATCGTTGAACTGCGTCAGCAGCTGGCGGCTTCATCATCAGCGCACGCAGGCGAATTGCGGGTTATCGCCGATGCGCTGGTGGAGAAATCTGTCTGGCTGATTGGAGGCGATGGATGGGCCTATGACATCGGCTATGGCGGTCTTGATCATGTGATGAGCCTGAGCGAAAACGTCAACGTGCTGGTTCTCGACACCCAGTGCTATTCCAATACCGGCGGACAAGCCTCCAAAGCCACGCCGCTCGGCGCAGTTACCAAGTTTGGCGAGCAAGGGAAGCGCAAAGCACGTAAGGATTTAGGCGTTGCCACCATGCTGTATGGGCATGTGTATGTGGCCCAAATTTCGCTGGGCGCGCAGTTGAATCAGACGGTGAAAGCGATTCAGGAAGCTGAAGCCTGGCCCGGCCCATCGCTGATCATCGCCTACAGTCCGTGTGAAGAGCACGGTTACGACCTCGCCTACAGCCATGAGCAGATGCGATTGTTGACCACCAGCGGATTCTGGCCGCTGTATCGTTTTGACCCTCGTCGGGCCGAGCAAGGCAAAGCGGCACTGGCGCTGGACTCTCGCCCGCCCACCTCGGTGCTGGAAGAGGCGTTGATGAACGAGCAGCGTTTCCGCCAGTTGCAAACCCGTGAACCGGAAGCCGCTGCTCATCTATGGCAGGAAGCAACCGAAGCCGCCAATCAACGCTATCAGCGACTGGCGGAAATGGCCGGTAAAACAGAGAAAAGTGACTAAATGAACTAAGCCCGGCGCGCTGGCCGGGCTTAATGATTTAACAGGGTTGAAGCTGAATAATTGCCATCTCAACCGCGCGATTGGGCGAGCCGGTTAACTCCCGATAGCGCAGTTGCAGATTACGCAATTCTGTCGCTACCACCTCTTTTTCTGTTGCTGATCCACGCTGTGCCAGCTCGAGATAACATTGCCCGACTAGCCGGCACGCTTCTTCAAAAACCATGTCGTACGTTTGCATCTGCCTCTCCTCACCTTTAGAAACTAAAAAAACACTTCATCCATCCTGTCAGGCAGCGATGCGCACAATCTTTACCCAGATCAATAAATGGGCAGATTGTTCTGGCAAAGTGTGCGGTTTTATCGCAGGAATCCTTGAAAAGAGATCACATCAGACTGGCATTCGCCTGCGCAATCCGTACCATACGCACTCATGTCATAAGGGTTTATTGCCGCTGAAGCTTTATTCAGCCGCCAACGACCCTTGCGTTCATTCTCAAGCGTGAAAATAATGTCAGAAAATCAAGAAGTAACCAAAAAGAACAATATAATCTGAAGACATAAGACAGTTACTACAAGTTCTTGGCAGTAATGGATAGCCTTGATATTTCATTCGGTTAGAATATTGCATAAGTACGCAGTTTTACACTGACCGCCAATGACAATGCCCCATTTAGTGCTCTGAAAAAGATATTTGCCCCTGATTTCGCCCCTCGTTTATCTCCCTGAATAGATCGTTAGCTCCCACAATCGCTGCATTATTAATCTTTATGGAACATCAAAACTATGTGCGCATCAGTTATTTTTCCTAAGTTGTGCCAGGCTTAGAGTCGATGCCTCATTAATGGAGATTAAAATGAATAAAGTTGCCTGGATCGCAGTAATGTTACCTCTCAGTTTTGGCGCTTGTGCTGAAACCGGCGGATTTGAAGCGGGTAAAACACCACCTCCTCAGAGCAAAGAAGATGCAGGTTATAAAGGATCCGAAGACACCGCGGAAACACCGATCACACTGATAAAAGATTTCCGCCAGGGCGGTTATGTCACTCTTGAAGGTTACATTGTTAAAAAAGTGAAGGGCAACATTTATGAGTTTCGTGATAGCACGGGCACAGTAAACATTGACGCTCCAGAGGCTACATTTAAAGGCAAAACCTTCAATTCTGAAGATAAAATCCGCGTCAGTGGCAAGGTGTTTGGCAAAGGTAAAAATGCGCATTTAAAAGTTTCACGTATAGACGAACCCTGATAAGTAAACGATGGCCCCGCTCATTAAGGGCAGGGGCCTGACCCCTTAATAGCTAGCGCTAGCTCAAACGGCTAGAGTGTGCATCCATAAAATCCCGTGGTTGAAAGCCTGACACCTTCAGCACATACCGAATAAGTTCAATACTACTTTCAATAAACGTCCATCTCTCCCGCTTTAGATTACATGATGGCAAACCTGGTTTTTAATGATTGCGAATCTGACTATAGCAAGCTGAATAAAGGATTTTGATTGTTTAACTTTGCTCCTGGTGTAGAGGTAAACTTCACTCGGTTAAGCTAATTATTTTATGGTGTTAGGCCACTAACACTGCTTAGTTTTATCTATGGCAAAGCAGGCATTACCTTAAAAAATTTACATAGTCATGACTTAATCTTACCGCTTCGCATGCAATCCCATTATCACAGTCTAAACTCTGTTTTATCGCTACCACTTTCCTGTGATATCGATAAAACTCCGTTTGATCATGATTCGCACTCTTTGTGCAGGCCCGGCTCGCCACCAGCTCCGGGCTTTTCTTTTAAATGGAGATTCTCATACACTTCTGTTTTTGAATCTTTCAATATTTCTAAAACGAGCACTAATGGAGCATTTTGAAAGAGGGTATAAAATCAGAGGTGCTGTACATAAATTAAGCGCACCTTTCCATTTGATGAGAATTTAGCCTTTGAATGCATTTCTGTCCGGTTCAATGCGATTCTTCCGGCTTCAATTGTACTTTTTGAATGACTGTTAGCCAATGCAAGTATTATGTGTTTTTTATTTTCAGGCAATTACAGTGGTGCACAATAACCATATTGACTACACGTTCACTTGCCCCTGACGGGTGTTTTTTTGTACTCAACTGGCAATGGTTGCATCACTACATGCGATACAATGTAAGATGCGTCATATCAGAAAGTACAATCATTATCCCAAAGATTGCCCACGATTAAACTCACCTGTAGTGCGGTCTTTCTTCCTGTATGGTCTACAGTTGTTGGTAAATAAAATTCCTCCTGAATGAGAAAACAGGTCCGTATGAGAAACCTGACGATTCCTGCACTAACGACTGTGCTTTTGCTTGCAATAATTTTTCTGCTACAGGCACAATGGATTTCCATGATGTGGTAAAACGTCTTATCATGGCAGAACAATAAAAAAGATAAATGATTATTAGACACTCTCTGCACAGGCTGAACTCAAGGGCATCCTGTGCTTTTTTTTGCGTCAAAGTCTGTGTACTTCATTAAAGAGTCTATTTCATGCTGTTAACGTTAACATCGGATTACTTAAGTAAAAGGCGAAAGATTCTCCACCCGAATTATCCTATCTATCGTTTTGTGTGTCTTTCTTTTGACCTTCTTACACTGCCCCCCTGACTGAATCACCTTCTTCCTGCCATCATCAAACCTCAAAACATCAACTGTTCTCATTCTTTTTGCCGCTTCGCTAGCGTTTAATCAGTTACAGTCTATTTTCAAAAGGTCGCCTTTTACTTCCCTGTTTAGACGACACAACTCTTATTGGAAATGTTTGGCATACATTGATGCCGCCCGGGTGACTGGATTCTCCCGGGCTTTTTATTTACTGCATCAGATTGGCGATCTATCTTGTACCTTTATGGCCGTGACCTCATGAGTAACTACGCCAAGGATAGCCATATCTTCCAGTAAGTCTTCTTCCAGAATCACTCCTTCATCCGTTATTACCCGGTTTGGATGTGTGTATAGATTTCCCCACTCATACATCCCTAACATATCCAGCAAAACAGTATCACCATCTTCCGGCCGCAGTCGTTCATCAATGATACAGGTCCGCCCCAGAAACTCGACCACATAACATGTTGTGCTTGTGGGTAGCAGCAGTTGAAGAGGATTTAGTAAAAATGTCACCTCGCAACGGGGAGGTCCGAAAAGCGGGTGGTGTAAGCCGGCGACAGCATTTCCCGCTTCATAGCCCATGTTTTCTGCATACCCTGTCCTGCAAACCATAATTTCCCCTTCCCGCTTTGGTTAAGGCCGTCAACGACACGCATCAGCGTTTCACTGTTAGCCTGTGGCTTAAATTCGTCAAAGAGATTGAGCTGAGAAACGCCCTGGCTGTAGAAATCTCCCAGCATCACGCCGGCTTTCATAAAGCGGCATCCATCGAGCCAGATGCGATCCAGTGACTCCATGGCCACGCGGATAATGTCCCGCGTGTCGTTGGAGGGTGTTATCAGCGAGCCCATTGCCTGATTACCGTAAAACGTCTCCCCTACCGCGTGCGGACTGGTTCGGACGAAAACGGCTATCTGCCGGCAGTATTGTCGTTCACTTCTGAGCTTTTCGGCCGCGCGCTCGGCAAAAGCACACACCGCCTGACGCATATCCTGGTATTCCGTTATGCGGGAACCGAATGAACGCGAACAGACAATCTGCTGTTTCGTGGGCGCAAATTCCTCCAGCTCGAGGCAGGGTTCGCCACGCAGCTCCCTCACCGTCCTTTCCAGCACCACATTGAAATGCTTACGGATGATGTACGTGCTATGCTCTGAAAGGTCCTTCGCGGTGATGATGCCCATCGCATTCAGCTTTTTGCTAATACGCCTGCCCACTCCCCACACATCCTCGACCTTCACCAGTTCCATCAGCCTGCGCTGGCGCTCAATGTTCGATAAATCCAGCACGCCCCTGGTTTTCGTCCATTTTTTGGCGGCGTGATTGGCCAGCTTGGCGAGCGTCTTAGTGGGTGCTATCCCCACTCCAACGGTCAGATGCGTATCGCGCTTTACGCGCGCGCGAATTTCCCGCCCGTAGTCTTCCAGCACACGGCAATTACGTATCCCGGTCAGGTCCATAAAAGCTTCGTCAATAGAGTAGATTTCAACTGAGGGTGCCATATCTTCCAGAGTGGTCATCACTCTGTTACTCATGTCTGCGTATAAGGCGTAATTGGAACTGAATACCTGAACTTTATGACGCCTGAACTCGTCTTTGAGCTTGAAGTACGGTGCCCCATAGGCAGCTGCAGTGCTTTCGCTTCTGCCGAACGCGCGATAACACAACCATCGTTGTTAGAGAGGACAACTACCGGCTTGCCACGCAGGTCCGGTCTGAACACCGTTTCACAGCTGGCGTAAAACGAGTTCACATCCACCAGGGCAAACATTAACGGCCCATCGTCTTAATGGAGTGCCGGACAACGCCGAAGATTTCAAACTGGTCGGCATCGGGAATCGGAATGATGGCATGTGCTGCATTCATTGGCTTTAGGTGGAGGACGGGCCGGGTCATCAGTTGCTTCACGGTGAACTCTCCAGAAATTGCAGCCACGATGATGTCGCCATGCTCCGCGTTGACGGAGCTGTCCACCACCAGCATGTCGCCATCGTTAATACCACCCTCGATCATCGAATCACCACTGACCCGGATGAAATAGGTCGAACTGGGATGGCTGACCAACAGATTATTAAGATCCAGCCGCTGTTCGACATAGTCCTGAGCAGGCGAAGGAAAGCCACACGGGACTCTGGCAATAAAAAGCGGCAACTCCAGATTGGCGCGGATTTCCGATGGTCTGAAAAACTCCATGATAATAATCCCAATAAATACTGTATGTATAAACAGTAATCGTAAACAGCATAATCGATCAAGTCGGGCATGAAGACTTTTTCCAAAGGTGTTGTGGGTAAAGGGGATTTAATTTCAGGTGTATGGAGTTTTTCTGTCTGCTGGGGCGGAAGGCATGAGCGCTGAAGTGATAGTTTTTTGAGCATATTTCAGGCCGTCATTAACAAGAGATAATTAGCAATAAGCTTTCACCGCTTCGGTTAACTCTCTGAAATTAAGTTTTTTAATTGTTAATCTGTATGCTTTATTGGAAATTACTGGAATTTTATCGCTTTCGTTAACACATCCTACCACTCGCAAATTACTGGTCTATGGTATGTGAGTCAGTCGTTGACTGGCAGCACAGCACACAGGATGCGTTTCATACGAGAGAGACATTCCTTAGCCACTGCTTTTTGGCCCGCCTTGTGCGGGCTTTTTTTTAGCTTACCCCCCTACACCGCGCGGTTGATAACGGGCAGCCCACAGGAGTGGCGTTTCGGCATGGCGGCTTACCGTCTATTTCCACTCCATGTAAAACTCCTGACTTCGTTCTATGGCTACGCTTTTAGCCTCTGAAATGCGCATTACGCTTAGTGAGCAAAATGCCTGTGCGGGAACGCTGGGAAAAAAATGGACGTGCTCAGTAGGTGAATCATCAGTATGCAGCCTTGGTGATTTCAGTGATAACCGACGTGCTACCGGCCTGGCTTCGTGTTTTGGCTGTATACCGTTTGTTTGGCTGAGGTGACTTATAGATTTTCACCAGGACCCGTTGTCATACTGAATATTGTGGTCATCACCGTGCTCACGATATGCTTATCAAAGTATCTGAACTGGTTTTGAAATACCTGCCCCTGCGCTCTGCATGCAGCAAAACTTCAGGAGTATGCATTAGGCTGGCTTTATCAGCTCTGGGGTTCGTGGTGGATGCGGGCAGGTTTTCATCGATTCAAATTCTCGTGTTAAGACACACAGGAGATTGAACTTGCGATACCTGATTATACCGGCTGTCGCCACCGTGCTGGTTATGATGGTTGTCTTTCTGTTGCAAACCCGGTAGGGACCCACGCCCTGGTGACTCGACGCATCACAGCGGGCAAATAAAAACAAATATTGACTAGTCAGCACTCTGCATGAACCGGACTCAAGGCTGGTTCATGCTTTTTTTATGTAAACAAAAACACCACCGATATGTTGGCGGATTTCAGCCTGTGACCGATTTATCTGTTGGGATTGAACACCTGGAAAGTCCTCTCCGCCCCCTCCCGAACGGAAATATCCCTGAAGGTCGTTGTGTGCATTTCGATCCATTTGTTGGCGCCGTGTAGCGAGTAGCGCCAGTTCAGACGATCGAGTTCTTTCACAAAATCGAGTGTGCTGATGGTGTAACGGCCAGCAGCATCGCGTTTAACCGCCTGCCTGAAAGCAATCATGATCTCGTAGTCGCGGGGCATGTCAAAACCTCCTGTTAATGCTGTATTTACACACAGTATTAACGAGTAGGTGATGCTGTTCAAGCCGTACCGCTTGAGACTTTTTAAGCTGATTGAATGCTATAGGAATTAATACGTGAAGGGCATTTGATAAAGGAGATACGGTATGTAAAGAATCTCAATAGCCCATTTCGGCGATGGGTACCCCATGACCGGGAAGGAATATTTAATGCCGGGAATTTGTATGAAAAATCAGCAAATTCAAGCTATTTAAAGCGTTAAACTGCTTATTCATAACAAATGAACTAAGCTGAATGTCTGCGCAGTGAATGGCATCTGAGAACTCAGGCCGAAGAGTGCTCAGTAATACAACATAATGACAATAAGGACTTTAACTAATGGATGACGTGGATCTGGCTCAGGAACGTGAAGAAGCGCATTTAGCGGCCTCTTTGTCTGCCCGTAAGCCGCGCCTGGTAAGCCGAAATGGTAACTGTATCTGGTGCACTGATGAGGCAATAGTGGCTAACACCGCTTTCTGTTCTGCAGAGTGTGGCGAGGACTATCACAAGCATCAGCGTGAGATGAAGCAGAGAATTACTGGTGATTTGATATCTTGAAAAGTATTCACCAGAAACACAAAACCCTTTTTATATTGCTTATGTAAGATTAGCTGCTATGCGATTGGAAAATATTACCGCTAAGGCGATGTAGCACTGCCATTAGGAATGATGTCATATTGAACAATAAATTTCTGGCAACCAAAATTATGCCCGTACTTAACGGCCTTTATTACCTGTTAAAATAATTGAAATCAACATTTAATTCTACTCCTGAACTTTGACAGATTTTGTAGAAATTCTATGCTTAATTAGCAACATATCGTTGCCTTACCATGGGAAGCAAATTATGAAAAATTTATTAGGCGGGATGTTCATCATAGCGAGTTTGATTACACTGGCGGGATGCCAGCATGAAAGCCCTGCGGTGGGTAACGATGGCCGCCCACATGCACCGAGTAATGAGTCGGTGCCAGGTGGGCCATTGGGTAAGGGCCCGGTCGGACAACCACAGAGTTAAAACAAACCCTTTGACTAGAATGCTTAACCGCATGAATGTTTTAGTTATGCAGGAAAAACTGGCTTCCCTGCAGTGGTGACTCGACGCATCATTGCTGGCCAGAGATAATTAGGAAAGATTATCTGACACACTTCTCACAGACTGCAGTTAATAGCCATCTGTGTTTTTTATTTTCGGATTAGCAATATTTCAGTTACATACTAAACTGTTCCCGTTCCCAGCGGGACGCCATCAATTTAAGGCAAAACTTCTGCCGCCCGGATATCCATCCGGGTTTTATTTCTTCGCGCATGGCTAATCAACACCTTGAGACTCTTCAGCACTACTTGCTTTTGAAATTCATGGCGACAAAACATCTCTTATTTTCAGTGAGTGGCTTTCTGAGACAACCAACTTAAAAAAAGGAAATGATTTTATTTTAATCGTACTTTCAGAACGTATCAAAGCACTTCAATACATACTGAGGAGGTTTCAAACACCAAGGCCGGGTAGGTTCCTAACTTGGAAATTCAGTATCTGCACGAACACCTTCGAGTTGCTGATAAGTGATGGTGGCAATATCGAAGGGCATTTGAATTTTATCAAAAATACGTTTTTTACACTTTTATAAAAATATACTCCATAGCATCAGGACGAATGAATTTTGAAATAATCGAAAAAAACCTTTCAATTCTTAATTAAGATAGACGCAACAAATTTTAATGAATCTGCTTTTTATCTTCGATTAACCGGATTTTTAAATGAATTTAAATATCCTTTTGGCTTGACCGCTGCTCGCGCAGTCTTTTTCGATAATAAATGACTGTATTTAGTCGGCTCTTTATTCTGAAATTGGCATGGTTTATCACTTTTGCCCATCGGGGGTCAACGGTGTTCCGATTATAAGTTTTAAGAGCATCCAGCAAGGTACTCCACTGGCGGGCCTGGTAAGATTTGTCATCCCTCAGGTTAATTCGCATATGCTGCATGGTAGAATCAACCTGCCTTTTGGCTTCCAAAAGACTCAAACCCGACTGATGTGCCGCGGCTATTTTTCTAATCTCAACGACGTAAAACTGCAGATCAAATCCGTTTTCTCTCACTAACCCCACCACTCACTGCTAATTATTTTCAATATTAAATAGCAGAAAAAATCAAAAAATAAAGCGAAGCCGTGAATTTAAAAAGTCTAGCTTTTGGAGTAACTATTAGATGCGCAATTTTTAAACTTGACGATTTACTTGATAGTAATCAACTAGTTCAGCGTTAACGACCAGGCACTTTAACTTCACGAGATTCATTTAAATATAAATAATTTGAATCATTCACACTCAATTCATCTAAGAATTTTTATTAAATCATGCTGCTATGTACGGAAGAGTTCAATAGCAATGAAAAAGAAATGTACAATTGATGTCATATTGTATAACTTTGGGCCGCGGCTATCGCCGCATGTAACGAATGGTGCATTGCATCACCTCTGTAAGTGTTTATGGATTTTCATTTATAGAGGTTTTTTTTAGAGTTAATCAAAGCCGCTTACTTTCTCAAATTACTGGTTCATTTTTCCCCGTACGGGTCATGCTTATGGTCTTTACTATCGTCGCGCGTGCGTCGAATTTCACCGTGTTCACTGGGATTATTCTTTGCGGGATGGTCATCTTCTTCATAAGCATGCCACATAACAGGAGTGGCTTCAGGCAATCCCTTGCGTGTATAATTTTCTTTACTGTACTGACCGTTATTTGTATGGACGTTCATAATTAACCTCAATGTCGAGATTAATTAATGGCAGACCAACCTTGCACTCAATATGGCTATTTTAATTACATTCCTAATTAACATCTGGATATACGTAACTTTGCCCCCCCTCTGGGTTAACAGAGTTAATCAATCTAGACAAGCGCAGCTTTAGATGTCAAATTCACCACATGAAAATTTCCCTTCCCCAATTTCATTAGAACTATTTGGCAAGAAGTCATTCATAACGCATAAATCGATTGCTACTTCTTTTTCCTCACTTAGATTTCGACCACGCTTCAACATCTTTTCGTTATGTCGCATATCACCAAATGATTTAGAAATCGTCACAATAAGATAAATTTTATTTATCGACACTCAGCAACACATTAAAGGAGTTTAAGTAAAGATAAAAGACTCGTTTACGGCATTTTGCTTATACAATTCTAAAGAGCCCTGCTGTTTTTCTCACGACCAATCAATTTTTATTTCTTACGAGTTGTCAATGAAAAAAAGTAAAATATAAAAAACCTTCCGCGCTGCAAAAATCATTTTTCACTCCATAATTAAAATGTCTAAACATGGAGAAAAAAATGAAGAATCCAACTCTGCTACAGGCATTCCACTGGTATTACCCTGAAGGTGGCAAACTCTGGCCCGAACTCACTGAGCGAGCGTCAGACTTGAAGGAATCTGGAATAAACATGGTCTGGTTACCCCCTGCCTATAAAGGCGCCGGGGGTGCAGCTTCCGTAGGATACGACACTTATGATCTGTTCGATTTAGGAGAATTTGACCAGAAAGGTAATATTTCAACAAAATATGGTAATAAGGAAGATTTACTCAGGGCTATCAGCTCATTGAAAGATAATGATATTGCTGTTTTATTAGATGTTGTTGTCAATCATAAAATGGGGGCTGATGAAAAGGAGGCAGTTCAGGTCAATAGAGTGGATGAAAACGACCGTACAAAAATTGACGAAGAAGTTGTTAACTGCGAAGCCTGGACACGCTATACCTTTCCGGCCAGAGCGGGAAAATACTCTCAGTTTATGTGGGATTTTAAGTGTTTTAATGGTGTAGACCACATAGAAAACCCATCAGAGGATGGGGTATTTAAGATAATTAATGATTACACGGGTGAAGGCTGGAATCAGCAGGTTGATGAAGAAATGGGTAATTTTGATTACCTTATGGGCTCAAACATCGACTTCAGAAATCACGCAGTAACTGAAGAAATAAAATACTGGGCGCGCTGGGTCATGGAGCAAACCGGATGTAACGGCTTCAGACTTGATGCGGTAAAACACATTCCCGCCTGGTTCTATAAAGAATGGATTGAACATGTACAAGCTGTATCAGATTCGCCACTATTTATTGTGGCCGAATACTGGTCTTTTGAGTTAGACAAATTACAACAATATATAAACCAGGTTGAAGGGAAGACAATGCTCTTCGACGCACCTCTCCATATGAAATTTCATGAGGCATCTAAACAAGGCAGTGATTATGATATGAGCCGAATCTTTGAAGGCACATTAGTTGAAGCCGATCCTTTTCATGCGGTCACGCTGGTTGCTAATCATGATACTCAGCCCCTGCAGTCTTTAGAAGCCCCGGTTGAAGCCTGGTTTAAACCGCTGGCATATGCGCTCATCTTATTGAGAGAAAATGGCGTTCCTTCAGTATTTTACCCCGACCTCTTTGGAGCAGACTATGAAGACACAGGTAATGATGGTGAAACCCATCGTGTAGACATGCCAGTCATAGATAAACTCGATAAGCTAGTGCTGGCACGTCAGCAATTCGCGCATGGCGTCCAGACATCCTGGTTTGATCATCCTAACTGCATTGCATTCAGCCGGAGTGGCACGGCGGAACAACCAGGATGCGTTGTGATAATGTCAAATGGTGATGATGGTGAGAAAACGCTTAATCTTGGTGAACCCTTAGCTAATCGTATCTGGCGAGACTTCCTTTTTAATTCCGATGAAGTTATCAAGACTAATGAATCAGGTGAAGGCGTGTTTAAATGTAAAGCGGGTAGCGTAAGTGTCTGGGTTCTCGAAGAATTTATTTCCTGATAACCTGCCCCCCACATTACTGTGCCGGCAGAATGCATACTGCCGGCAACAATTATTTGGTGGAAAGCTGATATTCTGGGTGTTTTCCTGCCAGCAGTAGTAAAAATTCGTATTCTCCCTGACTGAGTTGAGCAGGTTTCGAAAGCGACTCTTTCATCTGCCACACTCTCAGACTCAGATTAAATCTTTCGGCTGCATTAGCCTGAGTCATACCCGCTTCAATGCGCAAGCTGCGAATATCATTCTGGGCGGACATTACCGGTACAAAGTTGTTTTTCTTCATAACTTATCTCTGGCGTTAGTCTATGGTATGTGTAGTGGTCAAAGAGATTTATAAATAACTTCACTTTCAACTGTTTAAGGCTAATATTTTTAAGCTATCGAATTAAAAATATCGCTTCGCTTATACTCCCATCCCGCCTCGCTTAATAGCTGCCTCTATATCAGAAACATCCCATAAATAGTTTTAGACATTTAATAGGGAATATTCTGCTTTTTAGTTTTATCAAATCATTCAGAATCTGACCCCCCAATAAGCCCCAATTAAATCTGAAAAACATCATATGAGGTTAGTCATGAAAGACCCAATTCAACGTCGCATTCCCCATGATTTGACGCAGGTAATAATAAATGAGCACTGGCAAATTACCTACTGGACTCTTACACTCCAAACCACTCAAGAAAGACTAACCAGAGCTGTCAGGGAGGTTGGCTCAAATACAGAACTGATACGAACATGGCTCAGGGATCATCCCCCTATCATAACCCCCAAACCCATGATTTAATTATCTGTAATTAAGCGAGAGTTTATTATCATTTGAATCAGTTATGCCAGGCCGTCGATTAATATATCTCACACCTGTGTGGTTGCCGGTAATGCGAAATGAATGATGGTCTTAGCCATGTCTTCGGTTCTGGTATTGAGCCTTACGGCTGAACTTGCAACATGCCTTACCAATGTGGAATTTTGCTGTGTGACCCGTTCGATATCGGTAACTGCTTGCGTCACCTGAATGATCCCTTTGCTCTGTTCATTTGAAGCATAAGAGATTTTCCTGATGAGTTCATCTACTGAAGAAACGCATTGGGTCACCGTTCGCATGGTGTGCCCGGCACGGTCTGCGACCTCTTTGCCCTCATTCACACGAGCGAGAGTTGTATTGATTAATCCTTCAATTTCTTTGGCTGCACTTGCGCTGCGTTGTGCAAGTGTACGTACTTCTGTAGCAACAACAGCGAACCCTCTGCCCTGCTCGCCTGCACGGGCTGCTTCAACGGCAGCGTTTAACGCCAGTATATTTGTCTGAAATGCGATACTGTTCACTGTGGCAGTAAACTGCCGTATTTTTTCGGCTTCCTCGGTAATACCATTCATCATGAGGCCAACTGAGTTCACCAGCTTTTCGCCTTCTCCGGTGATATATGCCGTTTTCTCAGCAAGACTGCTTGCTTCATCAGCACTTAATGCATTTTGCTGAACGTTCGCGCTCAGCTGGGTAATACTATGTGCGGTCTGCTCTAAGGAAGTTGCCTGTTGAGTAGTCCTTACAGAAAGGTCAGTATTGCCCGCTTCGATGTCTGCAGCCTCACGCTTCAGCAGGTCCGTATTATTCCTGATGGAAAGTACAGTTAATAAAAGACTGTCTTGCATGGCTTTCACCAGTGGTACCAGCTGCCCTACACAATTTCTACCCAAATCTTGCAGTGGATTAGTCAGTTCACCGGAAGCAATTCCTCTGAAATGTTCCCTTAAGGTTGTTAGAGGCTCAACGAGGTGCACGACCAGAAAGCGGTCGCAGAAAACCAGTAACATAAAGATAAATAATGAAGCAACGGTGAATGCTAACTCCAGTTTTTGACGATCATCGTTGAATGCATTCTCTTTGTCAGCCAGTCTCTCCTCGAGGAATTCTAAACGCTCTTTTGATGCTGAATTAAAATTTATATCAGAACCTGTTAAGGCTGTTCGAAATTCATCCCAGTCCGGTGTAGCAGGAACTTCTTCTGCTAAGGTTCTCTTTATGGAATCGTCACCTGATTTCATCGTATTACCTGCTCGGGTCAGAAAGATGAGTTGAGCAACCAACTTTCCCTCACGCTGCGTTTGTTTATGTAGATCTCTTAAGATTTCTGAACCATATAAGCCTGCAAGAGCAACAATAATAAAAGCGGCAACGAGAATGCACTGCACTACCCGGCGAATAGTAAAATTTGTAAGAAAGTTCATTTAATTACCTGGTGTTGTGATTAATTTAGACAAAAATAGTAACCATATAAATTATTTTAGTAGTGCGCTATTAGATTGCGCACAAGTGCGTTATCAGTTAGAGTCTGGCAGGCATTTAAAAAAAAGGAAATATTCCAGCAAGAAATATTTTTCTCAAACAGATTGACCCTTTTAATTAAACTAAAAAAAACAGGACGAACTCAAGGGGCTGTCTTATGATGGCGAAAGAGACAACAAAAAGCGTAATCTTCAGTCAGTTTTTAGCTTCTTCTTCCGGTCGGTTATTTTTCTTTCACTTTTACGTTCCGGTTATTAGACCCGGCACGGGGGATTTATGGAAAAAAATTTAAATGCTACTAATGAACGTCGTAAGCGAGCGCTTGACGCCCTTCTCGCACCTGATGAAGGAAGGGACAGTGTTCTGAGAAAATTTGTTCATTTAGCCAATCAGGCGCTGGGTATCCCAGGAAGTTTCATTTCAGTTTTAGATGAGGAGTTCCAATACATTCGGGCCTCACATAATTTCTCACTGAAACACTCAAAAAGAGATGAGTCTTTATGCCAACATGTTGTTAATGACGACAATGCTCTCATCGTTCCAGATACATGGCTGGATGCTCGTTTCTTAACCCACCGCTTTGTTACTGGTGAACCCTACATACGTTTTTATGCGGGCGTTCCGCTCAAAGATCGTGAAGGCCACGTATTAGGTACTTTTTGCGTAACTGACCGGGAACCACATCCCTTCAGCGATATGCAACTCGCGACACTACAACAGCTTGCTGAGTTGGTTATGTCATTTCTCGAAGCCTGGCATGCCACCGGTTTTAATGACCCTGTCACTCTCTTGCCCAACCGCTCCCGACTAATCAGCGATATGCAGTCGCTCGCTGCAGAAGGAGATAAGGTCAAGCGTCGTCTTATTATTATTGATTGCCTGAAAATGGCTCATGCTTATGACTTGGCTAAAACAGTTGGAATGGTGCCGGTTGAAGAACTTCTCAGGGATATAGCTATAAAATTGCCTCGCCGATTACGTCCTCAAAACGGTGAGATGTTCTATGCGCTTTCCACTGGACGTTTTGCCATTCTGGTTCGCGACGAAAGCCGCCTGGACGCCTCGTGGATTGCAGGGCGTATGGAAGGCATCTGTGCTGAGTTAGGTAATGGGATATCAATAACTCTTACTTCCCATGCGGGCCAAACGGATTTTACGGCGATTTCATCCAAAGCCTGTGATGTCGTTCGCCGTGCCTCGGCTGCGCTTGAAGAAGCGATCGATAAAAATTTACCCTCAGTGATGTATAAAGAGTCTGAAGAAATAAAACATTCAAATGATTTTACTCTTATGAATGAGCTTTCTGATGCAATACGTTTTGATAAAGGCTTATACCTTGTATATCAGCCTAAAACCTGTCTCAAATCGGGTCAGCCCGTCGGCCTGGAGGCGCTGATACGTTGGACACATCCTGTCAGAGGGGAACTGTCACCCGCGGCATTTGTACCCATGGCTGAACAAACGGATCTACTTCATGAGATGACGGAATGGGTGATTGACAAGACGATAGCCTGCCTAAAGCGATTCAATCGACAGAATATTCAATTGCCCATCACAATCAACGTCAGCCTGAACGATTTCGCGAAAAACAATTTTGCAGATTTATTAGAATCAAAAATGCTGGAAGCACGTTTATCTAATAATCTCTTGGGAATTGAATGCCTGGAAACTGAGCGGATTATAGAAAATGCACAGGCACTATCCGGTTTGCATAGACTTTATGAAAAAGGGTTTACCATATCTCTGGATGATTTTGGGACAGGCTATAGTAACATCAGTTATCTGAGACGAATGCCGCTGGATATAATAAAACTTGATCGCTCACTTATATCAGGTGTTTTAGAAGATACCTCCTCGCTTATCATCGCGCGCAGTATTATCAGAATGTTAAAAGAGCTGAATTATACGGTGCTTGCGGAGGGTGTAGAGGACGCTGAAGTAGCAATTCTTCTGCGTGATTTTGGTTGCGACCAGGCTCAGGGGTATTTCTTCTCTAAGCCGCTATCTGATCCCAAACTGGACATATGGCTTCAAAGACGCTTAAAGAACTGAAAGCACAAATTTAGTTAACTAGATACCTACTATGACTTGGTTGCGCATTACTCCATTAACACTGTTCCTGTTGCTCACTTTGATAAATTATAAGATTCATCCTGGACGTTTTAATCACAAAAAGTACTACAATTTTTTTGCTTAATACAGATAATTAAGCACCCTCTAGAGGGATGAGTAGCTTTAAGAATCGGTTATAAAAACAACTTTTAAATCCAGCTTTTAACCCGCTATTGCGGGTTTTTTCTCAGCAGTAAAACGATCAAAGCAATTCTTACATCACTCGTAGAAATACGTTTTTTAATTTAAGCTATTGTTTAACGACTGGATGCGCGTAAAAAATCGTGTTAATATGTAACAGCTTAAAATTCGAGTTGGCCTATGGCTGCTATTCTCACCCCCCTTTGTTGCTTTCAAAAGCGTTCCCAAGGAAAATTTCTTTGCATGTAACCAAAGCAATGGTTAAATTGTGAAGGATTTATTGCAAAGGATGGCTGATATGAAACTTGCTCAGAAACACTATAGATTATTATCAATAATTAAAGAGAGAGGATCAGTACCCTCCTCCATCAAACCCGTTGTCAGGAAAGAGTTATCAGAGATGGGGCTTGTTGAGTTTCTCTTAGGCGATGAATGGATGCGTGAAAAAGAGCGATATAAACTTACTCCGCGCGGGATAGAAATATTGGATGAATATGACTTTAATCTGGCCGAAAATGCGTTTAAAAGCACCTGTCAGGGAAAACGAAACTTCAGTTAAAAGCTATAGATCATTGTATTTTATAAAGTATTCGGAGATAGCCATACACATCTTTATTAGTTAATTACCAGTAAAATGGCACCGATTATTGTAAACACGCCCCCAGAAATTAGACCAACCAAAGAACTATCGAGAATAAACCAAGCTAATTTTGCTCAAACAGATTAAGAATTTCGGCATAATATATTGCTTCCATTGGACATATAACATTTTCAAGCCTTAACAATAGTCGCGAAATCATGGCACGTCTGTTGACACAACGGCGTTCACGCAGCAATTCATGCACCAGTTCACCAATCATAATCTCTGTTGGGGGTAATACTACCCTTTGAATATTTTCACCGCCTTCATCAAGATAATGAATATTCATCTTTTTTCCAAAAAATTAACTAATAATTCATATACTATAGATCATATGACCAGAGTGGCCTTAATGAAATCAGGTCATATTTAACTAAATTTTAAATAATTGACATACCTCACAGAATTCCGATTATTTTTCAATCCATTCCAATCACACAACACTTACCTCTCATTTAATCACTGAGTAAGTAAGACCTTGTATGATTACTTGACTAAATTTAATAATCGGCCACAAAAAATCCTTGTTTGGACTTGATATTTTGATGATAGTTTCACTCAAAATCTACATTTATTAGGTAAATTTAACAAATTCCAGTTAAACCTACTCCTTCAGATCTCCTCTATACATTGTTGTAATGTTTTTTTAGCAACATTGATACCTGATTCAGCTTTGAATTGAATCCAATGTCGGGAAGGCTTAATTTTTAATAGTCTGGGAAGTATTTTTACATTGTAACTAGGAATGTAAAAACACCGCCAGAGGTGACGGTGTTTTTTTGATTAATGTGGAATTTCTGATACTTCTTTGACTTCCTGCTTATTGATCTGTTGCTTAACACCGTTGGCATCAGTGTAACCTAGCAATCCTGCATCAGTCTCTGTAGGCTTACCATCGCTGACAATAGTTTTGCCATCATTAGTATGGATAGCATAGCTTGTCCGGGTACAGCCCGTTAACGCTGACAGCGCGATAATCGCGGCTAATGATGAAAAAATAATTTTTTTCATGAACTAATCCTTATCAATTATTTAATTCACTCATATTGGTGATTTTGTCGCGGTTGATTTGTTCAGTTCTTCCTGACTGTGCATCTTTGTAAGATACTAAACCCGTATCACTGTCAATTTGAGGTTTACCGTCTGTAACGATTGTACGACCGTCTGTGGTTTTGATAGCCTGATTTGAAGAACATCCCGCGACTGAAACTGCAAATGCTGAAGCAATTAACAGGAAACCTATGCCTTTTTTATTCATTACTGATCCCTCATTTGGAAAAAAATTTTACTAACTGTTCAATAATAGATGGTTTCTAGCAATCTGCTTCAGAATTGTACTCATACCCCACGAAATGCAAAAAAGATATGCCAGTGAGGATTCCTGTTTTGATCTTTTTTATGAGTCAATCTCCATGCGATGCGGTAAAGACCTTAAAATTATGATGTTACCTTGTTGCTGGCGATTGGTCGTTCCAGAGAGTATTAAGCAGGTCTATTAAGTCGGACGTAACTATTTGTTGTGAAGCAGACTAACTGCGTTCCTTCAGAGTGCAATTCGTAATACTCCCTTTTCGCTATTTTTTGATTATGAGCATATGCATATCCTGATTATTATGCTACTAGATGAATATTCGCTTATTGTTTGGAACCTGAGGATAAGTATGCTGAAGTAAAGAGTGTAAAATACTAACTAACACTACGGATTTAAATGCTGTTAGTTCAGATTGGTTAAATCGAGGCTCATTCAATTCAGGCTACGCTCACCGGCTTCATCCACAGACCTTTCTTTTCTGAAAGAGCCCTGATGATTGGTTCAGAAAGGTCGACTTCTCTGGACATTTTTTCAGACTGCCAATAGCGTTCGAGTGTGAGTCTGCCTGTCAGGTCACATGTACAATCCATGGTTGCTATGATTTTGTGCCGGGCGACGTTACCCTGCATCGTAGGTACAGAACATACGACTGCAGAAAAATAGAGCTTCTCATCAAACAGGATCCACATACGGCCCGGTTCATGCTCAATGGTGCCGAGCATTTCAAAACGACGGTAAACTGTACTGGTGCTGTAAGACATTGGAATGACGTTCATGTGTATCAATCACTCAGGTGCGAATAGTAATAATTATGAACACGTTGCCGAGTATTCACTCGACACGATACCTTTAACTATAGGTTTAGAATATTTTTTTAATTCTATCCACCCCTATAATTCTTTATGGCGATTTTTTAATCACTCACTTGTACTAAATACTTGCCCTACCCACTCAAATAAGTGTGTAAAACCTCATTCGTTGTAAGCATAGAATCCTTTTTGAAGGGGTTTAAAAAACTATCGTGCACATCCCAACGCTAGCCATAACCCACTAATCTCGGCGACTATGCACTTCTGATAAGCACTGAATAGTGAATTTTACCTGAAAGAGTTAAGCCCAACACCTGCTTCATTCCACAGCCAATATTTATAATAGGAATGCCCGCATTAATTATGGCTGGCAAATTAGGGTGATTCTTATGCAGGCTGTATGCGGATTACACAAAATATCTTTGAACAGAGTGCTCTTGCGGACTTTTAGAGAAAGATTCTAATCAGGACAAATATTTTTTTGAATAAACCAGTATTTTGGCCTACCCTCAATCGGGCTTGGAATAGTTCCGGCTTTGGGTGAAATGGAAACTGAATTTTTTCCCGGGAATTGTCCCGGGATTTTTTTGCACTTAAGAAGTGGCTATTGCTTCCCCACTCCATGGCTTTCTGGTAAAGGAAACCAATGCGATACGCGATATTGCCTGAATGTAGCGTCCCCCGGCATAAGAATTTGGGTGAAATTTTCAAATGATGCCTCATATTTCCCGCTTCCTACCCCTTCATCCGTACATATTGCAACTACCTGGCCGTCTGCGGGCTTTTCAACTTCATAATCAATCCAGTTCATACATTCTCCATTTTAGCTGGCTTAAAATATGGACTGCCTTTCCCCTTACCGCAAAGACAAATTCAATTTTAAGATAAACGGAAAACCGGCATCTGCTTTTTGTGGTTTCGGCCGATGATGGCCGCCTAAATCGTACAGAGTGAACCTCGTGTGCTTAAAAAAACAAAGTCGCCGTAGGTGCTATGATCATAATTCGGAGAATCCGCTTTATATAGGCGATATGTTAAAGGCATGTGGCAGGCTGAAGCGATTCTGACTGCGGCTTTTTTGGGTCACCGGGAGACACCGGGGAACTTACCTATATTGAAGAATGAAAAAGCGCTACGGGGGTGGCCATGCTCTGGATGGAAGAGGGTCTGTATCTAAGGGTGGAAGAGTTGCCGGGCGGCCCGCGGCCGCTGCCGATGCTGAGCGGGTTCAGCCTAACTACCGCCTATCGGGCGCTAGGGTGTTTTAATCCGTCGGAAACGTCGGACGCCTATTTCATTCTTTCCAACGATCGCGATGAGGTCTGGTTTATTTGTAACCGGCACCTTAGAACCGTTGTTATACGCCGGGACTGCACGGCATTCCGGTTGCCGCTCTCCTTTTTCGGCGAGCATACTTTAACCGGCACCCTGTCGGCAGTCCTCCCCAGACTCAGCGATTAAAAAGCATCCTGAGCAGAACCATCAAGTGTGCCGCCTCGGTTTCATCGCTGGTCGCGTCAAGCCGCGCTATCATTTTCAGGCACACAGCAGTCCGCGTCAGCCGGCGCTCCTGTCGCAGGATCTCAACGGTAATGCGGCCCAGCAGCGCAATCTGGCAGGGATGGGTAACCTGGCTGAAGTAACCGGTGAGCCCGGCATCTTTAACAGGTGGTAGTCCGTCCTGTCGCATGAAATACCCGTGTGGAGTGAATAAGTTCGGGCGCAAAATAACCGATGTAATGGCGCGTGTACAGCAGTAATCCGGCAGTGCTAAATTCTTTAAACAAAACTTGGCATTACTTCATTAAATTCATAAAGTTAAATTTACGCTCCGGTTATCAGGGAAGCTCATAGATAAAAATAATAGCGGCGGACGACAGCATGCCCATTACCCTGCACGATAACATCTTCAGTCAGGTACTGAATCCGGAAGACACTAACCGGGCCGATACCCGGGTATTTCTTGCCGGCGATGCAAAGCCTTTACGCTGCCCTATTAATTTTGTTCGGCTATACCCTATGGCAGTACGCAGCAGAACGGCAGTTCAGGCTGTACACACAGGAGCCCTAGCCGGAAACCGTCTATGTGGTGACTGGATGACAATGAAGACTACACCTCGCCCTAGCAAGCCAGCATATAGGTAAAGATATGGCGCAAAAGCCAGCCGCTGCATTAGTATACGCTGCATGGCCTGGCACGACGAGTTTTCTGCAATTTGCTGCCTCGCTGGTCGATCATTATTACCGACAGCGCGCAGACCAACGCGGCAGAAGTGATGTGGATGAGAATGGTAGCCTGGGCCCTGCGCGACCCGGAGCACCACGTGTACGTGTGGGACGGCACAGGTGAATCGGGCTGCCTGTACCCGGTACGCAGCTGGCTGGCATTTTGAGACCGCTGGCCCGCCTTTCTGCTGGGGCGTCCAGCCTGAAAGTCATCTGTGGAGACGGGGTGTTGTTAGCACAAAGCCCCTAACGCTGCGCGGAACTGACACAGTTTCGGAACGGCACGGCCGCAAAACAGCTCTCCATAGGAGGGTTGTCACGCACCGTTCCGCGCACAAAGCCTGACGCATTACCATGAAATGGCAAGCCGCACGCGCTGTCAGGCGCTCATTTCAGATACAGCCGTCCTGCAACTCGTGTCCGCCGTCGTATTCCTGAAAAAAGCGTGCCGAACTCAGGCAGTCCTGTGCCGGCGTGCCACAATTTAACTACCTGAAATGCAGGACATCTTTTAACTGAGGAAGACATCATGACAACAACAAGACGCGGTGGTGCTGGAAACTTTGCGGCCGATCCCGCACGTGCCTCCGAAGCAGGCAGTAAAGGCGGCGCCGCCAGCGGCGGCAACTTTAAAAACTGTCCCGACCGCGCACGCGAGGCCGGTCGTAAGGGCGGACTTATCAGCCGCCGGGGTTCCAAATCTAAAATTTAATTGAGCTGTACATAGGCGCGACGAGGCTAATATTACATCCCGGCGCGCTTATTTAGGTAATCTTCATTTCCTAAATACTTTTTGATTCTGATGCAGAATAATCTCCGCGTTTTTCTCAGTAATTTTTTTCTCGCCCGCCTCGAACTTTTAAAGGGTTAACCTTACAGCCTGACAGATGGTTAGCCGTAACGCTTTCAATCCTCGGATGAAATTAAATCTCATATTACCCCGATTCCTTTAGATGAAATCGATTTCAGGTAACACTTAAATTTTATTCAGTATTTTCCGACGGTTAACCCTGATAGCCTGTCAGGCATCTGAATTCATGATGTTTTTATCTTCTGACGGAAGCTTTTATTTCAGGCTGGCCGGACAATGCGCTGAAAATAATGATACGGAAGAGGACTTCATTGCATTAAACCACTACACTGAAATACCGCTATAAGACTGAGAGTGAGCTGAACATGTTTGAAGATTTTCATAACGGAAACCAGCTGATTATTGGCGAGGCTGCGGTTCACCTGGCGATGAATAATACGGATATCACCGTTAATTCACTTATCCGGGTACTGGCTGATATGGCCGCAGCTGAAGAAGATCCTTTGCGCTGCGTGCAGATAAGAGGGGCGAAGCGCTGGCTTCGCGGGTTTAAATCATTACCGGGCAACCGGGACGAGCTGAGATGGGTCACCGGAGCGGGCCGCACCTCACCGCACTAAATAGTTTCCGCCTGTCCGCGACATACCGGGCAGGCATCTTTAATGACATCTCATCTGAACATCCTTCCTGTTGTACAACCTTTCCATTGAGTCACTCACTCATTATTTGCGTACAGCTACTCATCTAACTTACTGAATAATAATTGGAAGCATTTTTTGCACAAAAAGAAAAGTTGTACAACAACACAATTGCTGTACAAGTTTGATTTAGTTGTATAACTTTACTGTCAGACAGAGCCGACTACATTTCAACCATTGAGAGGTTCACCATGCGTCAGAACGTTACGAAATTCCCGGACTCCGCCAGCGACATTGCGCATTACTTCAGCAAGGCATCGGCGCCGACCCAGCAGGAAACGCTGGGGCAGATTGTCGTTGAAATTCTGCGCGCAGGCAAGAACCTTAACCGCAAGGCCATCTGTACCAAACTGCTGCGCCGCCTTGAAGTGGCGGCGAATCAGGAAGAAGAGCGTCATTATCAAACACTAATCGGCATGCTGTTTGAACGCTGAGTTTTTTCGCTGTAAGCAGGTGATGCACGCAGCGTGCATTCAGGACCGCCCGGAATAGTTGTCCTGCTACCCTGCCTGGAGGGCATTAACCTGAAAATGCGGGTATGAAAAATAAAGATTTAATACGCCTCGCCGATGTCGTCCTGGGTGAGGCCGTGGTAACGCTGCTGAGCATCGAAGACGGAATTAGCGCAGACAGCGTGGCTCGACAGCTCCGGGCTATGGATAGCAGTGAGACGACTCCGGACAGGCGAGAAGCTATAGCCTTGGCGCTGGGCGAGGTGCAGACGGAATTTATACAGTCCAGGGAAGGCCGTGATGCAGCAGTGCTGGCATTGGGTGCCCTTAATGGATCGGGTAGTAGTACAAAGAAATAATAGTAGCCGATTAACCCAGGACGAATCTCCGTATTTTCGGAGAGTGGCAGGACGCCCGCAGGATGCGGCTACCCAAGGGGTGGCCGTTATTTATTTCAGGCTATAAGCCTGGTCACTTTAGCCCGCAGGGCCTGACGGATAACACTATGCAGCTTAATGAACAACACACCTCTACAGAAGCAAGCATCATTCAGCACTTCCGTAGCGGCGGCGACGAGCTGGCCGCAGAAACTGCCGTGCTGGACGCAGTTATCCGCGACATCGTCATACATGGTAAAAAGGTGACCAGCAAAGCGATTATACTTTATCTGATCGCCGAGCTGGAGAGCACGACAGATGTGGGTGAGCTTGACATACTGCGCAGCGCGCTGGAAATCGTGGTGGGCAAAACGCCTGACGATGAAGGTTTTTGAAACTAATTCTGCTGCGTGACGTGCGCGGCGGCCATCGCAGCCGGGGAGTCAAATCCCCCCTGCGAAGCCCACACGGAGCAGCTGATAGCGGCGGCAAGACTTACAACAATCCAGACTTTCAGAGGCTTCTCCCGGCTTAAAAGTTTAACACTTCATAGTGTGGCACATCACCGTCAGTGAGCCAGGATGTATGTCAGAATAGGAGGAATCTGAAAGTCAGTGCATTTGCTCTGCCAGAAGCCTGATGGCGCGTTCGCAGCTTAGGCGCATTCCGGCAGTGCCGACCACTTCACTCATGCTGTGCAGGGCGCTGGTAATCTCGTGGAGAGTGAGGTGCTGGTCCGGCTTAAGAAGGCGAGCCACTACCGTTCCGATAACGGCGTAGATATCTTCGGCGGTGGTGTCATCATTCATATGACCTCCGTCCGTAAGGTGGATGAGCGTACAGTATAACAGAAAGGGGCAGTATCAGATACCGCAGCCCCCCATGGAGTCAGTGAAGCTTCTGCTCTGTCAATCCGGCAACCCTTTTCCCCCCGGTCTTTTCACCATTGCGAATATGCATTTCCCGCCGTACTTCTTCAATAGCGCGCAGACCTGCGCGAATCCGATCTTCGTCCGTTTCAATTTCAATGGCCGATCGTAAGCGATCCGTCAGGGCCGCCCAGCTAATGGCCACGTCCTCATCCAGCAGCGCCGTGACGGCTTCGCCAAGCATAATGTCGGCCATTTTATCTTCAAAATCATTTTTCATGGGGTTATCCGGCAGCAGGTTTTGGGCGCAGAGCTTAGCACAGTGCAGCTGGCCCGAACATGAACGGGAAGGATACCTATAGAAAACATTTACGCGGCAGTGTTAACACGCGTCACGTCAGGGGAGTCCAGCAGAGCTAAGCTGTGCTGAAGGTACCTTACTCCAGCGCCGGTAATTTCTTTCTGCGGCCGCGCTGCTTTGCTACGGGCGATGAGGCTGCCGCCACCTGTGAAGGCTTTTCAAGGCGATACAGGCAGACGTCGCCCCGCTCCGCCAGGCTTGCCGGCCAGATCATAGCCGCGTTCCCGTCCTCAACGTAAAGCTCGCCCAGCGGTTGCACCACGGCCCAGGGGGCACCTAGCATACGCCGCAGTTGTAGGATCTCCAGCGCCATGGCCACAGCTTCCGCTTCATAGCTGCCCTGATTTTCTGCGATTTGATTCAAACGATCTTCACTGAGCATTACTGACTCCCCTCTCAGTTATTCCCTTTTGCACTGATAGCCCGCCAGCGGATTGCCGGATACGCACTTCAGGTTCATGCTATAGACGTCTGCGGTGCTGATAAGTCTTTTAACCCGCTGCCTTTACGAAATTTTTACGAATAATAATGTGCCGTTAGCTTGCAGAGTCCGCAACCAGTTCTACGCTGGGCAGACCAGTGAAAAAAGTCTTCCAACTCTAAAATAACAAAGGCGAAAAAGATGATTCTAAGTGAGTTTATGCTGAGGTTAAACCGCTGGCCTCGCATGCATTTCACAGCAATTGAAAGCGAGCAACGTGATACCGGTATTGAGATTTATGCCATCGACTGCACAAACCAGACCAAAAGCCGGCTGCTTATTTATCGCACGCCCGACAAACAACACGCTTCCGCAATGATGACGCATTTCATTAGCTGGCTTGAAAAAGCGAATCGTGGCAGAACTTTGCGGTATGAGAAGGCACAAATACCGGGTGTCATGGCCGAGCAGCCAGCAACCAACCTTACCGCAACCTCCTAATCCTGTTGGGCCCGCTTTGGGCCCTTTTCTTTCCTGTATCTCAAACAGCCTCTCGTGTCTCCGGCCAGGCAACGGCCGCGCCTTTTGCAGTGAACAGGGCACCCTGGAAATCAGTGACACCAGCCGCCTCCAGCCACATCCATTCCTCAGGCTGTTCGATACCCGCTGCAATGACGTTTATCTCCAGCGCTGAACAACAGCGAAGCACCGCGTGTACCACCGCCTGACGGGGACCGCTGCGGTGAATATTGCGCACGATCGCTGCGCCGATGCGCACGCGGTCCGGCTGGACGTGCGCCAGCAGAGACAGTCCTGCCGAACCGTCACCAAAGTTGTCGATAGAGATACTGATACCGGCTTGCTTCAGTTGGCGTACCGCCTGAGTGAATGATTCCAGCTGAGAGATAACCTCTGTTTCACTGACGCCGAGTATTATTTGCTGCGGCACCAGCTCAGCACGGTCAATTGCGTTAATGAGCCGGCTAACGGCATCCGCAAGATTAACCAGCGTCATGGGCAATATGCTGACGTATAACATGATGTCGTCGGGACACGATCTGCCTGCCTTGTTCAGCGCTTCTGTGACGACGCTTAGGTTATACGCATACAGCGCCTCGCCGGTCAGTCCATCCGGGGCTTCATCGGGTATGGCCTCGATGGCTGTGACCTTACGACCCAGAGGATCAACCACCGGGCGGAAGGTGACGCCCACCGCCGGGAACGGGGGACCGTTCTCATCCGGTACAAAGTCCCAGTAGTCAGCGGGCAAAACCTCGAAGTAGTTTTCTTTCTCACGGGCTTCCACGAAGGTGCGTAAGAACTGCAGGCCCCGATCGTCGTATGTCAGACGATATTTAGACGTGCCGCGGTCAAGCACCGCCTGCAGCACACTGCCACTGTCATGGCGGCGCAGGTCAAACAGCTCCATTCCATGGTTGCCGAAGCGGCGCGACGGTGAGTAGTCGCGCATCAGCTCAACCACATTGTGGTGACGCCGGTCGGCGCAGATACGACCATAAATGTCCAGTACGCCCTCCTCCGGGCCCTCAAGAATCTGGAAGAAGTGCGTGCCGTTAAAGAGCAAGATCCCCGTAACCTGATGACGGGCGTTGAGCAGGCTGGCTTTCTCCACCATACCCGGCAGGATGCTTATGGGTACCTCATCGGCAAGATGGCTTCGGTAAATAATTGTTGTAAGCATTTCTGGCTCCCTATTACCGCAGATTGTCACGGGCACCATAGCAGTTGGCTGACCATTCTCAAACCGGACCGGTAGTCACTCTCACCGCACCGCGACTTAAACGACGTAAACATCATTAAACCTTTTTGTCCTCAACACAGGTATTAATTCATGCGGGTGCCGCGCTTCACAAAGCCAGTACGCATAGTAGCGAAGCATTTGTACGCAAAGTAAAACCTTTCGATTTGAGCGCCTCCTGCATGCGTTTACCTAAATCCTTATCAACAGTACTCAACCTGCGCGCCGCGAAAGACTCAAGGTTACGAGCAGCACACGCCCACATTAACGCATGCAAAATCTGACGGATTGAACAGCCTGATTTAATTGTCAGAAAATAAATTCATCCGGCCACGGTTAATTCTTCGTGGATTACTTAAGTGGATTTTTTTGCATAAAGGGCCCAATAAACTCAGAAATTGATACAAATTATTACGAATTCAGCTTTTTTCAGAATAACCTACGGGCACTTTCACCATCTGCGACTACAGTGTGACGTGAGGCTGTCATCAACGTGAAACGGAGGTAGTTAATTTGTCTAATCATCACGACGGGAAAGGGCACGTCATTATTGGCGAAGCGGCATTAAGTCTTGCGCTGGGTGAAAAAGAGATAAGCGTGCATTCGCTTATTTCTGAGCTTGGACGCATGGCACAAGCCGGCGGCAGCGATAAAAGGCTCACGGAAATTTCGGAAGCCAGAAGCTGGCTGAAAAGCTTCAATGAGCCTGAACAGGCTGTCCGGTATCTGCCGTACCTGCAGACTTTTGCAGACCTGAACGACGAGAAGAACTGACGCCAAAGGACGTAGTCCGGCTCTGGCCGGAAGACGACGATGAAGATGACCTCACCGGTCTCGCCAAGGCGTGCACCGGCCGGAGAACCTGTCAGGGACGACACCCTCCGGTAGTACCGGCTTAAATCGCTTTAAAAAATGAATTTCACTACCTGACATCCCAGCATACAGTATCTCTTTTAACCAGAAGGAAACACGTATGTCCCAGTTTTATTACCTTCTCAATGCAGGACAGCATTACCAGTTACACGCCAGAGGATGCGTATGCCTGGAAGATCATCCGGAGCGTCAATTTCTGGGGTCTGCCCTCACCTATAGGCACGCCTATCAGATTGCATCGCAACGTATGAATGTTTGGGCCTCCATCTGTCGTCTGTGCATCGATGACAGCATGTCCGATACGCGGGACTCTACGCTCACACTTCATGCGCGATGAACTTTTTTAATCCTAAGTCACATTACGGATAATGATTCACACTCAGTAAAGTAACGCAGCTAAACTTAATGTCATCTATTTAAAGGTGACGGGAAGAACTATGTCAGAACATTTTATTCATGATGTAGCTATACCGCTGCCAGGTCATGAAGACGAAGCACCTGGCGGCAATCACGATATTCCACCTGACCGGAAATCCCTTTACTGATTGAACTGCTATCAGACTGTTTTTTTCCGCGCATGTTTATCAGCACCGCTTATCGCGATACACTGTATATATCCCCAATAAGCGGAGCGCATCTGAAAAACGGAAATGAAATAGAGGACCTTATGCACCAGGCTGTGGCTGTCGCGCTGAAGCAATTGCTGCGTCCCAGCGGGACCGTACATGTGCATGAACTCATCGCTGCCCTCTGGCGCCTGAAGGAGTCCGCCCCGGACAAAATAATGCGCGACTCCTGTGAGCGGGCTATCAGGTTACTGGCAAAAAAACTCAACTGAAATTATGCGGCGCCAGCCGCTTTCAGACACCGGGATCGTCCGGCGTATATCCCACGATCAACTGGAGCAGAACGCGCAGGATTTCCTGCCTTTCGGCGTTATTTTCAACCATGAGCTGATTCATGATATGCCGCATAATGGTTTTGTTATTCACCGGTGCCCCTATATAAATAAGGTTGTGGATAATGTCGTCCAGCGTTTCTTTCTGTAATGCATAACGGTCACCTTTAACCATAAGGCATGCCTGTATGTGTGCAACCGTATTGGTTTCTCTCATGCTGTGATGATCCCTGAATGCTCGCGCGATTCGCGTTGGTTTAAATTGCGCATTGGCTGGATTAAAGGTTGAAGATTATAGTCCTGCAGTCATAAATACTGCCGCTATAGTGAAGTATATGACAGTAAATGTATTGCGGAGCGAGCAAGCGAAAATTCAGAAAAAGCAGCTATTTGGGTAATTAAAACCCTGGCACTGACACATACGAAAGCGACAGGCATTACCTTACCTGCCGCCACAGTATGTGGTTATCTTAAGTCATCGTCATCTGCCATCAAGCGTAAGGTACTTTCCTGTGATGCAGTGCCTGAATGGCCTACATCTGGTAAAAGCCACCTATCTTCACCAGTAGATTTAGCGCTAATACTACGGTGTCCTCGCAACCACTTGATGGCTTCCCTGATTGACAGCTCTCTTGAGTGACTACTGTCTGCCTTAAGCATCGCGGCCAATTCAGAGATAAGCGCATCGACGGTTATATCCTGTTCACTCACGGCTAGATTGACTGCTGCTTCACCAATAATTGCGTGACCGGTCATGTCTTCGCTGTACAACACGTTTGTACCTCGCTTATGAATTAGAGAACATTGTTTACTACGATAGTAGTATAGCATTAACCTCCCCGGCCATATTATTTAGCCGATAGGTTATGCCTATTCAAATATGCAACTCAATGTTGGAACTTTTCTCAACCTCTCTAAACAATAGAAATATTTGAATTACCTTGCGGCATGTAACAATCTCATCATTTATTTATAATAATGGTAGATAAGAGGTGCCTTAGAGTTTTCTATTGTTTAACTCTCACTTATGACGTTAAGGGATCGAAATTTCTCAACGCTTATGTAAACGACTTAATTAAATGTCTGGCATCATTAATGATTAGGTGACTAATCTAATAAAGTATTAAGTAGCATAAGTAAAAGCAAGTTAATAACGAGATGTAATAGCAATGTGAGTCAGTAAACTGCTGATCTGAGCATAACTCAGAAGAGACATCTGATGATGAAAGTAAGAGGGGCTAGCTACATAGCTGACACAGTGCGTAAGTCAGCTATGGTTAAGTGTTTGCCAGTTTTAAGACACGTGCTGCGTGAATGGGCGCAGGTTTAGCTAAGCACCCTTACCTGAGATGATGACTACGGCGCAGGTATCCATGTCTCTGCTTCGCTATCATCGGGATAATAGTAACCATTCGGTATTGATTGAAGTTCAATCAGGCTGCCCCACGGAGCCTGAAAGTATACGCTAGCATTATTTTCGGTATCTTCATGACGAGAGTTACCATGTATTTCTGAAAGAAACCTTCCTCCCGCTGCCCTGACCCTTTCCACCGCATAATTTATATCGTCCACATAAAGAGAGATGTGATTCCAGCCAATATCCTGCAGCCTTACAGGTTGCTCCTGTTCTTCACTTTTTATCTCAAAAAGCTCGAGATTTGGACCATTACCAATCCGTAGCAAGCGCTGCTTGATAATCATTGACCCGGAGCTTAAGCCTAATTGTTTCTCTGTATCTGCTCCCTGTCGTGGATGATCATGCTCTGCTAGGCCGTTATAGACAAATTTAGCGTCCAGCGCCTTCTGTAAAAATTCAGTTGCCTGTTGCAGGTCGGGAACGGTAAGCCCTACATGGTTTATGCCCCTGGTTGGCGCGCGCGTCGGTATATTTTCCATACATATCCTCCAGTTAGAATTATGATAACTTCTACAAAGAGTAGTACTTTTCTGCCCAATGAGCGGCGCGATAACTCATTGACACCCTTTCAATGCAAAAAAAACGTCCTGTCAGATCATTAAGGGTTAATTACAATGCTCCTTGAAAAGCTCATGTTGCTTGAATGCAGCCTTCACGGTGACAAACGCAACGACAGGGATTGGCTCGAGCATCTTCTTCATCCTGAATTCCGGGAGATTACACGTTCAGGCATGATGGTCGATCGCTCAGACACGATCATGTCGCTATTGAGCGAGAAAACTGCAAGTCCAATCATAAGCAGCAATTTCCGGCTAACCGAAATAAATGAAAGTTGCGCAATACTTCTTTACCGTACGTCTGATGCTGACGGGAGCCGACCTGCATTACGTTCCTCTTACTGGCTACTTTCGAAAGAAGGCCAGTGGTCTCTGATTTTCCACCAGGGTACGCCTGTACCGACGCGTGCTTAGCTAATTAGCCGCACTATTGTTTTCAGGTGTGATGCCCGGCAAATTCGAATATGAAATGAGTTCGACGGGTCGGTGCAACACAACCCTCACCAAAATGGACGGCAAAATTCTGAGTACTGTGGTCTTTTAAATCAGGCCTGGTATTCAGGTTTCTCTCCAGGAAGAGGTTCTGAAAGCTCCTGACCTTCAACTCCTGCGTAAAAAATTACCAGTTCAGCCCCCTGTTCAGACGTATACCCGCGGTGTGCGCTATTTACCGTTTCATTGATCGCCTCACCCGCATTAACGCGATATGTGGCGCCTGTATTCATGTCTTCAATTGTCAACTGTCCCGACAGGACGTATGCCGTGTTAGGCATGGCATGTGTGTGCCAGGGCAGCTCGCTATCAGGAGGTAAAGACATGCGCATTACCGAAATGAGTGGCTTGCCTTTGGAATACGCTTCATAAGGCTGCTTATTCCATGCTGTCCCACTCTGAAGAATAAGTTTATGTTCGATCTTATCCGAACCTTTATTTGGGGTCAGCTCTGCGTTTGCCATTGTCTATCCTTCTAATTGTGTATTTTCATGCTTTCAGACAAAAGTTTAGCAGAAGCAGAAAGATTGCTTTTTAAGCTCAACGCCAAAACAGCTTCAGAGCCGGACGTTGAAAATTCAAATTAATAATCAGATTGGAGCTGGAATTCGTCGCCGTAATCCGTACCATACGCGACATACTTTTGCCTGCTGGCTTTTTGTCGGCTGGCGCCAACCCGTCATTCATAGCGAATCAGATGGGGCATGAAAACGCGCAGATGGTATATGAAATCTACGCGACATGGATTGAAGAGATGAATGGCGAGCAGGTTGACATGCTCAACAGCAAACTGGCTATCTGATAACAGTTGCCCCCTGTATGCCCCTTTTGGTTTCTGAGACAGTAAATAATGCATGATAATCAAGAAGTAACAAGAAAAGAGCAGTACAACCTGAACAAGCTTCAGAAGCGTCTGCGTCGTAACGTGGGCGAAGCCATTGCTGATTTCAACATGATTGAAGAAGGCGATCGCATCATGGTCTGCCTGTCTGGCGGTAAAGACAGCTACACCATGCTGGAAATTTTGCGCAGTTTGCAGAAGAGCGCGCCGGTGAACTTCTCACTGGTGGCGGTCAACCTCGACCAAAAACAGCCAGGATTCCCGGCGCATATTCTGCCCGCGTATCTGGAAGAACAGGGTGTCGAGTATAAAATCGTTGACGAAGATACTTACTCGATCGTTAAAGAGAAGATTCCGGAAGGCAAGACCACCTGTTCGCTCTGTTCACGTCTGCGTCGCGGGATCCTTTACCGCACCGCCACTGAACTGGGATGTACTAAGATTGCGCTGGGCCATCATCGCGACGATATCCTGCAGACCCTGTTCCTGAACATGTTCTACGGCGGCAAAATGAAAGGTATGCCACCAAAGCTGATGAGTGACGATGGCAAACATATCGTCATTCGTCCGCTGGCCTATTGCCGCGAAAAAGACATCATCCGCTTCGCTGAAGCGCGCCAGTATCCGATTATTCCGTGCAATCTGTGCGGTTCACAGCCGAACCTGCAGCGTCAGGTCGTCGCGGATATGCTGCGTGACTGGGATAAACGCTATCCTGGCCGTATCGAAACCATGTTCAGTGCGATGCAGAACATTGTGCCTTCGCACATGGCGGACATTAATTTGTTCGACTTTAAAGGCATTCAGCACGGCGATGAAGTGGTCGACGGCGGCGATATTGGCTTTGATCGCGAAACCTTGCCGGTAAAACCTGCGGGCTGGCAGCCGGACGAAGAAGATGCGCCGGAAATGAGTGTGCGACTGGATGTGTTAGAAATTAAGTAATTCGCAGACGATTCTAATTAAGGCGCAGCGCTTCGGCTCTGCGCCTTTTTTATTACCGATGGGGAGGTGGATCGATGATCGGTGGAAACTCCGGATCGTAGGGAGGATCGGGTTCCGGAATTGGCTGCGGATGAGGAATCGGTTCTGGAATCGGTGGCGGATCGGTTGGAATGGGATCGCTGGCAATGAGTTCTTGCATGCCCTGCTCCTTATCGCTGAATGTCCTTTAAGCATAGGAAAGGAAACACAGCCAAGCCAAGCGGGCAAAAAAAAGCCGGCGGATTAGCCGGCGTTGTACGAATCAAATGTGCTATGCAGTAATTCTAAAAAAGGAAGTAAGACAATATGGAGCGCAACGCCCATCGCTTGACGTTGCATTCACCTGCGAGAGAGAGTTTGCCCCTGTTAGGCGATCCACTTATTGATATCGATCAGGTTTTTCCCGCTTTTTTGCTTACAGCACCTTATTTAACAGCGGGTTAACGCTTATAACCTGAGCCTTACATTACAACCAGTTGCGTCGTTTGAGCCATATCGCCACGCCCACCACCATCACCAGCAGTAGTACGCAGAACGCGGTAAAGCCCAGCGGCCAACTACCACCCGGAATACCGCCAAGGTTGACGCCAAACAATCCTGTCAGGAATGTCGCAGGCAGGAAAATCATCGCCATCAGCGACATGGTATAGGTGCGGCGGTTCATCGACTCTGCCAGCAAAGACGCGACTTCATCGGCGAGAATGCCGGTTCGCGCTACGCCTGCATTGAGGTCATCCAGTCCGCGTCCCAGACGATCGGCTACATCTTGCATACGACGACGGTCGTCATCATTCATCCACGGCAGTTTTTCACTCGCCAGGCGGGCATATACATCACGTTGCGGCGCCATATAACGACGCATCACGATCAATTGCTTACGCAGCAGCGCTAACTCGCCGCGCGCCGGGACTTGCTGATCCATCAAGGCATCTTCCAGCTCGATGATTTTGTCGTGCATCTCCTCGATAAATTCGCTGGCGTGATCGGTGAGCGCATCGCAGACATCCACCAGCCAGCTACCGCCATCCACCGGACCGTTGCCGTTTTGCAAATCGGCCAGCACTTCGTCAATGGCATACACTTTGCGGCGACGCGTGGAGACAATCACTTTGTCGTTGATAAACACGCGCATGGCGACGAGTTGATCCGGTCGTGAATCGGCGTTGTGATTGACGCTGCGCAGCACAATCATAAAACCGTCGCCTAAGCGCGTGACGCGAGGACGCATACTGTCGCCCGCTAACGCATCGCGCACGGAATCTGGGATCAATGGGGTATTTTGCAGCCACTCGGCACTTTGGCGTTGCGTATAGTTCAGATGCAACCAACAAGGGCGCTCGCAGTTGATGACATCTTTATCTTCAATCGGGATAACCCCGCCTTTGCCGTCGAGCTGGCAGGAGATAATGGCATCCGAAACTTTTAACGCTTTTCCTTCAATGACGTTCACTGACTCGCCTCACTATCAAAATCAATACGATACAGTCTAGCGTGGCGCAGAGGAGTTGCAATCATCAGGCTGTGAGCAAAGATGACAAGGAAGCAGTTAACACCAGTGAAACGTGAGCAGCAGCGGTGCGATGGCATGCGCCTCCCTAACCCATTGCACCGGTTAACAAGCACGCATGCAATCACATCACTCTGCTGATTAAAAGGTTACATCAATGCTTTTCGATCCACAGCTCACGGCTGTAAGCGACATCTTCCGGGTTAGTGATCGGATATCCTTTCACAAACGGCTTGATCAGACGCCCGTTGGTATATTGGTAGATCGGGGCGATCGGCGCCTGATCGGCAATGATCTGCTCCGCTTTGTTGTAGTCGGTGTTGCGCGCGGCCACGCTGGTTTCCATGCTGGCTTTAGTCAGCACCGCATCATAATCCGCGCTGTGGAAACGGGCGATATTGCCGGTGTGTGTTGAGGTCAGCAGACTCAGGAAAGTGGAAGGCTCATTGTAATCCCCGACCCATGACGCGCGAATCACGTCAAAATTACCGCTGTTGCGGCTGTCGATGTAGGTTTTCCACTCCTGGTTTTGCAGCGTAACGTCCACTCCAAGGTTCTTTTTCCACATCGATGCCACGGCGATGGCGATCTTCTGATGGCTTTCCGAGGTGTTATACAGCAGCGTCAAATGCAGCGGCTTGCCGGGACCGTAGCCCGCCGACGTCAGCAGCGCTTTTGCCTGGGCATTCAACTCCTGCTGGCTGTGCTGTTGCAGATAACTTTGCTGCGGTGTAAATCCTGCCGTGACGTCAGGTGTGAAGTGCCAGGCCGGTTTCTCCCCGGTACCCAACACTTTCTCGGCGATAATGCGGCGATCGATACTCCATGACAGCGCTTTACGCACGCGCACATCGGCGGTCGGGCCCTTTTCGGTGTTAAAGGCGTAATAGTAGGTGCCCAACTGATCCGGCGTATACACCTGTCCCGGCAGCTCTTTTTTCAGCAGCGCATACATATTTTTCGGGAAAGATTCGGTGATATCGATATCGCCCGCGCGGTAACGTTTGGTGGCACTGGACTCTTCATTGATGGGGATAAAGGTCACTTTGGTGAGTACGGAATGGCTGTTGTCCCAGTAGTGTTGATTGCGCACCAACACAATTTTTTCGTTCACCACGCGATCCTGCAATTGATAGGCGCCGTTGCCCACCAGTTTACCGGGCGACGTCCAGCTATCAGGATTTTGCTCAATCACCTTCTGCGATACCGGATACATCGCGGCATTGGCTACCATGCTCGGGAACCACGGCACAGGGCGTGACAAGGTCACCTTGAGATGATTGGCATCGGTGGCTGTGACACCCAACTTATCGGCACTCATTTGCCCTTTGGTGATGGCATCCGCGTTTTCGATACCACTCAGCGCGGCAAACCACGCAAAGGGAGAACTGTTTTTCGGCTCCACCAGGCGCTGCCAGCTATAAACGAAGTCCTGCGCTGTCACCGGTTCGCCATTTGACCAGCGCGCATCTTTGCGCAGCGTGAAAATCCAGGTTTTGTTGTCATTGCTGTGCCAGCTTTCAGCCACGCCCGGCACGATTTTGCCGTGTGCGTCCTGATTGGTCAGCCCTTCGAACAAATCGCGCATAACCTGAATTTCTGGCAGACCCACGGCTTTCATGGGATCCAGCGAAGCGGGTTCGTCTTTAATATGGCGAACAATTTCCTGTGTTGGCGCTAACTGTGCGCCCGTTGGCACATTAGCAGCAAACACCGGTGAGAAAACACCAGCAATCATTACGGCGGCCAGCGTCTTGCGGAAAGTTAATTTCATCACCACTCCTTTACCCAAAAAAATGGCGACTGCGAAGAGGTCTGCGTCGCCAGCGTCTTTGGTGACTCTATCGCAAATTGCTGATTGATATATAGCTATTTCCCTGTCTGCTGTTTACCGTTATGTTGAGGCTGAATTGTCGGTCACATTTTTAAATCCTGAAGCGCCTTGCTATCCAGGCGCTCATTGCTCGATTTCAGAGAGGAATGTCATGTCGTCACATCATCCCCGCCCGCTGCGCGGCAAACTCGACGCGGTCTGGCAACAATATGGACAATCGGTGCTCGGCGCACCGCTGCTGTGGTTCCCGGCCCCTGCGGCCGATGCCGACAGTGGGTTGATCATTGCCGGCACGCACGGTGATGAAAATGCCGCCGTCGCGACCTTATCCGGTGCGATGCGCACGCTGCCGGAGCCACTGCGCCGCCATCATGTGGTGCTGGCGGTGAATCCGGATGGATGCCAATTGGGCCTGCGTGCCAATGCCAACGGTGTCGATCTCAATCGCAATTTCCCGGCCGCCAACTGGCAAAATGGCGACACGGTGTATCGCTGGAACAGTGCAGCTGATGAGCGTGATGTGGTGCTGTCAACGGGCAGCGACCCCGCTTCCGAGCCGGAAACGCGCGCACTCTGTCAGTTGATCCATCAAATCAAGCCGCGCTGGGTGGTGTCCTGGCATGAGCCTCTGGCCTGCATTGACGATCCCCACCACAGTCAGCTTGCGCAGTGGCTGGCAGAACAAACGCAATTACCGGTGGTGAGCAGCGTCGGCTATGCCACGCCGGGATCATTTGGCAGCTGGTGCGACGATCTCGGCTTGTTGTGCATAACCGCCGAGATGCCGCCCATTTCAGTGGATGAAGCGACTGAAGTGTACCTTGATGCGATGATTAACCTGCTGCGCTGGCAGCCGCAGGCTTAAGCACGCCGTGTGAAAAATGCAGCGACGGCTCAACATCGGCAGCCAGCCAGGTTGGGCCGTCAAGATCGGCGAATTTTGCAATCGGTGTCAGCGGTAACGCCGCGCGGATTGCCCTTGAAGTACACAGCATACAGCCGAGCATCACTGCAAACCCTTGCTGACGCGCCTCTTTTGCCAGCGCCAGGGCTTCCGTCAATCCGCCGGTTTTATCCAGCTTGATGTTCACCATCTCATAGCGCCCTTTCAACTGCGCCAGATTCTCCCGGGTGTGACAACTCTCATCCGCACAGATAGGAAGTGGGTGGACAAAGTTCGCCAATGCGGCATCTTCGGCTGCCGGAAGCGGTTGTTCGAGCATCGCAATGTTTAAATCTGCCAGTAGCTGACAGCGTGCCGCCAGTCCCTCTGCCTGCCAGGACTCATTGGCATCCACAATTAACGTCGCTTCCGGTACGGCACTGCGAATCGCCACCAGACGTTCACTGATCAAATGATGATCGAGTTTTATCTTCAGTAAACGCGCACCATGTTGCCACAACGCTAATGCACTGCTGGCCATCGCTTCTGGTGTATCAATACTCACCGTATGCGCCGTAATGATTTCCTCTGCCAACTCAACACCGCACAGCGCCTGCAAACTTTTATTCTGTTGCTGGCGTTCCAGATCCCATAAGGCACAATCGAGCGCATTCCGCGCGGCACCGGCCGCTAATGCCTGTTGCAACTCCGCTCGCGTCATACCATTTTGTATCGCAGGCAACTGCGCGGCAATTTGTTGCAGCACCGAGTCTTCACTTTCGCCATAGCGTGCGTAAGGAGTCGCTTCACCTACTCCTTTCAGGCCGTCCTGTTCAATCTCGACCACCACAACATGCGCTTCCGTCCTGCTGCCGCGTGAAATAACAAACGGCGAATGCAACGGCCAGGCCTCTGGATAACTCTTCACTGTTCTCATTAATTCTCCTTAAATCCGTGGCTTAATTGCGATGTGCTTCTGCTATCGCGACGAAATGCGCTCGTAAACCCTTCAAAATTATGTCATAAACAAACGCTATATCTGCTCTGGCAGGCTTAATGCCAGACTTTTTCATCGCTAAAAGGAAATCGTATGTCTCAGAATGTTCACTTTCAGGGCAATCCGGTCCCGGTTGCAGGTCACTTCCCGCAGGCTGGCGAACAGGCAAAAGCTTTCTCTCTGGTCGCAAAGGACCTGAGTGACGTCTCCCTTTCTCAGTATGCAGGTAAACGCAAAGTTCTGAACATTTTCCCAAGTATTGATACCGGCGTGTGCGCGGCATCAGTGCGCAAGTTCAACGAGCGTTCTGGCGAATCCAGCAACACTGTAGTGCTGTGCATCTCTGCCGATCTGCCGTTTGCCCAGTCTCGTTTCTGCGGTGCAGAAAACGTGAGCAACGTGGTGACCCTGTCTGCGCTGCGCGGTGCTGAGTTCAAAGAAGATTACGGTGTGGCGATTGCTGATGGCCCACTGAAAGGCCTGACTGCCCGTGCAGTAGTGGTACTGGATGAAAACGACAAAGTGATTTACAGCGAATTGGTGAACGAAATCACCGAAGAGCCCAACTATGATGCGGCACTGGCTGCACTGAAGTAAGTATTAAGATGATGTGATAAGGGCGCACTTCATAAAGTGCGCCCTTTTTTATGGCAGTGAGATAAGCGCTGTAAAATTACTCGCTCTCGCCGCGCTTCTGCCCCAACCCGTATTCTCGCAGTTTATTGGCAATCGCGGTATGCGACACTCCCAGGCGTTTTGCCAGTTTGCGCGTGCTTGGGTAAGACAAGTAGAGCCGCGTCAGCACCGAACGTTCGAAACGGCTGGTGATCTCATCCAGCGAACCTTCCATCGCTTCTTCGCCCAGCGTCACATCTAACGCCTGCTCAGGCAGAATGATGTCCTGAGGACGTAACTCGTAGCCTTCCAGCTGCGTCAGTGCGCGATACAGCGCATTTTTCAACTGCCGCACATTACCCGGCCAGTTATAGCGTGTCAGGAACGGTGCCAACTGCGGTGACAAACGCGGACGCGGCAGTCCCTGCTCATCGGCAAATCGCGCCACAAACATCTCTGTTAGCGGCAGGATGTCCAGCGGGCGCTCACGTAAAGGCGGCAAATTGAGCGTCAGTACATTAAGGCGGTAAAACAGGTCTTCACGGAACTCACCCCGTTGCACCAGCTCGATCAGGTTCTTCTGCGTGGCACAAATGACGCGCACATCCACATGCACTTCATGTTCTTCACCCACGCGACGGAAAGTGCCATCGTTGAGGAAGCGCAGCAGTTTTGTCTGCATGCGCGGTGACATCTCACCAATCTCATCCAGCAGCACCGAGCCGCCATTGGCCTGTTCAAAGAAACCTTTCTTGCCTTCCAGCGCGTTCGGATAAGCGCCCGCCGCGTGACCAAACAGCTCACTCTCGGCCACATCATCCGGCAGAGACGCACAGTTAAGCGCCAGAAAAGGTTTTTTACCGCGTGCGCTGCGCAGATGGCAGGCGCGTGCCAGCATATCTTTGCCGGTGCCGGTATCGCCGACAATCAGCAGTGGCGCGTCGTGCATCGCCAGTTTACGAGCCTGATCGATCACCTGACGCATTTTTGGCGTCACCGCCACGATGTGGTCAAATTCCGACTCATCCGTCACGGTGAGATTTTGCAGCTGTCGTCCCATACGGGCGGTGGATTTCAGCGTGATCATTGCGCCGACGGGCTGATCGCTCTGCCCCTCTTCTTCCGCCAGATAAATCGGTCGGGCTTCCATCAGGAAATCACGGCCCTGAATAACAACGTGATGTGCCTGGGCTTCCACACGCTCATTCTCGATCCAGCGCTGGAAATTGAAACCGGTGATCAGAGTCGCGGCGTTCTGATTACGCAGCTTCTGTTCATCGAGATTAAACAGGTTTTGCGCTGCCGGGTTGGCGAGTTCCACCTTGCATTTAAGGTCGATAGAGAACACCGGCTCCGGCATAGCAATGAGTAATGCACTCAACGCGCGATGTTCACGCTCAGAGGGCATGTAGCTAACGGTGCGCACATCTGTTACGCCAGGTGTACGACGGATTTCCGCCATCAGCGTACTGAAGGGTTCGAATTCAAGGGCAGAAAAGTTGAGATAGATGCGACCGAGCGGCGCAATTTCAATACCGCGCAAGTCGATGTTGCGCGCAACCAGCAGGTCGAGTAGCTCGCGCGCCAGACCGATGCGGTCCTGGCAGAAAACTTCCAAACGCATTGCGATGAGCCTTAGTCAGGTTTTGATTTTAGTGATAATACGCTAACTTGCAGCGCCTCAGAAGGGGGCTGTCATGAAAAGTTGACAGTTTGAGGCAGGTGACGCGAAGAAGTGTAGCGGAACGACGCACAATAATCCCGCCAAATATCACATTTAACAAAGATAGTTTCACCTTTCACCCAGTTAGCAGCGTGAAAGGTGAACAAAGAGATGTTATTTAGCAGCCTGCCCTGGTTTATCCCCACTCTTAGACAGGGATTCTTTCAGCTGAACCAGTAATTCCCGACGGAAATCTCCGAGACGCGGTTTATCATCTTCCAGCCAGGGCAGCGGACGGCATAATTCCATAGCTTTGATGCCTAATCTCGCGGTTAGCAAACCAGCACCGATACCCTGAGCAGCGCGTGCCGAGAGACGGGCCGCGATGTCCTGCGACATCCAATCCATCCCCACTTCACGCACCAGCTCGGAAGCACCGGCAAAGGCCATATTCAGCAACACTAAACGAAAAAGGCGGATACGGCTGAAATACCCCAACTCGATACCATAAATAGCCGCAATGCGATTGACCAGCCGCAGGTTGCGCCAGGCAATAAACGCCATGTCCACCAGCGCCAGTGGACTCACCGCAATCATCAGTGTCGATTCCGCAGCGTGGCGGCTGATCTCGCGATGCGCCTGACGATCCAGCACCGGTTGCACCAGTTGCGCGTAAAGCATCACAATTTCACGATCGTTATGGGTTTCATGCAGCGCCGCGTGCCAGCGCTGCAAAGCCGGATGCGCCTGATCGAGCTGCGCCTGCTGGGCCAGCTTTTCGCAAAAAGCACGGCCTTTACCGATACCGTGGCTGTGCAGTAATTCCCGCCCGATATCCCGCTCTTCGGCTCGCTGGCGCAGTCGATAAAGACGACGCCATTCGCCAATTAATGCCCCGGCTCCGGCAATCACAATCAGGCTTCCAGCCACGCCGGTGCCGAGTGAAAACCAATCACGCGTGATCCATGCATCGTGCATCCACTGAGCGCCCTGTGCGACCACGCTGATGCCAAAAATCCCCAGGCCGGCCCCTACCAGCTTGCGCCAGAGACTGCGTTTGGGGCGTAGCGCGGCCTCAACCACTTTTTCACCTTCGCCCTCTGCCAGCGGCTCTGACTCTTGAGTGGTAAGAAACGCGCTCTCGCTTTCCTCACTAAAAGTTTGCGCCGCACGTAGTGGTTGCTGCGCCTCCGCTTCAAGCGGTCGTGCAAAATCAATGCGCGGTTTTAATGGGGTTTCGTCGCTCATCGCAATTTATCTCCAAGTAAAAATTCCAGCGCGGCATCCATGCGAATGTGCGGCAGCGGCCGATCAACATCCAACTGCTGCGGCCGGAACTGTTCAAACTGAAATCCCTGCTGCTGCCAGAACTGATGCCCGGGCAAACGTGGAGGCACTTCGCCGGGATAAAAGGTCAGCGCTTCGCCATCATTAAGACGATGGCCGCGCAGTGCTGGCATTTTCTCACCACGATGATCCACCAGCCCACTTTCGGTGGCCTGCACCGACGCCAGTCCAAGGCAATCCATGCTGATCCCTTCAAATGCCGCGTTTTGCCAGGCATCCTGAACCAACTGTTGTAACAGCGACACCATATTGGCGTGCTGATCGGCCGTGATATGGTCGGCTTTGGTGGCGGCAAACAAGAGTTTGTCGATGACCGGGGAAAACAGACGGCGGAACAACGTGCGCTGCCCGTAATGGAAGCTTTGCATCAACTGCGTCAGTGCCAGCCGCATATCATTGAACGCCTGCGGCCCGCTGTTTAACGGTTGCAGACAATCCACCAGCACGATCTGGCGGTCAAATCGCAGAAAATAATTTTTGTAGAAACCCTTCACCACATGCTGGCAGTAATAGTTAAAGCGTTGTTGCAGCACGGCAAAGTTACTGCCGGCGGGAGCCTGCAACAGCTTGCTGGCGTGAATCTCATCCACCTGTGGCCACGGGAAGAACTGCAGCGCCGGGGCACCTGCCATATCGCCCGGCAGCACGAAGCGGCCAGGCTGGATAAAGTGCAATCCCTCGGTTTTGCACTGATGCAGATAATCCGTCCAGGCCGCGGCAATCTCCGCCAGACGATTTTCGTCCGCTGCAGCAAAAGGATCGAGATCCTGAGATAGGCTATGCCAGCGCGCCGCCCATTGCTGGCGATCGCCCTGCAGCAAGCCCATCATCTGTCGTGACCAGCTGAGGTAATCCTGCGCCAGCATCGGCAGATCGAGCAGCCATTCACCAGGGTAATCGACGATTTCCAGATAGAGCGTGGCGGTATCTTTGAAGTGGCGCAGCAGTGATTGCTCTGGCCGATAGCGCAGCGCCAGACGCATTTCACTGACGCCGCGTGTCGGCGTTGGCCAGATGGGAGGCGTGCCATAGAGTTGCGCCAGCCCTTCGTCATAGGTAAAACGTGGCGTGCCCAGCTCACGCTGCGGCACACGTTTGACACCCAGCAGGCGCTCTTCACGCACCACGGAAAACAGCGGCAAACGGGCGCCGCTGTGTACATTGAGAAGTTGGTTCACCAGCGAGGTGATAAACGCGGTTTTGCCGCTGCGGCTCAGCCCCGTTACGGCAAGACGTAAGTGGCGGTCAACACCGCGATTCATCAACGCCGCCAGTTCATTTTGCAGTCTTTTCATCCATCTCCCTGACGAAACGTGCTGACAGGCGTTTGAATGCCTTACTCAGCAACGGTTCCAGGGCGGCCGCCAGAAGCAGGCGCAACGGGCGACGCGCCACCGATTTCACTGCCCAGCCAGCTAACCCGCCGGGCCCATAGGTTACTGCACTGATGATGATGAATTTCCCCGCCGACTTCAACGCAGGTGTTGCGCGGCGGCGCAGAGCAGTCATACGCGAATTGTACATCTCCACTCCTTAAGAATATGCGGTGAAGCGGACCCGCAGTGGGCCCGGCGGAAAAAATCAGATTTGACGGAAGCGGCTGCGCACGCTGAAGGTCTCGGAGGTGACGTAGCGTTCGATATCTCGCACGTTACGCTCATCACTTTTCAACGATGTTTCTAGCTCATCCAGTAAATCACGTGCAGTTGGCGTATGCTGGTCGGGTGCATCTGCGGGCTTTTCATCCAGCACAAAGCCCAGGATGAAGTACGCCACCACGGTAAACATGAACAACCCGAAAAACAGCGACAGCACCACAATCACACGTAACAGGCGCACCGGAATATCCAGGTACTCCGCCAGACCGGCACAGACGCCGCGCACTTTGCCTTGCTGCGGGATGCGCCACAATTTGCGGCCATTCATCATGGTTGCCTCCAGTTTGGATGCTCCGCATCCAGAATGGCTTCGAGTGCTTCCACACGTTCACGCATGCGGCGCGCGTCTTGCGTCAGCTGTTGCAGACGCTGCATATCGCCTGATGACAGTTCCGCGCCACCGTTGCGTTTGTTGCTGTAGTGCAGCCATAACCAGATCGGCGCTACAAAGAGCACGAAGATCGTCAGGGGTATGGCGAGAAAAAGTGCGCTCATTGACTCTCCTTAATCATTAACACTCTGGTCGAGGGGCTCAGCGTCGAGCCCCACGTCCCTTACTCGCTGCGGTTCATTTTGGCTTTCAGCGCGGCCAGTTGCTGGCTGATTTCGTCGTCAGCTTTCAGCTCGGCAAACTCCTGGTCGAGACCTTTTGGCTTACCAAAACGCTGACTCTCCGCTTCCGCTTCCATGTGGTCGATACGACGCTCGAAGGATTCGAAACGCGCCATGGCTTCATCCAGCTTGCCGCTGTCCAGCTGACGGCGCACATCGCGGGAAGACGATGCCGCCTGATGGCGCAGCGTCAGGGCCTGCTGGCGGGCACGGGTTTCGCTGAGTTTTTTCTCCAGCTCACCGATCTCGCTTTTCATGCGATCCAGTGTTTCTTCAACCTGAATGGCTTCTTGTTTGAGTGCTGCAATCAGATCGGTTAGTTTCTGTTTTTCAATCAGCGCAGCACGCGCTAAGTCTTCTTTTTCTTTGCTGATGGCCAGCTCAGCTTTTTCCTGCCATTCAGCCTGCTGAATTTCGGCCTGCTCGATACGGCGCAGCAGCTGTTTCTTTTCTGCCAGCGCGCGCGCTGAGGTGGAGCGAACTTCCACAAGCGTGTCTTCCATTTCCTGAATCATCAGGCGTACCAGTTTCTGCGGATCTTCGGCGCGTTCCAGCAGGGAATTGATGTTAGCGTTCACGATGTCGGCGAAACGAGAAAAAATACCCATAATGATGTTCCTCTATTTGTCATGTGGTTGTGCGGTGCACGGTTTCTTAATGCAAATGCCGTGCCAACTTTTAATTCATTGATTTTGCACAATTTGCATATTTTACATTCGCGCGGGCATCCATTAATGTAGTGAAATTGATTAACCAGTGGCGAAATTCATCATGGCAAATGGTAACGATAACCTGTTGGGCGAATCGAATAACTTTCTGGAGGTGCTGGAGCAGGTTTCCCGTCTCGCGCCGCTGGAAAAACCGGTGCTGGTCATTGGCGAACGCGGAACCGGTAAAGAGTTGATTGCCAGCCGCCTGCACTATCTCTCCGATCGCTGGCAAGGGCCTTTTGTGTCGCTGAACTGCGCGGCACTGAATGAAAACCTGCTCGATTCCGAACTGTTCGGCCACGAAGCCGGGGCGTTTACCGGCGCGCAAAAACGTCATCTTGGCCGCTTTGAGCGTGCTGACGCCGGCACCTTGTTCCTCGATGAGCTGGCGACCGCGCCGATACTGGTGCAGGAAAAGCTGCTACGTGTCATCGAATACGGCCAGTTAGAGCGTGTTGGCGGCAATCAGTCCTTGCAGGTCAATGTGCGTCTGGTGTGTGCCACCAATGAAGATCTACCCGCACTGGCTGCGGCAGGAAAATTCCGCGCCGACCTGCTCGATCGCCTCGCTTTTGATGTGGTGCAACTGCCGCCGTTGCGCGAACGCCGCAGCGATATCCTGGTGATGGCCGAACACTTTGCTATCCAGATGTGCCGCGAACTCGGCCTGCCATTATTCCCCGGTTTCAGCGAACGTGCTCAGCTCACGCTGCTCACCCACAGCTGGCCGGGCAACGTGCGCGAATTGAAGAATGTGGTGGAACGCTCGGTGTATCGCCATCACAGCGCAGAAGAAGAGCTGGATAACATCATCATCAACCCGTTCGCCCCGCGCAACGCCGCGCCTGAAACCCACTCTGAACCCAACACCAGCGGCTTACCCGCCCTGCCACTTGATCTGCGCCAGTGGCAAAATCAGCATGAGCGCGACCTGGTCGAAGCCAGCTTGCAACAGGCAAAATACAAGCAACGCCGCGCCGCCGAGCTACTGCGGGTCACCTACCATCAGTTACGCGCCATGATGAAAAAGCACGGCATTCAGGCGCGGGACGAAGATTGAACACCAAAGCGCGTGCTGCAAACGCTGCGGCGCCGAATTACTGCGGATGACGTACGAACAATTACGATAAATTATGAACAAGCACGGTATCCGGCACGTGATATGGATTAGCCTTAGCCACATAAGATGAAAATGTGCACCCTGGTGATTATTAGGGCGTACATCGTGGCTTTGCTGCTAGCGGAGAAGTCCCCACATCATCGTTTAACTGGTCGAAAAGTTTTCCAACGACAGCTCAGGTGTGGGTCGGTTTTCCCTATAGCTTTTGTGCTGATGCAAGGCGGCAAGTGCACTAATCCCCGGGAGCATACATCAGTATGTGACTGGGGTTAGTGCGCGCAGCCAACGCAGCAGCAGTGCAAAAGATGACGGGAAAAACGACACACAAAAAAAAGCCCGCACTAGGCGGGCAACTTAATACTGGAAGCAATGTGAGCAATGTCGTGCTCTTCTTCGGTAGAGCCACCGTCGAAGCGCAGAAGAATAATAATCATTCTTATTATCATCTGTAAAGCCCTAATTGAGAATTTTTCTCATTTCCACACTAACATTGTGATTACCCCTTCGCCAGATTGGCGAAAAACAGCGCAGAACCATCATGAATTTGGGGAGTGCGTGACGTTTGCGATACACTCACGCTATTGCCTCAGAATCGTTGAGTTCTATGCCAAAATTATTCTCCTCGCTGCTGCTCGGTCTCAGCGTATTGAGTGCGTCTGCGCTGGCCGCACCAACCAATAACATCCGTAATAGCGGTTTTGTTTATTGCGTCAATGGCACGGTCAATACCTTTAATCCACAAATGGTCAGCAGCGGCCTGGTTGTGGATACGCTGGCGGCACAGCTCTATGACCGCCTGCTGGATGTGGACCCTTACACTTATCGCCTGATTCCTGACCTGGCACAGAGCTGGGAAGTGCGTGACAACGGTGCCACTTATCGTTTTCATCTGCGCAAAGATGTCTCTTTCCAGCACACCAACTGGTTTAAACCCACGCGAAAAATGAATGCCGATGACGTGGTGTTCAGCTTTGCGCGCATGTTCAATCGCCAGCATCCGTGGCATAACGTCAACGGTGGCAGCTATCCCTATTTCGATAGTTTGCAGTTCTCTGACTCGGTACAAAGCGTTAAAAAACTGGACAACGACACGGTAGAAATCCGTCTCAACAGTCCGGACGCCTCTTTCCTCTGGCACATCGCTACGCATTACGCGCCAATCCTGTCACAGGAATACGCCGACAAGCTGACGGCGAAAGGCCAGCAGGAGCGTCTGGATCGCGAACCGGTGGGTACCGGACCGTTCCAGTTGAGCGAGTACCGCACCGGGCAATATCTGCGCCTTGCGCGCAATCCGCAGTACTGGAAAGGTGTGCCGCGTCTGCAACAGGTGGTGATCGATCTTGGCGTGGGCGGAACGGGACGTCTTTCGAAATTGCTCACCGGCGAATGCGATGTACTGGCCTATCCGGCAGCCAGTCAGCTATCCATCCTGCGTGATGACCCGCGTTTACGTATGACGCTGCGCCCCGGCATGAACATCGCCTATTTAGCTTTCAACACGCGTAAACCGCCACTGGACCGCCCGGAAGTGCGTCACGCGCTGGCGCTGGCGATCAATAACGAACGCCTGATGGAATCGATCTATTACGGCACTGCTGAAACCGCCGCCTCCATTTTACCGCGTGCTTCCTGGGCGTATGATAATGATGCGCGGGTCACCGAATACAATCCGGCGAAAGCTCGTGAAGCGCTGAAAGCGCTTGGGCTGGAAGATCTGCACTTGCGACTGGTGGTGCCCACCACCTCACAATCCTGGAACCCCAGCCCACTGAAAACCGCTGAGCTGCTGCAAGCCGATTTGGCTCAGGTTGGCGTGCGCGTCACCATCGCGCCGGTGGAAGGCCGTTTCCAGGAAGCGCAGTTGATGGCGATGAATCATGATCTGACGCTGACCGGCTGGGCAACAGACAGTAACGACCCGGACAGCTTCTTTCGGCCGCTGTTGAGCTGTGCAGCCATCCGTTCGCAGACCAACTTTGCGCACTGGTGTTCACCGGCCTTTGATGAATCATTGCAACGGGCGCTGTTGTCGCAACAACTTTCGGCGCGCATCGACAGCTACGATCAGGCACAGCAAATTCTGGCGCAGGAATTACCGGTATTGCCGCTGGCGTCATCGTTGCGTTTACAGGCATATCGCCATGATATTAAAGGTCTGGTGCTAAGTCCGTTTGGTAATGCCTCGTTTGCCGGGGTTTACCGCGATGAGAGCAGCGAGGAGTAAGCATGATCATCTATATACTGCGTCGCCTGCTGTTGCTGCTGATCACCCTGTTTTTACTGTCGCTGGTGAGTTTCAGTCTCAGCTACTTTACACCGAATGCACCGCTCGAAGGTGCCTCGCTGTTTGATGCCTGGTGGTTCTGGTTTAAAGGCCTGCTGCAATTTGACTTCGGTGTTTCCAGCACCAACGGCCAGCTGATCGACCTGCAACTGCGCGAGGTGTTCCCCGCCACGCTGGAGCTTTGCATTCTGGCCTTCATGCTGGCGCTGCTGGTGGGTATTCCGCTGGGAATTTGCGCGGGTGTGATGCGCAAAAAATGGCAGGATAAAGCCATCAGCGCACTGGCGCTGCTCGGTTTCTCGATGCCGGTGTTCTGGCTGGCACTGCTGTTCACCCTGTTCTTCTCCCTGACACTGGGCTGGTTGCCGGTTTCCGGGCGCTTTGATCTGCTCTACCCGGTGCAAAACGTGACCGGCTTCGCGCTGATTGATGCCTGGCTGAGTCCTTCACCGTGGCGCCATGAGATGTTGATGAGTGCCCTGACTCATATGATTTTGCCGGTGGTGGTCCTGGCGGTCGCGCCAACCACCGAGGTGATTCGTTTACTGCGCAGCAGCACCAGTGATGTGATGGATAAAAACTACGTGAAGGCAGCGGCGACGCGTGGATTATCCCGCTTCACCGTGATTCGCCGCCATGTGCTGCACAACGCGCTGCCGCCAGTGATCCCGCGTCTGGGTTTGCAGTTTTCCACCATGCTGACGCTGGCGATGATTACGGAAGTGGTGTTCAACTGGCCGGGCATTGGCCGCTGGTTGATCAACGCCATTCGTCAGCAGGATTATGCTGCCATCTCTGCCGGTGTGATGGTGGTCGGCGGTTTGGTGATTCTGGTCAGCGTGCTGTCAGATATTCTGGGTGCGGCGCTTAATCCGTTGAAACACAAGGAATGGTATGCCCTTAGATAATATCTATGCAGAGACGAAATTGCCCAGCCCGTTTCGTCTGTTCTGGCAGCGTTTTTATCGTGATACCAGTGGCATGATTGGGTTGTACGGTTTCGGCGCCCTGCTGTTCCTATGCCTGTTTGGTGGCTTATTGTCGCCCTATGGGATTGATCAGCAGTTCCTCGGCTATCAGCTGTTGCCCCCTTCCTGGTCGCGCTACGGGGATGTCTCCTTCTTCCTCGGCACCGACGATTTGGGCCGCGATGTGCTCAGTCGCCTGCTGAGCGGCGTGGCTCCGACCGTGGGCTCGGCCCTGCTGGTCACGGTTTTGGCCGCAATCTGCGCGCTGATTCTTGGCGTTCTGGCGGGCATTACTCATGGTTTACGCTCTGCCGTCATGAATCACGTGCTGGATACCTTGCTCTCCATCCCTTCGCTGCTGCTGGCAATCATTGTGGTGGCCTTTTTAGGCCCACGCCTTGAACACGCCATGCTGGCGGTATTGCTGGCAATCATTCCGCGCCTGGTGCGGGAGATCTATACTGCGGTACATAACGAGATGGAAAAAGAGTACGTGGTGGCGCTGCGTCTCGATGGCGCGCGCAATCTGAATATTCTGTGGAACGCGGTGCTACCCAATGTCCTGCCGCTGCTGGTCGGGGAATTTACACGTTCACTCTCCATGGCCATTCTCGACATTGCCGCACTCGGTTTCCTCGATTTAGGGGCACAACTGCCCTCACCCGAATGGGGAGCGATGCTGGGCGATGCGCTGGAGCTGATTTATGTCGCGCCCTGGACCGTGATGCTGCCCGGCGTCGCGCTGATGGTCAGTGTGTTGATCGTTAACCTGCTGGGCGATGGCATCCGTCGTGCTGTAGAAGCGGGAGCTGAATAATGCCGTTACTGGATATTCGTAATCTCACTATCGAGTTCATGACCTCAGAAGGTCCGGTGAAGGCCGTTGATCGCATTAATCTGACGCTCAGTGAAGGTGAAGTGCGTGGGCTGGTAGGTGAATCCGGCTCCGGCAAAAGCCTGATTGCCAAAGCGATTTGCGGCGTAACCAAAGACAACTGGCGCGTCACCGCCGATCGTATGGTGTTCGATGATATCGATTTGCTGCGTTTGTCGCCGCGCGAACGACGCCGCATTGTCGGCCATAACGTGTCGATGATTTTCCAGGAACCGCAATCCTGCCTGGATCCTTCTGAAAGCATCGGCCGCCAGTTGATGCAGGCGATCCCACGCTGGACCTTTAAAGGGCGCTGGTATCAGCGTTTGTGGTTCTGGCGCAAAGCGCGTTCCATCGAGCTGTTGCACCGCGTGGGCATTAAAGACCACAAAGACATCATGCGCAGTTTCCCGTATGAATTGACGGAAGGTGAGTGTCAGAAGGTGATGATCGCCATCGCGCTGGCCAATCAGCCGCGTCTGCTGATCGCCGATGAGCCGACCAATGCTATGGAACCGACCACGCAGGCACAAATATTCCGCTTGTTGAGCCGCCTAAACCAAAATAACAACACCACGATTTTGCTGATCAGTCATGACCTGCGCACCATGAGCCAGTGGGCGGATCGCATTAACGTGATGTACTGCGGTCAGACCGTCGAAACCGCGCAGAGTGAAGATTTAATGGATACGCCGCATCATCCTTATACCCAGGCGCTGATCCGCGCGATGCCCGACTTTGGCAGTGCGCTGCCGCATAAAAGTCGCCTGAACACACTGTCCGGTGCGATTCCCTCACTGGAGCATTTACCGATTGGCTGTCGTCTGGGACCGCGCTGTCCCTATGCGCAGCGTAAATGCATTGAGACGCCGCGCCTCACCGGCACTAAATCCCATCTGTTTGCCTGTCACTTCCCGTTAAATGTGGAGGGACAATAAGCATGGAAACACTGCTGGAAGTGCGCAACCTGAGTAAAACCTATCGCTATCGCACCGGTCTGTTTCGCCGACAGCATGTTGAGGCGGTGAAAGGGGTAAGCTTCACCTTGCGTGAGAAGCAGACCTTAGCGGTCATTGGCGAGAACGGCTCGGGGAAATCCACGCTGGCGAAAATGTTGAGCGGCATGGTGGCCCCGACGGCAGGTGAGATGCTGATTGACGATCATCCGCTGGAGTATGGCGATTACGGTTATCGCAGCCAGCGTATTCGCATGATATTTCAGGATCCTTCGACCTCGCTTAATCCGCGCCAGCGCGTCAGTCAGATCCTCGATTTCCCGCTGCGCCTGAATACCGAACTGGATGATGAAGCGCGAGAGAAGCGCATTATTGCCACACTACGCCAGGTGGGTTTGCTGCGCGATCACGCCGGTTACTATCCGCATATGCTGGCCCCCGGCCAGAAACAGCGTCTTGCGCTGGCTCGCGCACTCATCCTGCAGCCGAAGGTGATTGTCGCCGATGAGGCCCTCGCCTCACTGGACATGACCATGCGTTCGCAGTTGGTGAATCTGATGCTGGAACTGCAGGAGAAGCACGGCATCGCCTATATTTATGTGACGCAACATATCGGCATGATGAAGCACATCAGCGATCAGGTGCTGGTGATGCATCAGGGTGAAGTGGTGGAACGCGGCGGCACGGCTGATGTGCTGGCCTCGCCACTGCATGACCTCACTAAGCGGCTGATCACCAGCCATTTTGGCGAAGCCTTAACCGCTGAAGCCTGGCGCAAAGTGCGTTGATTGTTCATCACATCGCTAAAACGCGGTGCGATTTACCGCATTTGAGAGAGACGTGCTAGAATCCGCACGTCGATTAACGTCGGTCGCCTACTATTTAATCATTGCGACCGCCAACAACAATGACCATAAGGATTACAGCTATGGGTTTTCTTTCCGGTAAGCGCATTCTGATTACTGGCGTTGCCAGTAAACTCTCCATTGCCTACGGTATTGCACAGGCGATGCACAAACAGGGCGCAGAACTGGCTTTCACCTACCAGAACGACAAGTTGAAAAGTCGTGTGGAAGAGTTCGCTAAAGATTTGGGTTCTGACATTGTTCTGCCGTGCGATGTGGCAGAAGACGAGAGCATCACTGCGCTGTTCACCGAACTGGCAAAAACCTGGCCAAAATTTGACGGTTTCGTTCACTCAATCGGTTTCGCACCTGGCGATCAGCTGGATGGTGACTACGTGAACGCCGTGACCCGTGAAGGCTTCAAAATCGCTCACGACATCTCTGCCTACAGCTTCGTAGCGATGGCAAAAGAGTGCCGTGCGATGCTGAACCCGAACTCAGCCCTGCTGACCCTGTCTTACCTGGGTGCAGAGCGCGCGATCCCGAACTACAACGTGATGGGTCTGGCTAAAGCGTCTCTGGAAGCCAACGTGCGCTACATGGCGAACGCGATGGGTCCTGAAGGTACGCGCGTTAACGCCGTATCAGCGGGTCCAATCCGTACTCTGGCAGCATCAGGCATCAAAGATTTCCGTAAGATGCTGGCTCACTGTGAAGCCGTTACGCCAATTCGCCGTACCGTGACCATCGAAGACGTGGGTAACTCTGCGGCCTTCCTGTGCTCTGATCTGGCGGGTGGTATCACCGGTGAAGTGGTACACGTTGATGGCGGCTTCAGCATTGCCGCGATGAACGAGCTGGAACTGAAATAAGTTCTGAAGGCGAGCCGGGTGCTCGCCTTTTTTCTCCGCGAAGGTTTCGCTCTTTCAGCGCCCTGTTCAGGTCTGACTTCCCCTCTAAACTCCCCCCCTTTAACGTGCTACTGCTTGAATTATCTGACGTATAGATTCATTCGATCTTAATTATTCCCCTTCATTCTTTTGCCACAGCCGGTGCTTCAGCGACGATAAGCTAGCCTTTTGGTGGCGATGAGCTTTTCAAATTTGCCCGTCGTGTACCCAAACCGTTTTTTGCGCAAGGAATGACCATGGAACAACGCCGTTCTCCCGGCCATGACCACTGGTTTTATGAAAGCCAGACTCGCCCGCACACCCAGGCCACCGCGCCATTAGTGCCCGAAGCCGCTTATATCGAAGATCGTTTTTTATTGGGTCTGCAGCAGGAAGCCACTGCACTGCAGCCGCTGTTCACTCGCTTCCAGCCGGCGTTGCTGGCAGCGCGCGATCTCAGCCAGATTTTGCTGCCGGATAGTCTCAGCAACTCATTAACCCATACCTTAACGCTCTACGATCGTCTCAGTACCGCGTTGACGGTGGCGCAGGTTGCGGGGGTACAGCGTCTGTGTAATCACTACTCTGCACGACTAAATCCGCTGCCGGGGCCGGATTCCTCTCGCGAGAGTAATAACCGCCTGACACAAATCACCCAGTACGCGCGTCAGTTGGCGATGCAACCGGCACTGATTAACGCCGGGAGCATTAGCGCACTGGATGCTGTCGGGCTCACTGAGCCGGATATCGTCACCCTCAATCAACTGGTGGGATTTGTCAGCTATCAGGCGCGAGTGGTCGCGACACTGCAGGCTCTGATTGGCTTGCCGGTACGCTGGATACCCGGCGTAACACCGCCAGCGGATGCTGATGTCGCGTTCTTTGCCCGTGACGTTGCATGGCAGCACGCGCTTAAGCCGGTTGAATTGCGCTATGCCAGCGCCGACCAACTGGCGGCGATGACCTTTTGTCAGGGTATAGAAGGATTGGACGAGGCGGTTTGGTTGCTGGTGCATGACGCGCAGGCGCTGTATGGCTGGGCAACCCTGCAACAGCGCATCAGCGAAAATCATGACGAGGAAACCGCATTGGCGCTGGCAACCAGTGCGCGTATCCTGGGCTGTCAGCGCCAGTTCGCACGTCATGCCGGCAGTCAGCGCGAAGCTTTGCTGGCGGATGTTGATAAAGCGGGTGAAACGCAGCCGTTAATTGGCGTTTGCGCCCAGTTGGTTCGCATACCAGAGCGCTTTAGCGCAGCCCACCTGCAGCCTTTGCTGAATGCAGGATGGGGAACCGAGCGCATTTTCACGCTGTTACAGGCAGTGGCGTTTGCCAGTTGGCAGGATCGGTTGTGGATGGCGCTGGGCGAAACGCGTTAATCCGGCAGATGCCGTCGCGCTTCGTCAAAGAAATGTTGAGCCAGCGGCGATGCCCTGCCCGGCTCAGCAATCACTAACGCAGCCTGGCGTCCCATGGGCGCCATCTCGATCGGCCTTCTAGCCAGATTTTGCAGCATCTCCGGCAGTAAATGCCCACGCGGCGACACCATCACGCCCAATCCCACCTGCGCGCTCTGCAACAACTGCATAATCGACGCACTTTCCACAATCACTCGCGGTAACAGGCCGGTTTCGCGCAGCTGGCTATCCACGTAACGACGGAAATAGCGCGTAGGTTCCGCAAGACACAGCGGTTGTTGCGCCAGCTGTGAAAGTGAAAGCGTGTCGTGCTGCAGTAAATCCGGAAAATGTTGAGGATTAAAAATCGCCTCCACGCCGGGATCTTTTAACAGTGCGGTCTGGAAGTGTAGTTCTCGCAGGGCGGTGAGTTCGAAGAAGCCAATCCCGCCGTCCACCGTATGGCTGTTGAGGGCTTCCAGCAGTTGGTCCGCACTCATGGCGGAGACGCGATAATCCAGCTGCGGATAACGTGTTTCAACCGCTTTTAATAACGCCGGCAAGGCGACACTACACTGTGGCATCACACCGAGTCGCAGCGTGCCGTTGACGCCATGCTTCAGCGACTCGACTTCCAGCTTCAGTCCCGAGTAAACCGACACGATCTCACGCGCCCAGGTCAGCACCCGTTCCCCTTCCGGCGTAAAGCCATCGAAGTTGTTGCTGCGATTAATCAGCGATAAACCCAGTTCGCGCTCAAGGTTTTTTAACCGCATCGATAAGGTCGGCTGACTGACAAAGCTGGCCTCTGCCGCGCGGCCAAAATGGCGTTCACGCTCAAGATTGCATAGATAAATCAATTGCTTGATGTCGATATTAATATCCACCCTGAAGTCACGATCACGCTATGTTAGCAAACCCGCGCAGCTTTATCCGTTTCACCATGCAAAAAGCACAAAGGCCGCCGTTTGGCAGCCTTCGGTTGAAAGTTAATGCCCCACCCGGCGCTTATCTCCGGCACTCTTAATGGCTTAGCTCTTGAAGGGGCGAAGTCATCATCTCCCATCTCAGCTAGGGGGGCTTAACATTGATTGCTAATTTTATTATTAGCGTGGTAACTAAATGTGTTATGCCACGCCCAGTGCACTTTTCACTTCGTTAGCAATTTTCTCCACCTGCGGACCGTAAATGACCTGCACATCGTGATCGCTGACCCGGTTAACACCGTTGGCGCCAGTGGTCAGCAACGTTTGATCGACCACTTCATTCATCTCTTTGACGCGCACCCGCAGGCGGGTGAAACAGCAATCGACGTCCTCTATATTGGCCTCGCCGCCCAACCCGCTGATGATCACCTGAGTGCGTTCATCCGCTGTCACCTGCGCGGTTTGCGGCTCCTCATCCGATTCACGCCCCGGCGTTTCCACTTGCATGCGCGTTATGACAAAACGGAAGCCGTAATAGTAGATCGGCGCATAAATCACCCCCAGCGCTACCGTCCACCACCATTGGGTTTTACTGCCGCCGAGAATACCGAACACCACCAGATCGATGGCGCCGCCCTGCACGTTGCCAATCATCAAATGCAACATCGACATCAGCATAAATGACAGGCCGGTTAATAGCGCATGCAGGATGTAGAGCACCGGTGACACAAAGATAAAACAGAACTCCAGCGGTTCGGTGATGCCAGTCGTAAATGAGGTCAGTGCTCCCGCCAGCACCAGCGCTTTCACGCGCTGTTTATGCTCCGGGCGCGCGGTGTGGTAGATCGCCAGTGCAGCAGCAGGCAAGCCGAACATCATCACCGGGATTTTACCCTGAGCAAGAAACTGCGTGGCGCTGCGCACCGTCTCATCAGGAATCGCGCCGGGATGGGTCAAGGAGGTGTTGAAGATGTTCAATGCGCCCACAATGGTTTGTCCATCCACCGTCGCCATACCGCCGATGGGCGTAAAGCGCACCGTCTCATTGAGGATATGATGCAAACCCGTCGGGATCAGCAGGCGTTCCCCGGTGCCCAATAAAAACGCACCATACTGCCCGCTTTTGCCAATCATCTGCCCCACCCACGCAATCCCCTGACCCATGGTGGGCCAGATTAGCGCCAGTAGCACGCCAATCAAGGGCAACACGACGACGGTCACGATGGGCACCAGGCGCCGCCCACCGAAGAAGCTGATCGCAGTAGGCAGCTGCTGAGTGTAGAAACGGTTGTGCAGTACCACGGTAATCAGCCCAGCAATCACGCCGCCGAGCACACTCATGTTGTAGGTAAAGATCCCCAACATCTGGATGTACTCCGCCGAGGTCATCATGGCGGTAGTTTGATCCATACCCGCTTGCTGCAAGGCGGCAGGGGTAGTGGTGAGTGCGGTCAGTCCTTTCGCGGCCAGCGTGGCGTTAATACCCACGTTCATGGCGATGTAACCAATGACAGCGGCAAAAGCGGCAGTGGGCTTTTCTGCTTTAGCCAAACCAATCGCACTGGCAACGGCGAAGAACACGGGCAGATTGGCAAATAAAGCCGCCGCCACTTTGCGGATAAAGCCAATAATCAGCTGTGGCACCTGTAGATTGGCAAAGGCATCACCGGTGACGGCGGGGTTCTGCATCGCGGCAGCCAGACCGAGAAAGATACCGGCAGCGGCAATAACGGAGATCGGCATCATTAATGCTTTACCGAAGGCATGAATTTGGCTGGCAAGATTCTTCATGGTGCGCGCCCTTTCATCAATTGAAAGAGCAATTATTAGCCAGTTATTGGATTCTCACGTCGCAGCCCGGTCCTGCCAGCGGGTAAAGTTTGAACTGCATCACGCTTCTGCCGACTTGAACGCGATAAACGCCGCCTATCGCACCATTAAACCAATCAATTAGACAACTTTTGCTGTCAGTCGCACACTTTCCCACAACAGAAGTCATATTCTGATAACAATTCATAAACATTAAGCCTGCAACGACTATGAAATTTAAACGTAAAATTCAGCCTTATCGTGCCGCTGCTGGCGGCTGGGGCTCTTTGGAAGCAACCACCCGTTTCGTCCTTGATAGTAAAGCTGCGCTGAAAAACATGCGCAATTTGATGCGCATGAACAAAGCGCGTGGCTTTGACTGCCCAGGTTGTGCATGGGGTGATGACAACAAGAGCACCTTCAGCTTCTGTGAGAACGGCGCGAAAGCCGTGACCTGGGAAGCGACCCGCCGTGTGGTGGAGCCCGAGTTTTTCGCTCAACACAGCGTAAGCACACTGTATCAACAGAGCGACTATTTCCTTGAGTATCAGGGACGCCTGACGCATCCGATGCGCTATAACAGTGCCACCGATCACTATGAACCGATCAGCTGGGATGATGCGTTAGCGATGATCGCCCGTCACCTCAAGGCGATGGACCATCCCGACCAGATGGAGCTTTACACTTCCGGTCGCGCCAGTAACGAAGCCTCATGGCTCTATCAGCTGTTCGGCCGCGTGATGGGCACCAATAACTTCCCTGACTGTTCCAACATGTGCCACGAAGCCAGCGGCACCGGCTTGAAGCGCAGCATCGGCGTTGGGAAAGGCACCATTCGTCTCGATGATTTTGACCACGCCAATGCAATTTTCGTTATCGGTCAAAATCCGGGCACTAACCATCCACGTATGCTGCACAGCCTGCGCCACGCAGCCGATCACGGTGCGAAAATTGTGACGTTCAACACACTGCGCGAGCGTGGGTTAGAACGTTTTGCCGACCCGCAGAAACCACTGGAAGTCGTCACCTCCATGGCGGGAACCATTAGTTCTGCCTATTATCAGCCCAATCTCGGCGGCGATATGGCAGCGATTCGCGGCATGGTGAAAACTCTGCTGGAAGTGCAACGCGAGCGTTTAGCTGCGGGTGAACCGGGCATCTTCGATCAAGAATTTATCGACGCCAACACCCATGGCATTGAGAGCTATCTGGCTGCCGTGGATAACACGCGCTGGGACGATATCGTGCGTCAATCCGGCCTGAGCGAAGCGCAGATTCGGGAAGCGGCCGCGATCTACCAGAGCGCTGAGCGTGTCATTATTACCTGGGCGATGGGCGTGACTCAGCATAAACACTCCGTTGATACAGTGCGTGAGATAACCAACCTGCAACTGCTGTTTGGACAGCTGGGTAAAAAAGGCGCTGGCCTGTGTCCGGTGCGCGGACACAGTAACGTGCAGGGGAACCGCACCATGGGGATCGATGAGAAACCCAATAAGCCGTTCCTTGATGCATTGGGCGCGCATTTCGGCTTCGAACCGCCGCGTGAACACGGTCATAACACCGTTGAAGCGCTGGGCGCGATGCTGCGTGATGAAGTGAAAGTGCTGATCGCCCTGGGCGGCAACCTTGCGGCTGCCGCACCCGATTCCCCGGTGACGGAGGAAGCGCTACAGCATTGCGGTCTGACCGTGCATATCAGCACCAAACTCAATCGCAGCCATCTGGTGCCGGGCCACGAAGGTTTGATTCTGCCGACGCTCGGCCGTACTGAGCGCGATCGTCAGGCCAGCGGTAACCAGTTCATCACTGTTGAAGACTCTTTCAGCATGGTGCACGCCTCAGAAGGTGTGGGCATTCCTCTGGCAGACACCCAGCGCTCCGAAACCGCGATTGTGGCCGGTATTGCACACGCCACGCTGGGCAGTGACAAGATTGACTGGCTGGGCATGGCTGATGATTACAACGTGATCCGCGATCACATTGGCGCCACCATTCTTGGCTTTGCTGACTTCAATAACAAGTGTGATATTCCGGGTGGATTCTACCTGGGTAGCGCCGCAGCGGAGTTGCGTTTTAATACACCAAGCAAACGGGCGGAGTTCAGCGCGGCAGCCTTGCCAACCTCGCTGTTCCCACAGCTGGGCAGCGAAGTGGAGGTGCAGTTCACGTTGCAAACCCTGCGATCGCATGACCAGTACAACACCACCATTTACGGCCTCGATGACCGCTACCGCGGCGTGTATGGTCAGCGTGAAGTGGTGTTTATCCACCCGGATGACATGGCATCACTCGGCTTCAGCGAAGGCCAGTTGGTGGATATCGAAACGCTATGGAATGATGGCCTGACGCGCCGTGTGAGTGGCTTTAAGCTGGTGCCGTATAACATTCCGCGCGGTAACCTCGCGGCCTATTATCCGGAAACCAACCCGCTGGTGCCGCTCTCCAGCTATGGTGACGGCAGCGGGACGCCGACCTCGAAATCGGTGCCGGTAAAACTGGCGTTAACCGCCGCTGTACCGACCCAACGTATCGCCTGAGTCGTCAGCGTTATCAGAAGGTAAAAAGCCGCGTAATGCGGCTTTTTAGCCTGTTTTGGCCTTGCCGCGCGCCCCTGATTCGCGTAAAACTGTCCACCGCTCTTAGGCCACGAAACTAAATACATTATGTTCCAGGATAACCCGCTGCTCGCGCAGCTGAAAGAGAAGCTTCACGCGCAAACTCCGCGCGCCGAAGGTGTTGTGAAAGGCACGGAAAAAGGCTTTGGCTTCCTCGAAGTCGATGCCCAAAAAAGCTACTTCATTCCCCCTCCGCAGATGAAAAAAGTGATGCACGGTGACCGTATTTCTGCGGTGATCCACACTGATAAAGATCGCGAGAGCGCCGAGCCGGAAACCCTGATTGAGCCGTTCCTGACCCGCTTTGTGGGCCGCGTGCAGAAGAAGGACGATCGTTTGTCGATTGTGCCTGACCATCCGCTGCTGAAAGAGGCGATCCAGTGCCGCGCTGCCCGCGACGTCACCCATGATTTTCAGAATGGCGACTGGGCCGTGGCTGAAATGCGCCGCCATCCGCTGAAAGGCGATCGCGGATTCTATGCTGAACTGACCGAATTCATTGTCACTGCGGACGATCATCTTGCGCCGTGGTGGGTCACCCTGTCGCGCCATAATCTGGAGCGCGAAGCCCCGAAAGTTGGCTTCGGCGAAATGCTGGATGAGCACTTGCAGCGCGAAGACCTTACCGAGCTCAACTTCGTCACCATCGATAGCGCCAGCACCGAAGATATGGATGATGCGCTGTATGTTGAAGAGCAGGCTGACGGCAATCTGCAGCTGACCATCGCGATTGCCGATCCGACCGCTTACGTAGCGGAAGGCAGCGAGCTGGATAAGCTGGCTTCAAAGCGCGCCTTCACCAACTATTTACCTGGCTTCAACATCCCTATGCTGCCGCGCGAACTGTCTGATGACATCTGTTCGCTGCGCCCAAATGTGCGTCGTCCAGCGCTGGCCTGTCGCGTGACGCTCACGGCAGACGGCAGCGTAACGGGTGAAGTGCATTTCTTTGCGGCCTGGATCGAATCCAAAGCCAAACTGGTCTATGACGAAGTGTCAGACTGGCTGGAAAACGCCGGTAGCTGGCAGCCAGAGAATGAGGCGATCGCCGGGCAGATTCGCTTGTTGCATCGTGTGTGTCTGGCGCGCAGCGAGTGGCGTCAAACTCACGCGCTGGTGTTCAAAGATCGCCCTGATTACCGCTTTGTGCTGGGTGAAAAAGGCGAAGTGCTGGATATCATTTCTGAGCCACGTCGCATCGCCAACCGCATCGTTGAAGAATCGATGATTCTGGCTAACGTCTGCGCGGCTAAAGTGCTGCAGGAGAAGCTGGGCTTCGGTATCTATAACCTGCACACCGGCTTCGATCTGGCCAATGCGGAGCAAGCTGCTGGCGTGCTGGCCGGTCACGGTATCACCGTGGATCCACAGGCGATCACCACGCTGGAAGGTTTCCGCCAGCTGCGTCGTGAGCTGGATGCCCAGCCAACCCAGTACCTCGATAGCCGTATTCGTCGCTTCCAGAGCTTCGCTGAAGTCGGCACCGAACCGGGTCCGCACTTTGGCCTGGGTCTCGAAGCCTATGCAACCTGGACATCACCGATTCGTAAATTCGGCGATATGATCAACCATCGCCTGCTGAAAGCCATTGTGCGTGGCGACAGCATTGCGCGTCCAAAAGACGAGTTCACCACCATTATGAGTGAGCGTCGTCGCCTGAACCGCATGGCCGAGCGTGATGTGGGTGACTGGCTGTATGCGCGCTTCCTCGCGCCGTCTGCCGGTACTGACCGCAAGTTCAGCGCCGAGATCATCGACGTATCTCGTGGCGGTATGCGTGTGCGTCTGCTGGAGAACGGTGCGGTTGCCTTTATCCCTGCCCCATTCATCCATGCGGTGCGTGATGAACTGGTGTGCTCACAAGAGAGCGGCACCGTGCAGATCAAGGGTGAAGTGGCCTACCGTGTGACCGACATTATCGACGTGACCATCGCCGAAGTGCGTATGGAAACCCGTAGCGTGGTGGCGCGCCCGGCTGCCTGAGCATGAATATCTGCGGGATAACAGCCGTTATCCCGCATTTTTCCCTCTAAGTTTTATCTGATGTTAAATTTGCCTTCCGCTTCACACTTCTGATTCGATTCCCTGTCGTTAACAATTCATTACATTACTTTTAACTTGTTGTATCCGATCGCCTATTTTCCCGGTCTCTACAAGGAGTTAACTCATGAACAACGTCAAAACCGGATTGATCTGGTTAGCGGTGGCGTTAATTGGTGCGGGTGCGTTTGCCATGCTGGCGCTCAGCCGTGGCGAACACGTCAACGCCGTCTGGCTGGTTATTGCGTCCGTTGCCTGCTACAGCATTGCGTATCGCTTCTACAGCCTGTTTATCGCTGAACGTATTTTCGAACTGGATGATCGTCGCCGCACGCCTGCCGAGCGGCTGAATGATGGTCTCGATTATGTGCCCACTAACAAATGGGTGCTGTTTGGCCACCACTTTGCGGCGATTGCTGGTGCTGGTCCTTTAGTTGGGCCGATCCTCGCGGCGCAGATGGGCTTCCTGCCCGGCACCATCTGGATTTTGGTTGGCGTGATGTTGGCTGGTGCGGTGCAGGATTTCTTGATCCTGTTCATCTCTACCCGTCGTGATGGTCGCTCGTTGGGTGAAATGGCACGTCAGGAGCTGGGTTCGTTTGCGGGCGTGGTCACCATGCTCGGTGCGCTCGGCGTGATGATCATCATTCTGTCAGCGCTGGCGCTGGTGGTGGTGAAAGCATTAGCCAACAGTCCGTGGGGGCTGTTCACGATTGCTGCTACCATTCCAATCGCGCTGTTTATGGGCGTATATATGCGCTATCTGCGCCCCGGCAAGATCGCTGAAGTGTCGATTATCGGCTTTGTGCTGATGATGGCGGCGATCATTTACGGTGGCGATGTGGCTGCCGACCCCTATTGGGGACCGCTGTTCACACTGAAAGGCACCGAACTGACCTGGGTGCTGGTGATCTATGGCTTTGTCGCCTCTTCGCTGCCGGTGTGGCTGCTGTTGGCTCCGCGTGATTACCTGTCAACTTTCCTGAAAATCGGCGTCATCATTGGTCTGGCAATTGGCATTGTGTTTGCGATGCCGGAACTAAAGATGCCGGCAGTGACCAAATTTATCGACGGTAGCGGTCCGGTGTTCTCGGGTGCGCTGTTCCCGTTCCTGTTTATCACTATCGCCTGTGGCGCCATCTCCGGTTTCCATGCGCTGGTCTCCAGTGGCACCACGCCAAAACTGGTGGAGCGTGAAAGTCATATCCGATTCATCGGCTATGGCGCGATGCTGATGGAATCCTTTGTGGCGATCATGGCGCTGATCTGTGCCTCGGTGCTCGATCCGGGCGTCTATTTTGCCATGAACGCCCCTGCCGCGCTGATTGGCACGACGGTAGAAAGTGCCTCACAGGTGATTAACGGCTGGGGCTTTGTCGTCACGCCAGAAATGTTGAGTGGCATTGCGCGCGATGTGGGTGAAAGTACCGTGCTTTCCCGAGCCGGAGGCGCACCGACCTTTGCCGTGGGGATGGCGCACATCATCACCGAGGTATTTAACAGCCGGGAGATGATGGCGTTCTGGTATCACTTCGCCATCCTGTTTGAAGCGCTGTTTATCCTGACGGCGGTCGATGCCGGTACCCGCGCCTGTCGCTTTATGGTGCAGGATTTGGTGGGTACAGTTGTGCCTTCCATGGCCAACAACCGTTCCTGGCTGGGCAATATGGCGGGCACCACGGTGGCCGTAGCCGGATGGGGCTTCTTTGTCTACCAGGGTGTCGTCGATCCGCTGGGCGGCATCAATACCCTTTGGCCGCTGTTTGGCATTGGCAACCAGATGCTGGCCTCAATGGCGTTGATTCTCGGCACCGTGGTGCTGTTCAAAATGAAGAAACAGCGTTACGCGTGGGTGACGATTTTACCGACCGCCTGGCTGTTTGTGACCTCCATGACCGCCGGTTGGCAGAAGATTTTCCACGAGAAGCCCTCCATTGGCTTCCTTGCGCAAGCCAACAAGTTCCGTAAAGGAATTGATGAGGGGGTGATTATCGCTCCGGCGAAAACCGTGGAGGACATGCAAACTATCGTATTTAGCAACCAAATTAACGCGGCCCTGTGTGGCTTCTTTATGCTGGTGGCCGTCACCATGTTGATTGCAGCGTTCTTTGTTATTCGCCGTGCCCTGGGCAGTCAGGTACCTACCACCCATGAGTCCGAAGTCTCCCTGCGTAAGGAGGTGCGGAATGTCTGAGTCCATTCATCGCTGGAAAAAACCGATTGGTGTCTGGCACATTCAGCATTGCTTACCGATCGCACCCCAGGCCACCGGGCAAACTCTTAATCGCTGGCAACAAATATGGCAGGGATTGAAGCAAAGTTTTCGCTTAATGGTTGGCGTTCACGACTATCAAACTTATCTGAAGCATATGCGTGAGCACCATCCTGGGCAAACGCCAATGGATGAGCGAGCCTTTCATCGCTACTGCCTTGAGGCCCGTTTTCCCAGCCAGGCAGGCAAGCTCGGCAAGTGTCCTTGCTGACATTTTTAAGCCCCGATTTTCGGGGCTTTTTCGTGCCATTCTTTAGTGAAAACAAAAATATATTTGGTTTGCATCTTGTGCTAACGCAGGAGGTTGAATACTGTTGCTAAAATAATGAGATACCGCCTGCTCAGCATTTCCCCGGAGGAAGTTTCCATGACCGATGAACAAGGGCAAACGTTGCTATACACCCTGTTTGGCACAACCAGCCCTCATTGGCGTTTAACTTCAGATAGCGATGCTTTGCATTTTGCCGAAGATGAGAATGCCAATACCAATTTGGCGGTTCCATTAACCCCCGCGCAGGCCAGTTTGCTGCGTGCGATGACGGTGATCACCTCCAGTATCAATCTGACCCTCTCCCTGCGCGGTGCGCCGGTGCCTATGCACTTTGTCGGCCGCAAGGTCAACCAATCAACATGGGCGGGTACCTCTTCCGCCTGGGGTGATACCTCCTCCGTGGCGCGTGATTTAACACTCGGATTGTCTTTTGCTGAACAAGTGGTTTCCGAAGCAAACTCGGTGATTGTGATCCTCGACCAACGCGGGAATATTCAGCGATTCAATCGCTTAAGTGAAGAGTACACGGGTCTGAAAGAGCAGGAAGTGATCGGCCGCAACGTGTTTCAACTGTTCATGACCAAGCAGGAAGCGCAGGCTTCGCGACGCAACATTTCGGGTTTCTTCCGCGATGGCAATTCTTATGAAGTGGAACGCTGGATCAAAACCAAAAAAGGCCAGCGACTGTTTCTGTTTCGTAATAAGTTTGTGCACAGTGGTAGTGGGAAAAATGAAATTTTCCTCATCTGTTCTGGAACCGACATCACAGAAGAGCGACGTGCTCAGGAACGCTTACGCGTCCTCGCCAATACCGATACGGTGACCGGTTTACCGAACCGCAATGCCATCCATCAACAGATTAGTCTGGCACTGGAATTAGCCAATGGCAGTCAAACTGGCGTGGTTTATCTCGATCTGGACAATTTTAAGAAGGTGAACGACGCCTACGGCCATATGTTTGGCGACCAACTGCTGCAAGCGGTCTCCCTCGCCATTCTCAGCTGTCTGGGCAAAGATCAGACGCTGGCCCGTCTTGGTGGTGATGAGTTCGTGGTACTGGCAGAACATACCAGCCAGGCTGCGCTGGAAGCCATGGCATCACGTATTCTTGAGCGCCTGCGTCAACCCTTCCGCGTCGGTTTGATCGAAGTCTACAGCGGCTGCTCGATTGGTATCGCCCTGGCCCCGCTGCACGGCGAGGATCGGGAAAGTCTGATCCGCAACGCCGATACCGCGATGTATCACGCTAAAGAGAATGGGCGCGGTAAATTCTGCGTGTTCGCTAACGAGATGAATCAGCGTGTTTTCGAATATCTCTGGCTTGATACTAACCTGCGTAAAGCACTGGAACTGGAGCATCTGGTGGTGTACTACCAGCCCAAATTAGATCGTGACGGCGAAGTGCGCAGCGCAGAAGCATTGGTGCGCTGGAATTCCGTCGAGCGCGGTCTGGTGCCGCCTGGCGACTTTATCTCGTATGCTGAAGAATCGGGCCTCATCGTGCCGCTCGGCCGCTGGGTGATGCTGAACGTTCTGCAACAAATTATTCAGTGGCGCAGCGAGGGAATTTACCTGCGCGTTGCCGTTAATGTTTCGGCTAAACAATTGATTGACCAAAGTATTTACACCGATTTAAAGCAGGCGCTGAGCGAAGCCGGACTCACGGATTGTCCCATTGATATCGAGCTCACCGAAAGCTGCCTGATTGAGAACGAAGCCGGTGCACTCACGCTGATGAAGCAGTTCCAGGAACTGGGCGCTCAGGTTCATCTTGATGACTTTGGTACAGGTTATTCCTCGCTTTCCCAGTTAGCTCGCGTGCCCATTGATGCAATCAAACTGGATCAAAGTTTCGTACGTAACATCAACAAACAACCGGTGGCGCAATCTTTGGTCCGTGCCATTGTCGCCGTGGCCAAAACCCTCGATCTGCAAGTCATTGCGGAAGGGATTGAAACCAAAGCTGAGGAGAAGTTTGTGATGACCAACGGTGTCGATGGGCGTCAGGGTTATCTTTATGCAAAACCAATGCCCGCAGAACAGCTCGGGCATTGGCTGGCTAAGCATCCTGCCCGCGTTTAAAGCTGATCTCGATTATCCGGCTTTGCGCAGGGATGCGCTATGACGGTTCTGTAGTTGCACCAGTCGTTCCATGTAAGCAATGTCTTTAGGCTCCAGTGTAAAGGCGTAATCCACCCAATCTTCCGTAATATCCATCAGCTCGGCTCGCGAGAGTTGCAGTACGCGCTGGCGCGCTTTCAACATGGCACGCACACCATTCAGCTTCGGACGTAGCGTATCGATAAAGGTACGCGTGGTACGATAAGCATCGCCTGGCTGGAAGACTTTATCTACCAGACCGCGCGTCTCATACCACTCTGCGCTATGCGATTCCCCTTCACAGATCAGCTCTTCGGCCAGCTTCATGCCGGAACGCCGTGCCACCAGTGAATAGCCGCCCATGCCAGGGAACAGATTGAACGCGATCTCCGGGAACCCCATCCGTGCAGAGTTCTGCGCCAGAATGAAGTGATGGGCCAGCGCGGCTTCAAAGCCACCACCCAATGCACTCCCTTCAATCATCGCCAGCGTCACCGCTCCGGTATCAAAACCCCGCGCTGCCGAATGGATGCAATCCACGCAGGCACGCGCATAGGCCCGCAGCGCTTCACGACGGTTGTTACGAATGCACTCTACAAAGAAACGCAAATCGCCACCGGCGTTGAACATCTGCGGCACCAGCGAACCCGTCACCCAAAAATCAATCGGCAAACCCGAACGCTGAGCGGCATAGCTCAGATTCATGATCTCCTCGATTAATTCGTGGTTGAAACTGGGGCGCGGTTGGGCACGCAGCATCATCCACATGGTGTGTCGACCCTCTTCATAGTAGGCCGCCAGCTGGGTGGTTTGTCCGACTTCGGTAAACAATCTGCAAGTTGGTTGGTTAATTACTGTCATAGTCTCATCCTCTAGTTATGTGATGCGTTAAACGCAACATCAGCGTAATCCAGAGTGAGGCCAGACCAAATGAGAGATTGATTTATAAAGTAAAATCCAGAGATATCCCCGACCATGGGGTCGGGGAAAGATAAGCAGGCTTACTTGATGGCAGCGCGCTGTCCTACCGCCACATGAGAACGCTTAACGCGTTTTGAATATACGGCGGTGATAATCGGTACTAATACAGAAGTCACAATAACGGATGTCGCCACCAGTGCGGTGGCTGCGGGAGCGACCGGTTTAAACTGTGGCAGCATCTCGGCAATCAGCACCGGCGTCGCCACTGCCGCGCCTGCGGTGCTGGATGCTGCGATCCCAGCCGTGCCATCACCACCACCCATTAATCGGTCGGCAATAATGAGTGGGATACCGGTGATGATGATGACGGCAACACCGAGCAATACGCCCAATAAACCGGTTTGTGCGATTACGGCCAAATCGATGGTGTTACCCAAAGCGAAGGCAAAGAACGGGATTAAGGTATGTACGGCTTTGCCAAAGAATTCGCGTAATTCCGGGTCAAGATTGCCAAGCGCGAAACCGACAATAAAGGGCAACACCGCGCCAACAAACACGTGTGGCTCAAACGAAGCAATGCCAGCGGTCCCCAGGATCACCATGGTCATCAGCGGACCCGATTCCAGCGACATCAGCACAAACGCGCCTGCTTCTTCTTTTGAACCGTATTGCTGCATGATGGAGGCATAAAGGCCGCCATTGGTCATGTCCATCGCAGCAACCAATGCTAGCGTGGATAAACCGGCAAACATACCGACTTCTACGCCATTTTCCGGCATCATGCGGGATGCCACGGCAGCCACGACCCAGGCAACGGCGATTTTAGTTAATACCAGGGTGCCGGATTTACGCAGCACGGTTCCGGTTGCGCTGAGTTTGATCGATGCCCCCATACAGAAGAACCATACCGCCAGAATCGGCACAGTGCCCGTCATCAGGCCGTTAGTAAAAGAGCCAAAATATTTTCCTGCGCCGGGTGAAAACGTGTGGCAAAGCGCGCCCAAAAACAGCGGGATTAACATCATACCGCCTGGAATCTTATCGATTGCACGTTTGATATGCATAGTTGTGTCACCTTTACTGAGCCAGAAGGAGGTGCGTTATCGTTCGCCGGATGGCATGGCAGGCAAGATAACCACTGGCAGTCAGGAAAAAAGTGATCGAATCGATATTAATGAAACAGCGTTTTATTTTTATAGATTTGGCATTTCTTTTTTATGATATGCTTCGCCATACCAGCGCTAAATAGCAAAAAATTAAGGCGCCCTCAGGCGCCTCAATGAAGTTTCAATGTTCAATTCTGCCCGTACCATGCATTCTTGCCATGCTTACGCAGATAATGCAGATCGAGTAAATTCTGCGAAATTGGAGGCAATTCGCTGCGCAGTTGTTCCGTGTGAAGTGCCATGTAAGCCACTTCTTCCAGCACCACCGCACTGTGCACAGCTGCATCCGCGTCTTTACCCCAGGCAAAGGGGCCGTGCGAGTTGACCAGCGCAGCAGGAATGTCGGCGGGTTTAATGCGGCGTTGCGCAAAGCTTTCGATAATCACCTGCCCGGTGTTCCATTCATACTCTTGCTGTATCTCTTCACGCTTCATCGCACGCGTACAGGGAATGGTGCCGTAGAAATCATCCGCATGTGTTGTACCCAGAGCCAAAATGTCGCGTCCGGCCTGCGCCCAGATTGTGGCGTGGCGTGAATGGGTATGTACGATGCCACCAATCTCCGGCCAGGCAAGATACAGCGCGCGATGGGTGGCCGTATCGGATGACGGACGTAGCGCCCCTTCCACCACTTTGCCGCTGGCTAACTCCACCACCACCATATCGTCGCGCTGCATATTCTCGTATTTCACGCCCGAAGGTTTGATCACCAGCAGACCATGGTCGAGGTCAATGGCGCTGACGTTGCCCCAGGTGAAAGTGACCAGGTTATAGCGCGGTAAGTCAAGGTTGGCTTCCAGCACCTGCTGCTTGAGCAATTCCAGCATGATTATTTCTCCTGCGAACTGTGATAGCTGAATTGTGCTGAACAAGCAGAGAAAACGTTATGGATCGAATCGCTGTAAAAGCAGCGGAAAGTCGCTGAGACCGGAGAAGTGTGGCGTGAATTAAGAATTTTCTATCCTGGAGGAATTTAGCTTTGCTTCAGCTGGCTAAAGTCAGGAGCGGTACGGTTTCCACCGGTTAATTCGCCCATTAAAGCGCTGTACGCGGGCATCAAAGTGAACAATGAATGACACGCAGGGATGACGTACTTCGTTGCGCAACATCTATACTTACAAGGTTGCCTCTGTACATACAATCAAGGAGAAAGAGATGACGACAACAATGAAACGTATGACCGTTGCGGTATTAGCTGCCACCCTGGTTGTTGCCTTGAGTGGTTGTTCGAACTGGTCAAAACGCGACCGTAATACCGCCATCGGGGCGGGTGCGGGTGCAATCGGTGGTTCTGTCCTGACTAACGGAAGTGCACTGGGTACAGTGGGTGGTGCAGCCGTTGGCGGTATTATCGGCCATCAGGTTTCTAAATAACGATAAAGATTCAGGCTACGCAGCTCATCTACAGCATCACGGGCCGCACAGTGTGCGGCCCGTTTTTATTAACCGCCGGCTAATTTAACCTTCATACCTTTGGCTTCAAGTAGTGCTTTCAAGAGATCACGTTTATCGCCTTGAATCTCGATGACGCCTTCTTTGAGTGACCCACCGCAGCCACACTTCTTCTTCAGTTCAGCCGCCAGTTTAGTGAGCGCATCATCATCCAGATCAATACCGGTAATCAGGCAGACGCCCTTGCCTTTGCGGCCGCTGGTCTGGCGCTGGATGCGCACTATGCCGTCCCCTTGCGGGCGCGGCGCTTTTTCTTCTTCCTGTGCGATTCGGCCAGTTTCAGTGGAGTAAACCAGTCGGTTGTCCTGAGCCATTAGGCCTCCTGTAAACTTTGCAGGATAGTGTGCAGCGTTGCAGCCGGATCATTGGATTGGGTGATCGGACGCCCAATCACCATGTAATCCACGCCAGCCAATTTTGCTTGTTGCGGTGTCATGATTCGGCGCTGATCGCCGGCATCACTTCCAGCCGGACGAATACCCGGTGTCACCAGTGCGAAATCCTGACCGATTACCTGCTTAAAGTGAGCAGCTTCCTGCGCTGAACACACCACACCGTCCAGACCACAGTCGCGCGTCAGGCGAGCCAGACGTTCCGCCTGCTGAGCGGGTGAAAGCGTAATGCCGAGGCCTTTGAGATCGTCTTCATCCATGCTGGTTAATACGGTTACCGCAATCAACAATGGTGCATCTTTGCCAAAAGGCAGCAGCGCTTCACGTGCCGCGTTCATCATCCGCGCCCCGCCACTGGCGTGGACATTGACCATCCACACTCCGAGGTCAGCTGCAGCAGCTACCGCGTGCGCAGTGGTATTTGGGATGTCATGAAACTTCAGGTCGAGGAAAACGTCAAACCCACGCGACTGTAACGTTTTCACCAGCGACGGGCCAAACAGCGTGAACATCTCTTTACCGACTTTCAGGCGGCACTGGCTCGGGTCAATGCGGTCCACAAACTGCAGTGCGCTGTCGAGATTATGATAGTCGAGTGCCACCAGAATCGGTGAAGTGGTTACAGGCATAACGTTTCCTCAGAGGCAGGCACCCGCAGGCGCAATGGACAAACGGCAAGCATTCTACCCGTGCATGCCCTTCCCGACAATCTTACAGCGCGCTTTAAACCGATGATTGACCGAAGGCTGCACAGTGCCACGGCTCGATTTGAGAATTCAAGGTTATAGCATGTTGTAACTATCGTGCGGTTATAATAAAAAAACGGCCGTTACTGGCCGTCAAGTCCGCGGATTGGTTTCACAGAAGACCATGCGCGACAGGATGGGCAATGCCAATAAAGCGCATGCGCGGTAAATCCACACTTTTGGCAGCGGTAGCGTGGTTTGGTGCGAATCTGTTCGCCCACCATATCGCGCAGCACCATCAGGCTCTCTTTGGCACGACCGTCTTCTGCTTCATGCAGGTGGAAATCCATCAAGCGATGGAACACGCGCATGGTCGGATGGCGCTGTAACTGGCGATTAATGTATAACTGCGCCGCTTCAGGCCCCTGCTGCTGTTCGAGGATATCAGAGAGGTAAAGTTCAGCGGCCGCGCCGGTATTCTCCTCAACGCAGCGTTGTAAAAATTGCGCCCAATCTTCAGGCTGATTCAGTCGCTGATAGCAGGTTTCGAGCATCGATAAGGTTTCGCTCACCAGCTCTTTATCTTGATCCAGTACGCGCTGCAGGCGGGCCGTTGCTTTAGCGTATTCGCCCTGCTCCATAAAGATGCGGCCCATCATAATGGAAACGCGCGCGCTTTGGTGATCGGCCGATTCACCCTTTTTCAGTAAGCTCATGGCGCGATCAAGATCGTCACTGCTCAACGCCTGAAGCGCAAGCTCGCAGTAGAAATGGGCAATTTCGCCCTTGTGCTTCTCTTTGCCGAGCTTGACCAATCTTTCCGCCACTTCGATGGCTTTCTGCCAGTCACTGGTTGCCTGATGAATCTGTATCAGCTGTTGCAGCGCACCGATACGGAAGTCGGTTTCATCAATAAGCTGGCTAAACATGTCCTCGGCGCGATCGTAAAACCCGGCGGCCATGTAATCGCGTCCCAGTTGCTGGATAGCCAACAGGCGCTGTTCATAGCTCAGGGAAGCGCTTTCCATCAGGGATTGGTGGATGCGAATGGCGCGATCAACTTCGCCGCGTGAACGGAACAGATTGCCGAGCGTCAGGTGAGCTTCAACTGTGCCGCTGTCCTCCTTCAGCATATCCAGAAAGAGATCGACAGCTTTGTCCTGTTGATTGGAAAGCAGGAAGTTTACGCCGGCAACGTACTCACGTGACAGACGATTGGCTTCCTGTTGCTTATCCTGATGTGCACTGCGACGGCCCATATACCAGCCATACGCCGCAGCAACAGGGAGAAGCAAAAACAGCAATTCAAGCATCGAAACTTAATCCCGACGACCAGCAGTAGAAGAATTTGTCACAGCCGTTGATTGTTCGTTCTGCGCCTGCATGCGTTTCAGCTTGCGCTGCGCGTGAGCGAGAGAAACACGTATCCGCAACCAGAAAAGACCGCAAATTGCCCATCCAAGCAGGAATCCGGCACCAAACAGGCTCGCCAGCAATGTGGAGATGCGGAATTCACCCTGCGCCAGCAGATAGTTAAAAGTGACGATTTGGTCGTTATGCGCTCCAAGCGTGACGGAGATGATAAAAATGACCAAAACCACGAGAAAAATCAGCAAATATTTCACAATGCGTCCTGTCGTGAGGTTATCCAGTAGAAGTATGCCAAAAAAGTGCCGTCGATGCTGCTTATCAGCACATCACTTAGCGCATTTTCCGTAAGCGCAATCAATCATATGGGGGCGCGCGCAGAAATTACAATCCATCATCACGCTGCTCAATCTCCTGCTGCTCTTCGCGCGGCACCGTAAGCGGGCCACAAAAACGCTGCGCCAGCCATGTGGCAACCGTAACCAGCAGCCAGGAAATCAGGGTGGCCACCACCAAATCGCGCGGCCAATGCATACCCAGCAGTAAACGACTGCCCATGACCAGGGTAGCCCAGGAAAACAGCACGACCACGGTCACGATGTGGCGCCTTGGCCAGAGTAAGCCAATCACCAGCAGCGCCCAACTGGCAGCAAACATGGTATGTCCGGAAGGAAAGGCAAAGCCGGTTTCAAACGCCCAGTGTTTTTTTAGCCATTGCGGCAACTGAGTGTCGTTAGCCACTAAAGTCGACACCAACTGACTGCGCCCCTGACGGTTTTGCTGATAAAACGCCCCTTCATCAATACCGTAACTCTTCTCCAGCCAAACCACATAGGGACGGGGTTCCTGCACCTGCTCTTTAATGAAAGATTTGGTGTACTGGCCAGTAAGAATAGCGCCGTTCATGAAGATAATCAGTAATATGGCGGGTTTAAGCCGGAAGCGTAAGCACCATAAAACCCAGGCGCTGAGGATAACGCTGGTCAATATACCCCAGGGGCTGGTGACGGTTTCTGTCATCCAGAACAGCACCCGTAAAAACGCGCTACTCTCACCTGGCTGCCATTGCCAGCCAGAGAACCAGACAACAACGGGCATAATTATTAACAAAAGCATTCCCAGGGTGGTGCGCTGCGCAATTTTTAACATCCGTTTCCTTTTAGATCCGCGGGTATTCGCGAGGCTGGCATAACTTTAGCTGAAAAAAGAATAACATACACGTTGCGGCTTAGATAATTGTGCTTTATCACTACAATAACTCTGACTGATTAACGGCCCGGGTGAAGGTTGTGGCACAATATTGTCAGTTTTGTCGGGTCAGTCGGGCCCGTGCGTTATCATGATGATAGCGCATCCTCTGAAGGTTCTGGAGAGTCACATGCAGCTTAAACGGGTAGCAGAAGCCAAACTGCCCACGCCATGGGGAGATTTCCTGATGGTTGGTTTTGAAGAACTGGCAACTGGCCAGGATCATGTCGCGCTGGTTTACGGTGATGTTAGCGACCACAATCCAGTGCTGGCGCGCGTTCACTCTGAGTGTCTAACCGGTGATGCGCTGTTCAGCCTGCGCTGCGACTGTGGTTTTCAGCTGGAAGCGGCGCTCACCGCTATCGCTGAAGAAGGACGCGGCGTGCTGTTATATCACCGCCAGGAAGGCCGTAATATCGGTCTGTTGAATAAGATCCGCGCCTACGCTTTGCAAGACAAAGGTTACGACACCGTGGAAGCGAATCATCAGTTGGGCTTTGCCGCCGATGAGCGCGATTTCACCCTGTGTGCAGATATGTTCAAACTGTTGGGCGTCAATGAAGTCCGCCTGCTGACGAACAATCCACGCAAAGTCGAGATCCTGAGCGAAGCGGGAATTAATATTGTCGAGCGCGTGCCGTTAGTGGTTGGGCGCAACCCCAAAAATGCTCACTACCTTGATACCAAGGCAGAAAAAATGGGTCATCTGCTGCCAAAAGCGTAACGCAGAAAGCAAAAAGCCGGAAAATCTCCCGGCTTTTTCTTTAGTTCAGCATATTACGTATCACATAATGCAATATGCCGTCGTTCTGGTAATAGGTCAGCTCATTGCCGGTATCGATACGACACCGGGTTTCCAGCGTCTCTTTTTTACCATCGACGCGCGTCAGGGTGACATTCACAGTACAACCCGGTTTCAACTGGGAAAGGTTTTCGACATCAATAAACTCCTCCCCGGTTAATCCCAGTGTTTTGCGCGTGACGCCAGCAGGGAATTCCAGCGGCAGGATCCCCATGCCGATCAGGTTAGAGCGATGGATACGCTCGAACGACTCAGAAATAACCACGCGCACACCTTGTAAACGTGGGCCTTTCGCAGCCCAGTCGCGGCTGGAACCTGAGCCATACTCCTTCCCGGCGACCACTGCCAGTGGCACACCTTCGGACTGATACTTCATGGCAGCATCGTAGATCGCCAGCTGCTCATTGCTGGGGAAGTGTTTGGTGTATCCCCCTTCCACGCCCGGCACCATTTCATTACGAATACGAATGTTGGCAAAGGTCCCGCGCATCATCACTTCGTGGTTACCACGACGCGAACCGTAGGAGTTGAAATCGGTGCGCTCAACACCATGCGACAGCAAATAGCGTCCAGCAGGACTTTCCGCTTTGATGCTGCCCGCTGGCGAAATATGGTCGGTGGTGACAGAGTCACCCAGCATTGCCAGAATGCGCGCGCCTTTAATATCCTGGACAGGCTCCGGTGTTTTGCCCATATCGTCAAAGAACGGCGACAGGCGGATGTATGTCGATCCCTCATCCCAGTCATAAGTCGCGGCTTCACTGACTTTGATTTGCTGCCACTCAGGCGTACCGTCGAAGACCTCGGCGTATTCCTTATGGAACATATCACTGGTCACTTTCTGCACTGCGGCGGCGATCTCTTCTGGTGATGGCCAGATATCCTGCAGAAAGACATCCTTGCCCTGCCGGTCCTGCCCGATGGGATCGTTCTGCAGGTTGAGTTTCATGTTACCGGCAAGTGCATAAGCCACCACCAGCGGTGGCGACGCCAGCCAGTTAGTTTTCACCAGCGGATGGATGCGCCCTTCGAAGTTTCGGTTACCCGACAGCACAGCACCGACGGTCAGATCGCCCTCTTTAATCGCGCTTTCAATTTCATCTGGCAATGGGCCCGAGTTACCGATGCAGGTGGTACAACCATATCCCACCAAATTGAAACCTAATTCATCCAGATAAGGTGTCAGTTGAGCCACCGCGAGATAATCCGACACCACTTTTGATCCCGGTGCCAGCGAGGCTTTCACCCAGGGTTTGCGCATCAAACCACGCTCAACCGCATTTTTCGCCAGCAGGCCCGCGGCCATCAAGACGCTAGGGTTGGACGTATTAGTACAGGAGGTAATAGCAGAAATGACCACCGCGCCATCTTCCAGCTGATAGCTATCGCCGGTCTCGCTGTCGCGATACGTGACGGTCTTGTGCGCTTTCTGCGCATGATTAACTTCAAGTTCGTTGCTGGCATCAAAGGCGGCGGGAACATCACCTAAAGAGACGCGATCCTGCGGTCGTTTTGGACCGGCAAGACTGGATTCAACATCTGCCATATCCAGCGCCAGTGAGCTGGTAAACCGTGGTTCGTCGCCCGGATTTCGCCACATCCCTTGCTGCTTAGCATAAGCTTCGACTAAATCGACTTGTTCGGCATCACGCCCGGTCAGGGTCATGTAGCTCAGGGTGATTTCATCAATGGGGAAGAAACCGCAGGTGGCACCATATTCCGGTGCCATATTGGCGATGGTTGCGCGATCGGCCAGCGGCAAATCGGCCAGGCCATCACCGTAAAATTCCACGAATTTACCCACCACACCATGCTTACGCAGCATTTGCGTCACGGTTAACACCAAATCGGTCGCGGTAATACCAGGGCGTAGTTTCCCGGTGAGTTTGAAACCGACAACGTCGGGGATCAACATTGACACGGGCTGCCCTAACATGGCGGCTTCGGCTTCGATACCGCCAACACCCCAGCCCAATACGCCGAGCGCGTTAATCATCGTGGTATGGGAATCGGTACCGACTAAGGTATCAGGATAAGCCACTTCTTTTCCGTCTTGCGTTTCGTGCCAGACCGATTTCCCCAGATACTCAAGGTTAACCTGGTGGCAGATACCGGTGCCAGGCGGCACCACGCGGAAGCGATTAAAGGCTTTTTGCCCCCAACGCAGGAAAACGTAGCGTTCATGGTTGCGTTCCATTTCGAGACGCACGTTTTCTTCGAAAGCATCTTCATCACCAAAATGGTCAACGGTCACCGAGTGGTCAATAACCAAATCGACCGGCGATAAGGGATTAACTTTGGCCACATCGCCGCCGAGGCGTTTTACCGCTTCACGCATCGCCGCTAAATCCACCACCGCTGGCACGCCGGTGAAGTCCTGCATCAACACGCGCGCTGGGCGATAGGCAATTTCCCGATCAGCATGCGCATCTTTCTGCCAGCCAACCAGAGCCTGTATATCTTCAGCTGTCACGGAATCCTCATCCTGCCAGCGCAGGAGGTTTTCCAGCAACACCTTCATTGATTTGGGTAAGCGATCGATATTACCCAATTGCTGGGCAGCTTTTGGCAGGCTGTAGTAATGATATTTTTTTGCCCGAACGTCCAGCGTATCCTGACTGTGCTCCCGTAACGTTAACGACATAGCTCCTCCTTATATGGGCCTCTCTTTTAAACCTCAATAACCACAAGGTTTAGCTTAAAGATAGACCACAATTTCGTTAACGATTTGATAACAACACGAAATGACACATAAAGGCACAAAGAAAAATGCCCCGACGTTTGTCAGGGCATTAATAGAAATCAGTACAATTTGAGTTATTGGATTAGATCATTGCCCACACGGCCGCGGCCCAAAATGCAAAGGAAAAGGCATAAACGCCGAACCATGAAAAAGTCGTTGTATTCATCGAGTCACTCCCTCCCGGATTCCGGGCAAAAAAAGTCCACCGTCTTCAGCGTTGTACTGATGACACCGTTTTTTTAATGCTGAGTGTTAAAGGACGGGCTTTTAAAATGCCCACCGGATAATCCGGTAAAGAGAGGTATGGATGTCTATATATAGAACAAAACGCAGACTGCGTTATTTCGACTTCGGATCCATGAACGATTCGATAAAGTTACGCTGGTTCTCACTCAGTTCCCACGACGCAGGAATCGCCACAGGCTGTTCAACGCTCTTTACTTCTTTCGCTTTGCACGCTGACGTGTTCGGCTGACGCGCAGAAACCGGAGACTTACGGCTGAGTGTATTTGCCCACATGGCTTAACCCCACATACGCCAAATCATCAATGCCACCACTACCCAGAACAGTGCTGAAGCAGCGAAGACGGTCAACCAAGCCTTGCGACGCACATTACCAGAGCGCTCAACCTTGGCGGTTTTAGTACGAAAATCTTGTTGTACAGTCAGTCTAGTGTTCATAGTTTTTGATAATCACTCTCAATAAAACGATTGTTGATAACGATTAAGATTTAGGACGAATCCTAAACTTGTTAAGTCCGAAAATCCAGTTATTTTTATTGAGCACAACGATTAACGCTATTTATCAAAACCCAAAATATTGATGAGATAAATTTAATTACTGATCAAACTATTCAACAAATAGATACATTGTAAATTTGGGTTAAAACTAATTTAGTACCACTCTAAATTTGAGTTTAATTTAGAGAGTCAGACCAAAAGGCCTTTCTCATCAGCTGATAACTGGAGTATGGGAATATTCCTGGCGGCCCGCAAAGCGACAGCGTAAATTTTGTGTACTGTTTCTCATTTAAGAACTAACAATGAAAAAACATGTGATCGATGTTTCATTTACAAAAAAATAATGAAATTTTTTGAGATTCTTGTGGCGCTAACCAGGAAGGAATTCACAAGATGCCCACTGGACACCTTGTGAAAATAATGAGTTAGGTGATTATTTGAAAGGTAATTTGATATCGCGGAACATCGCTTCGATATCTTCATTTGAACGCAATGCGACCGCTGCATCCACGACATCACGGGTCAAATGCGGCGCGAAACGTTGAATAAAATCATACATATAGCTTCGAAGGAACGTACTGCGCCTAAAGCCAATTTTGGTTGTGCTATTGGTAAAAATTTCTGATGCTTCGATTCGCACCAGATCCGGATCGGATACCGGGTCCACCGCCATACTGGCAATGACTCCCACGCCTAAGCCCAGACGCACATACGTTTTGATCACATCAGCGTCGGTGGCGGTAAAGACGATACGAGGTGTTAATCCTGCACGATTGAACGCAGTATCCAGCTCTGAGCGGCCAGTAAAGCCAAAGGTATAGGTCACGAGCGGGAAATCGGCCAGCTCTTCAATCGTCACATTCGATTTGCCTGCCAGCGGGTGGTCTGGCGTAACGACAATCGCGCGGTTCCAGTGATAGCAAGGCAACATAATCAGGTCGTCGTACAGATGCAGCGCTTCGGTCGCAATCGCAAAGTCAGCATTTCCCTTCGACACGGCTTCAGCAATTTGCGTCGGCGAGCCCTGATGCATATGCAGGGATACGCGCGGGTAACGCTCGATAAACCCTTTAATCACACCGGGCAAGGCATAACGCGCCTGAGTATGTGTGGTCGCCACATACAGCGAGCCTTTATCAGGCCAGGTGTGCTCACCCGCGACAGACTTAATCGCATCCACTTTGGATAATACTTCGCGAGCAATTCGGATGATCTCTTCACCTGCTGGCGTGACCTGAGTGAGATGTTTTCCACTACGCGCAAAAATCTGCACGCCGAGTTCATCTTCCAGCATACGCACTTGCTTGCTGATACCCGGTTGTGAGGTATAGAGGCCTTCAGCGGTGGAGGAGACGTTGAGGTTGTGATTAACCACCTCGACGATGTAACGCAACTGCTGCAATTTCATAGTTATATCTTCCCGGTAGCGACAGAGGGGCCATCCCTGCAGGCGTGTTTCCGCCTTAATTAAGGTATAGGGAGGGAAAGCATGTCAGCGAAACGAAAAAAGCTATAACCACTATATCAGTTAACGAAAGAATGTAGAACGATTAGCTATAAGGATGAGGAAAAGGCCAGCAGAAGCTGGCCTTGAGGGAATTACTTCTTCGCTTCCTGCCACTTACCGTCGATATAGAACATCGACCAGCCAGTCGCTTTGCCCTCCTTCTCGGAGGAAACATACTGCTGCTTAGTTTTACGGCTAAAACGCACTAACGTTTTATTGCCTTCCGGATCCACCGCTGGCGCTTCCGCCAGGTATTTCAGCTTCTCTGGCAGACGGTCAGCAAAACGTTGCAGCTCTTCCACCAGCGGCGCACGCGTTTCACGCGATTTCGGGAAGGTGTTGGCCGCCAGGAATACCCCTGCCGCACCGTCACGCAATACAAAGTATGCATCTGATTTTTCACACGCCAGCTCAGGCAACGGTACCGGGTCTTCCTTCGGTGGTGCAACTTCACCATTGCGCAGAATCTTGCGAGTATTTTTACACTCGTCGTTGGTGCAGGCCATGTATTTGCCGAAGCGCCCCATTTTCAGGTGCATTTCGGAACCACACTTTTCACACTCTACGATCGGGCCGTCATAACCTTTGATACGGAATTCACCCTGTTCGATTTCGTAGCCGTCACATTCCGGGTTGTTACCGCAGACGTGCAGCTTACGCTGATTGTCGATCAGGTAGCTGTCCATCGCGGTGCCACACTTCTGGCAACGACGACGGGCACGCAACGCATTGGTTTCAGCATCATCGCCTTCCAGTACGTTAAGAACCTCATTTTCCGGAATCAGATTGATGGTCTGTTTGCAGCGTTCTTTGGGTGGCAGCGCATAACCGGAGCAGCCGAGGAATACGCCGGTACTGGCGGTACGGATACCCATTTGGCGGCTACAGGTCGGGCAGTCGATCGAGGTCAGCACCATCTGGTTCGGCTGCATGCCGCCCTCTTCTGGCTCTTTCTCGGCCTGACCTAACTGCTGGCTGAAATCGCTGAAGAAGGAATCCAGCACCGCTTTCCACTGCGCTTCATTATTGGCGACCTGGTCAAGGCTGTCTTCCATGCGCGCGGTGAAGTCATAGTTCATCAGTTCACGGAAATTCTGTTCCAGGCGATCGGTGACAATTTCACCCATCTTCTCAGCATAGAAGCGGCGGTTTTCTACCCGCACGTAACCGCGATCCTGAATGGTGGAAATAATTGAGGCATAGGTCGATGGACGGCCAATACCCCGTTTTTCCAACTCACGGACTAAGGAAGCTTCGCTGAAGCGGGCTGGCGGCTTGGTGAAGTGCTGGCTTGGCATCAGCTCCTTCAGGTCAAGCATGTCGCCGACATTGACCGGTGGCAGCGTCAAATCTTCATCGTTTTTACGCAGGGCTGGCATCACTTTTGTCCAGCCATCGAAACGCAAAGTGCGGCCTTTCGCTTTCAGTTTAAAGTCTGCTGCACCCACCGTCAGGGTGGTGGAGTCATACTGCGCCGGCACCATCTGGCAGGCCACAAACTGACGCCAGATCAGCTGGTACAGTTTCTGCGCATCAGCTTCCATATCTTTCAGCTGTTCTGCCTGGATGTTGACATCCGAAGGTCGAATCGCTTCGTGAGCTTCCTGCGAATTCTCTTTACTGGCGTACGTGATTGGCGACTCTGGCAGATACTTCTTACCAAAACTCTTCTCCACAAAGCCGCGTGCCATCGCCACCGCATCCTGACTCAGGTTGGTGGAGTCAGTACGCATATAGGTGATGTGACCCGCTTCGTAGAGACGCTGCGCCATCATCATGGTTTTCTTCACGCCAAAACCAAGACGAGTACTCGCCGCTTGCTGCAGCGTCGAGGTAATAAAAGGCGCAGAGGGTTTGCTGCTGGTCGGTTTGTCTTCACGATCCAGCACTTCGTAACGCGCTTTTTCCAGCACGGATACCGCAGCATGAGTTTGCTCGCGATTAACCGGACGGAACGCTTTATCACCCTGATGCGTGACCTGCATTGCCAGCGCGTCGCCTTTCGGCGTAGAGAAATCCGCATCGATTTCCCAATACTCTTCCGGCACGAACGCTTTGATTTCGTGCTCGCGCTCAACCACCAGTCGCACAGCCACAGACTGAACACGACCCGCCGACAAGCCACGGGCAATTTTCTTCCACAGCAGCGGGGAAACCATGTAACCCACCACGCGGTCCATAAAGCGACGCGCCTGCTGCGCATTAACACGTTCAATATTCAGTTCGCCCGGTTTTTCAAACGCCTGACGAATCGCATTTTTGGTGATTTCGTTGAACACCACGCGGCTAAACCGCTTGTCATCGCCACCGATCACTTCCCGCAGGTGCCAGGCAATGGCCTCCCCTTCGCGGTCAAGGTCCGTTGCGAGGTAGATGTGGTCAGCATCGGCGGCAAGGCTTTTCAATTCGGCTACGACTTTTTCTTTACCCGGCAGAATCTGATAGTCCGCTTCCCAGCCATGCCAGGGATCGACCCCCATGCGGCTGACCAATGCGGCCTTCTCATCCTTCTTAACCTTTTTTCCTGTTTTCGCCTTTTCCCCGTCGGTAGTTTTACGGGCAGTTGAACCGCTGGTCGGCAAATCACGGATATGACCGACGCTGGATTTCACCACGTAGTCATTACCGAGGTATTTATTGATTGTTTTGGCCTTTGCCGGGGACTCAACGATTACGAGTGCTTTACCCATATGTACCTTTACCTAATTGAAACGTCCTGATAAACGGGAGAGGATTCGGTGCCCCAAAACCCAACGGGTTCAATATTGCTGCCAGCTTTTCACATTTCAAGGCAGCGGGGATAATCTCAGGTCAGATTGCATCGACTTATGCAACTTTATGATTAGAAGCGGGTTTTCCATCTGACAGCACCACACATCCGGGTGTGATCTCCCTGAAAGCTGAATCGCCCACACTCTACCTGATAAAATCCGTTACGCAACTTAATTAGCATTCTGATTAATTTTGCGCCAGTTTTGCTGACGGACGTTGATTTGATGAACAGCACAACTCGCTAGTAATATAGAAGGAGAACGATTGCTGTCAAAAAAGAGGTGAACAATGTCAGTAGAAACGGAATCCATTTCACGCCAGGCGTTACTGGAAATAGCCAATCAAATGATCAAGCAGCACGACGATTATTTAGCCGGGATGGAAGCCAATGACGTGATTCAGCAGGGCGAGATATTGGTGTTTCGTGGGCCTTATTTCTTAGATGAAGAAGGCCTGCCGAGCGCGAAAACCACCGCTGTGTTTAACGTGTTTAAATCCCTTGCCGTTGAGCTCTCCTCACGCTATCACCTGGCATAAAAAAGCCCGGCATTTGCCGGGCTTGCTCACAACAGTGGCTTATCACCACGCTGCCATATTTTCAGAATTAACCGCTCGGCCGCCAGACTGGCGCTGTTGGTGAAGCGATACATCATTTTCTTCTTCCGCGCATAGTGCACGCCCAGCACATTGAACCGATCCATCTGCTTGATAATCAGGGCATCGCTGGTGCCGATCTCATCAATCAGCCCCAAATCCAGCGCCTGGCGTCCATACCAGTGCTCACCGGTGGCCACTTTTTCCAAATCCAGTGTCGGACGCATCTGCTGAACAAACTCTTTGAACAGCAGATGGGTTTCGTTGAGATCTTCCTGGAATTTTTCACGTCCCTCATCAGTGTTCTCACCAAACAAGGTCAGCGTGCGCTTATATTGACCCGCGGTGTGCAGTTCAACGTCAATATCATTGCGTTTCAGCAGGCGGTTGAAGTTGGGGATCTGCGCGACCACACCAATTGAGCCAATAATGGAGAAAGGGGCCGCAACAATACGATCCGCAACACAAGCCATCATATAGCCACCGCTCGCCGCCACTTTATCGACGACTGCGGTCAACTGCAGGCCCGCATCACGCAGACGCTGCAGCTGAGAAGCGGCCAGGCCATAACCGTGCACCACGCCACCCGGGCTTTCCAGACGCAGCAAGACTTCATCACCCGGCACAGCCACCGCCAGCACCGCGGAGATCTCCTCACGCAAAGAACTGACTTCGCCCGCATCCATACTGCCTTTAAACTCCAGCACATAGAGTGTCGGTTTAGCGGCTTCGCTCACACCAGCTTTGGCATTGCGCTTCTCGGTTTTGGCTTTTTGCTTCTCTTCTTTTTTATGCTGCTTCAGCCACACTTTTTGCGCCTGTGGCTTCATCTTCGCCAACTGCAGGTCTTCCTTCATTTCACGATAATCATCGTCGAGATGAGTCAAGCGCAGTTGACCACCGCTGTGGCGTTTACGCATCGCGGCATTGAGCACAATCAGAACAATAGCTGCGAACGCCACCACCACGGTGACGGCCTTGGCCAGAAATAATCCATAACTGGAGAGTAAATCCATTCTGCCGCCTTATTAAACAGTGAATTACAAACAATGGCTGAGTTTACCCGCTTTAACGACTTTCGTCGCCTGAAATGCCCGCAGGCGGCACAGAATGCGAGGCGCGGTGATTGCACCTGGCGCCAAATTGAGGCATAAAGCCCAAAACCCTCTGACTTGCCAAAGGACATCGCTGTGCATTATCAACCGAAAAGCGATCTGCTGGAAAATCGCATTATCCTCGTCACCGGCGCTTCTGACGGCATTGGTCGCGAAGCGGCGCTGACCTATGCGCGCTATGGCGCACGCGTCATTTTGATGGGCCGCAACGCCGAAACGCTGCAGCAGACTGAACACGCCATCAATCAACTGAATAAGCAGCCCGCATCCCATTTGCTGCTGGACTTGTCGCATGCCACGCCAGAAAGCTGCGCTGAGGTGGCCGATCAGATCGCCTCCCTGGTGCCACGGCTCGATGGTGTGCTGCACAATGCCGGAATTTTGGGTGAGATCGTCCCACTGGCTGAACTCGATCCAGCCGTCTGGCGCCAGGTGATGCAGATCAATCTTGACGCCACCTTCTATTTAACTCAGGCCTTGCTGCCGCTGCTGCTGAAATCAGACGCCGGTTCACTGGTGTTTACCACGTCGAGCGTGGGCCGTACCGGCCGTGCAGGCTGGGGGGCCTATGCGGTGTCGAAATTCGCCACCGAAGGCATGATGCAGGTACTGGCGGATGAGTATAAAAATCGTCATCTGCGGGTAAATTGCATCAATCCTGGTGGCACTCGCACTAAAATGCGCGCCAGTGCTTTCCCGGAAGAAAATGCCAGTTTACTGAAAACGCCTGCTGATTTGATGCCGCTTTACCTTTATTTGATGGGTGATGACAGCCGTCGCAAAACCGGGATCAGTTTTGATGCCCAGCCGGGACGTAAACCGGGGCCAGCCAGCGCATGAGTGATCGTCATCAGCAACGACAGCAGCGTTTAAAAGAACAGGTTGATGCGCGGATTGCTGCCGCGACAGAAGCGCGCGGCATTTTGATGGTGTTCACCGGCAACGGCAAAGGCAAAACCACCGCCGCCTTTGGTACGGCTTTACGCGCTTGCGGGCACGGTAAAAACGTTGCCGCCGTGCAGTTTATTAAAGGTGAATGGCCAAATGGTGAGCGCAATTTGCTGGAACAGCATGGCGTGGAATTTCAGGTGATGGCCACCGGCTTTACCTGGGATACCCAGAATCGGGAGACCGATACTGCCGCCTGCCAACAGGTTTGGCAGCAGGCAAAGCGTATGCTTGCCGATGAGCATGTGGATTTAGTGATCCTCGATGAAATCACCTACATGGTTAGTATGGATTATCTGGATCTGGATGAACTGGTGCGCGTGCTGGGACAACGTCCGGTTCAACAAAGTGTGATTATCACCGGTCGAGGTTGCCATCGAACCTTGCTCGAGATGGCGGATACCGTGACCGAGATGCGCCCGGTTAAGCATGCATTTGATGCAGGCATTCAGGCTCAGCAGGGAATAGATTGGTAAAACAGTGACGCCGCTGCATGCGGCGTCACGGGCATATCAGGAACCGCGCTTGTTGGTTCCACTGGTCCGCGTGCTGCTGTTGCGGCTGCTACTGCTGCCGCCGCGACGTGGGCTGCCGCTTACATTACTATGACGTTTTACCGCGCGACGAATCTGATTGGCTTTAGTACGACGACGGTCTTTTTCAACCGCGACTTTCGTCACCGTCTCTTCCGGCATATCCACCAGCGTACGCAGGTAGTTAACCGCCGGTAATTCCATCTCCATCCAGCCACCGCGAGGTAACCCTTTTGGCAACTGAATATCGCCATAACGGACGCGCATCAGGCGGCTAACCTGCACACCTACGGCTTCCCACAAACGGCGGACTTCACGGTTACGTCCTTCGGTCAGGGTGACGTTATACCACTGGTTGATGCCTTCACCGCCAGCAAACTTAATGGTTTTGAACGATGCCGGTCCATCTTCTAACTGCACACCTTTACTGAGCTGACGAATTTTATCGTCATCCACTTCGCCGAATACACGCACCGCATATTCACGCTCAACTTCACGGCTTGGGTGCATCAGACGGTTCGCCAGTTCACCATCGGTGGTGAACAACATCAGACCACAGGTGTTAACGTCCAGACGGCCCACAGCGATCCAGCGTGAACCGCGCAGACGCGGCAGACGGTCGAATACCGTTGGACGCCCTTCAGGATCGTTACGGGTACAGAGTTCGCCTTCTGGTTTGTAATACGCCAGCACGCGGCAGACTTCAGTGGCGGATTCAGCAATCGAAACCAGATGGCCATCAATACGAATTTTCAGGGATTTATCATTTTCAATGCGATCGCCCAGCGTCGCCAGTTTGCCATCGACGCTGACGCGTCCGGCTGAAATCATCGTTTCGATTTCGCGGCGTGAACCGTGACCAGCACGCGCTAATACTTTTTGTAGTTTCTCACTCATGGAGATGCCTCGTTGTCGCCTTCCCAGGCGTCGTGGTAAGAAGAGGTACGATACGGGGATTACCAGTTCCCATATCAGAATCTGTTACCGCTGAGCATAGCGCATGCCATCTCAGGCGGCCCGCGATTTTACACTAACGCAAGTTTCGTTAACACCTTTTCCTTTGCTGCCGATAATAAAGGCCAAAGGCTGCGTCACCCGTTTAGTGCCATATGCCTAAACATTTACGCTGCTGATAGATACACCAACCACACTTCTCTTCTTTATGCGCCAAGTGACTGAATTTTTATCATTTACTCTTGGCTCTATATGCCTGGTTATTACCCCCACTTTAGACCCGTGATACATTAGCGCTTTTCAAGACTGGTCTGCTAGCATTGCGCACCACGCTTAAGGATAATCCCAAACATAAAATCTAAACCCAAACTGCAAAACAGGATAAAAAACTAATTAACCGGGATAAATAAGGCTCATTAGTCCAGTAATTTTAAATTACCAGTTAATTGGCACTGCAGGTTGGATTAAGTCTGTATTTTCGCATTATTTGATTCAGATTAAATTTGATGAATTGTTCTGATAAAAAAATTGTGTAAAATTTAAGCCTGAAACAGAGTGTGCCGTATTTATAAAAGCGTAACCTTTACTATTTACACTCGTTTCTATAACAAGCCACTAACAAAATCACTGTGGCATTGTTGATAATATAAACCGGCGCACGCAGGAATTGACGCGTTTATTCATTCACGGAATGAATTTAATTTGCATGTCGAAAGTCTTCACCAGGGATTTTCCTGACATGCTTAAAAGAAGATGACTATCATGAAAACCTCTCTGCTTTGGCCTGCCCTCGCGGCGCTGGCACTGAGCGGCTGTTCCGTGGGCCATACTGAGTATAGTCGAGCGGCGCTTGAACACGTGGATATGAGCGTGACAGGCATCCCGACGGTATTGGGTCTGGGTATCCTCGGTACAACCATCCCTTTAACACCAGAGTACAGCCTGACAGCTGCGCACGTCGCCACCACTGCCGTACAGCGTGTGAAGGCTTATCATCCTTATTGCGACGTCGCCATTATCTATCATAAGAATAGCCCGGAAACGCTGGCAAAATTCCGCACCAGCAAAGTCGGTGAACCCATTAAGATGTACGGCTACAGCTTTATTTCAGCCATGCCCGTGGAATCAAGTGGCGTTAATTTAGCGCGCACCGCTATTACCAATAAATGGAATAAAAAACCGTGCATGGCAATGGCATCAAATGCTGGCGTTGTACAGGGAATGTCGGGGGGCGCGGTATATAATGCTGACCAGACAATTGGCGGAGTGATTGTGGGCTACAGCCATGAAATTTCCAATGTGCGCAGCAAACAAGTCATTCTGAAAGATGTTTCGCTGTATATTCCGTACGGTGATTTTAAACATTGGCTGGAAAAGAATATTGGCCAGACGACGTTAACGCCGCCTGACCACGCGTGATTAGAGGAACGGGCGCGTGTCGCCGCCCCCTTCACGAACCACAACCGGTACATCGCTGGTGAGATCGATCACCGTCGTCGGCTGCTGCCCTAACGTGCCGCCATCAATGATCAGATCCACCAGCTTACCGATGCTGTGCTGAATCTCTTCCGGATCCGATTCCGTGAAGTCATTACCGGGCAACATCAGCGAAGTAGACATCATCGGCTCATTCAATCTCTCCAGTAACGCCAGCGCCACCGGATTGGAAGGTACGCGCAAACCAATGGTTTTACGCTTGTCATTCATCAAACGACGCGGCACCTCTTTGGTCGCTTTGAGAATAAAGGTATAACTGCCCGGCGTATTATTTTTTAGAATACGAAATGCAGTATTGTCCACCTGCGAATACGTCGAAAGCTCAGACAGATCGCGACACATCAACGTAAAATTGTGGTTGCCATCTAACTGCCGGATACGGCAGATACGCTCCATGGCGTTCTTCTCTTCCAGTCGGCAGCCTAGCGCGTAACCCGAATCGGTGGGATAGACAATCACGCCACCTTTATTGAGATAATCGACTGCCTGATTGACCAGACGCGGTTGCGGATTATCTGGATGAATGTGAAAAAATTGACTCATAAAAACCTCATGTCACCTGTCTGCAAGAGTTACGGCGGGCGCTAGCTCAGGAAAACGCTCCCAAATGGGTTCAACGCCGCCTGGCAACCATAATTTGCGCCCCAGTTCTATCCATGGACAGGGTTGGTGAAAATCTGATCCCTGCGATCCCGCCAGCTTATTGTCGCGCGCATAGGTCGCGAGCTGCGTGCGCTCGTTGGGTGCCTGCTGACACTGTGCCACTTCCATTGCATCACCACCGACCTCGGCGAAATGGGCAATCAGTCGCTTAAGCCACTTTGCAGACAATCCATAGCGACCTGGATGTGCGAGTACCGCCACGCCGCCAGAATGATGAATGGCATCAATAGCTTGTTTAATTGTACACCATTGCGGCGGCACATAGCCGGTTTTCCCACGGGCAAGATAGTTCTTGAACACTTGCGCCATGTTATCGGCTTTGCCGATCTCGACCAGATAACGGGCGAAATGACCGCGGGTGATGACACCGCCCTGCGCCAGGCGTTGCGCCCCAGCCAACGCATCAGGAATGCGGGCACGTTCGAGACGCTCTGCAATCAGCTGAGCCCGTTCAACGCGGCATTGATGCTGTTGCTCAAGAAACGAGGTCAGTGCCGGATGCTGGCAATCCACATTTAAACCTACGATATGAATTTCGTGGTTTTCCCACAATGTAGAGGCCTCTAATCCGGCCAGAATACGAATCGGTAGATTCTGTTGCTGCACAGCGGATTGCGCTTCTGCCACGCCAGCAACGGTGTCGTGATCGGTAATCGCCAGTACCCCAACCTTCATCTCGACGGCACGTTGCACCAACTCGGTAGGGGTCAGCAAACCGTCAGACGCCTGGGTATGGCTGTGTAAATCGTAAAGGGGAAAACGGGCAATATCCGACAAGGTAACTCCAGCAGCAACTTAACTCGGCTGGCATGATAACGATTTTGACCCTGACTGAAAAAGGGTATTGACTTTTTTCACCTGAACCAGTTAACTAGTACACAAGTTCACACGTAACGGGTATCTCATCATGGCTAATTTTGGTACGCATGCAAAAGGTTGGTGGCGCGATAATCCCTTTAACGGGCGACGTCGTCGTGCACAACATGCGTAACCATTGTGCAGATACCTAAGCCCGCCACCGAGCGGGCTTTTTTTTGAGCGAAATTCAGAGATGACAATAATGGCTAATGCGAAACCTACATTGAAGTTGATTACCGGTACCGCGCCCTACCGCGAAGATCCGGCCGCAGTGTTCCATCAAATTTGCGGCGCACGTCCAGCAACGCTGCTGCTTGAATCTGCCGACATCGACAGCAAAAAGAATCTGAAAAGCTTACTGATTGTGGATAGCGCCCTGCGCATCAGCGCACTGGGCAACGTGGTGACATTACAGGCGCTGTCAGAAAACGGTCGCACCATTCTGCCACTGCTGGATGAAGCACTGCCGCAGGATGTCAGCATTGAAGCGCGTCCGGATGGCCGCGTGCTGCATTTCCCGCTGCCTCAGGGGTTGCACGATGAAGATTCACGTCTGAAAGCATTGTCTGTTTTCGATGCGCTGCGCCTGATTCCGCAACTGGTGAACAGCCCAGAGGAAGAGCGTGAAGCGATGTTCCTCGGCGGATTGTTTGCTTATGACCTGGTGGCCGGATTTGAAGATTTACCCGAGCTGCGTAATGAGCAAAGCTGCCCGGATTACTGCTTCTACCTGGCAGAAACCCTGCTGGTGATTGATCACCAGACCCGTAGCGCTCGCCTGCAGGCCAGTCTGTTCAGCCCCTCCACCAGCGAATTCCAGCGCTTGCAGAGCCGTGTTGAGCAGCTGCGTGGTCAAATGACGCAGCCTGCCCCGGCTTTGCCGGTTCAGCGCGTTGAGCAAATGGCGTTGAGCACCAACCAGAGCGATGAAGAGTATTGCAATGTGGTGCGTGAAATGCAGGAAGCGATTCGCATCGGCGAAATCTTCCAGGTGGTACCATCACGCCGCTTCTCGCTGCCGTGCCCTTCTCCGCTGGCCGCTTATGACACGCTGAAGCACAGCAATCCCAGCCCATATATGTTCTTTATGCAGGATCAGGACTTTGCGCTGTTTGGCGCTTCACCAGAAAGCTCACTCAAGTATGACGCCACTTCACGTCAGATTGAGATCTACCCGATTGCCGGTACGCGTCCACGTGGCCGACATGCCGATGGTTCACTGGACCGCGATCTCGACAGCCGTATCGAACTGGAAATGCGCACCGACCACAAAGAGCTGGCGGAACACCTGATGCTGGTGGATCTGGCGCGTAACGATCTGGCTCGCATCTGCGTGCCTGGTAGCCGCTATGTGGCAGACCTGACCAAAGTCGACCGTTACTCTTTCGTGATGCATCTGGTCTCTCGCGTGGTTGGCACGCTGCGTAACGATCTTGATGTCCTGCACGCCTATCGCGCCTGCATGAACATGGGCACCTTAAGCGGCGCACCAAAAGTGCGTGCTATGCAGTTAATCGCTGAAAAAGAAGGTACGCGTCGCGGCAGCTATGGCGGTGCGGTAGGTTATTTCACCGCACACGGCGATTTGGATACCTGCATCGTGATTCGCTCCGCTTGGGTGGAAGATGGTGTTGCCACCGTCCAAGCCGGTGCCGGTGTGGTACTGGATTCCCAGCCTCAGGCTGAAGCGGATGAAAGCCGCAATAAAGCGCGCGCGGTATTACGTGCCATCGCCACAGCCCATCATTGCAAGGAGATTTTCTGATGGCCGATATCCTGTTGCTCGATAACATCGACTCCTTTACCTACAACCTCGTTGATCAGCTGCGCACCTTTGGTCACAACGTGGTGATTTACCGCAATAACGTGCCGGCTGAAGTGCTGATTGAACGACTGCAGCAGATGGAAAATCCGGTGCTGATGCTCTCGCCAGGGCCAGGCGCACCGAAAGATGCCGGCTGCATGCCTGCGTTACTGCAAGCACTGCGTGGTCGTTTGCCGATTATCGGTATCTGCCTCGGCCATCAGGCGATTGTTGAGGCTTATGGTGGTCATGTAGGCCAGGCCGGTGAAATTCTGCACGGCAAAGCCTCTTCGATTAATCACGACGGTGAAGCGATGTTTAGCGGCCTGAGCAATCCGCTGCCGGTGGCCCGTTATCACTCGCTGGTGGGCAGCAACACGCCAGCCGAATTGACCGTTAACGCCAGCTACAACGGCATGGTGATGGCTGTTCGTCACGATGCTGACCGAGTGTGTGGCTTCCAGTTCCACCCCGAATCCATTCTCACCACCCAGGGTGCACGTTTGTTAGAGCAAACGCTGGCCTGGGCGCTGGCGAAATAATAGGGAGATTATGATGCAAACTATTCTGGAAAAACTTTACCAGGCACAAACCCTGAGCCAGGCGGAAAGCCATCAGTTATTTAGCGCCATTATTAAAGGTCAGCTCGAGCCGACCCAACTAGCCGCCGCGCTGATTGCGATGAAAGTCCGTGGCGAGCGCCCGGAAGAGATCGCGGGTGCCGCTACGGCACTGCTGGAAGATGCGAAACCGTTCCCGCGTCCGGATTACACTTTCGCCGATATCGTTGGCACCGGCGGTGACGGCAGTAACAGCATTAACATCTCCACCGCCAGCGCCTTTGTCGCCGCAACCTGTGGGCTGAAAGTGGCCAAGCACGGCAATCGTAGCGTGTCGAGCAAATCCGGCTCGTCCGATCTGCTGGCGGCTTTTGGTATCGATCTGGATATGCCCGCTGAAAAAGCGCGTAAGGCACTGGACGATCTTAACGTCTGCTTCCTGTTTGCGCCGCAATATCACAGCGGATTCCGTCACGCGATGCCGGTGCGTCAACAACTAAAAACCCGCACCTTGTTTAACGTGCTGGGCCCTTTAATCAATCCGGCGCGACCCCCACTGGCGGTTATCGGCGTGTACAGTCCGGAACTGGTGCTGCCAATTGCCCAAACCCTGAAGGTGCTCGGCTATCAGCGTGCGGCAGTGGTGCATGGCGGCGGGATGGATGAAGTGGCGCTGCACAGTGCGACCCAGGTCGCTGAGCTGCGTGACGGTGAAATCACCAGTTATCAGCTGACGCCTGAAGACTTCGGTTTTGGCTTCCATAATGAAGAGGCATTAGCGGGCGGCACGCCGGAAGAAAACCGTGACATTCTGGCGCGTTTGCTCCAGGGTAAAGGCCAGCCGGCCCATGAGCAGGCCGTTGCGGTGAACGTCGCAATGTTGCTGAAAGTATTCGGAAATGAAGATTTGCGCGACAACGCTCAGCGCGCCATCACCGCAATTCGCAGTGGTCAGGCTTACGAGCGCGTTGTTGCTCTGGCAGCGAGAGGATGAGATGAGTATCAAGGGCACCGTTTTAGAGAAAATTGTTCAGGATAAAGCCGTCTGGGTTGAAGCACGCAAGGCACAGCAGCCGCTGGCGACCTTCCAGAACAGCTTGCAGCCTGCAGGACGCCACTTTTACGATGCGCTACGTGGCACGCGCACCGTGTTCATCCTGGAATGCAAAAAAGCCTCCCCGTCGAAGGGTTTGATTCGCGAAGATTTTGATCCTGCGACCATCGCCGGCGTTTATCGTCATCACGCCTCGGCCGTTTCCGTCTTAACTGACGAGAAGTATTTCCAGGGTGATTTTGAGTTTCTGCCGATCGTCAGTGCCGCGATTACTCAACCGGTGCTGTGCAAAGACTTCATTATCGATCCCTACCAAATCTACCTGGCGCGCCACTATCAGGCCGATGCTATCCTGCTGATGCTGTCGGTTCTGGATGATGAGCAATATCGTCAGCTCGCCGCCGTGGCGCATAGCCTGAAAATGGGCGTACTGACTGAAGTCAGTAATGAAGAAGAACTGGAGCGTGCGATTGCGCTGGAAGCTAAAGTGGTCGGTATCAATAACCGCGACTTGCGCGACCTATCGATTGATCTGAATCGCACCCGTCAACTGGCACCACGTTTAAGCCACGGTGTGACGGTCATCAGCGAATCGGGCATTCATAACTATGCTCAGGTGCGTGAATTGAGCCACTTCGCCAATGGTTTCCTGATTGGCTCCGCACTGATGGAAGAAGCCGATCTCAATGCCGGCGTGCGTCGCGTCTTACTTGGCGACAACAAAGTCTGCGGCCTGACCCGCCCTGAAGATGCGCGCATTGCGCACGAAGCAGGCGCGATTTATGGCGGTGTGATTTTCGCCGAAGGTTCACCGCGTAAAGTCAGCGCCGAACAAGCTCAAAATGTGATAGCGGCTGCACCACTGAAGTATGTCGGCGTATTCCGCAATAACTCTGTAAGTGACATTGTCACACATTCCAGTTCACTTAACCTTTCCGCTGTGCAACTGCATGGTGATGAAGATCAGGCGTTCGTCGCAGAACTGCGCAGCGCCCTGCCAGAAGAGGTGAAGATTTGGAAGGCGCTGAGCATCAGCGGCAGCCTTCCAGTCCGCGATTGGCCGCATGTGGATCGTTACGTGTTTGATAATGGCCAAGGCGGCAGCGGACAGCGATTCGACTGGTCACTGCTGCAGGGTGAAGATCTCAGCAACGTGCTGCTGGCCGGCGGATTAAGCGCCGACAACTGCGTGGAGGCTGCACAACTGGGCTGCGCCGGGCTGGACTTTAATTCCGGCGTTGAATCTGCGCCCGGTATTAAAGATGCCAGTAAAGTCGCGGCGGTATTCCGCACGCTGCGCGCCTATTAATTTCGCTCGCCCGCCGATGCGCGGGCCGCATAAGGAAGATGAGAGATGACGACGTTATTGAATCCCTACTTTGGCGAGTTTGGCGGTCAATATGTACCGCAGATTCTGATGCCCGCTCTGCGCCAGTTGGAAAGCGCCTTTGTCGAAGCGCAGCGCGATCCTGAATTTCAGGCTGAATTCACCGATCTGCTGAAAAACTATGCCGGTCGTCCTACCGCGTTGACGCTTTGCAGCAATCTGACAAAAGGCACAAAAACCCGCCTGTATCTGAAGCGTGAAGATTTGCTGCACGGCGGTGCACATAAAACCAACCAGGTGTTGGGCCAGGCGCTGCTCGCCAAGCGCATGGGCAAAAATGAAATTATCGCTGAGACCGGAGCCGGGCAGCATGGCGTGGCTTCAGCGCTGGCGTGCGCGCTGCTGGGCATGAAGTGTCGCATTTATATGGGCGCAAAAGACGTCGAACGTCAGTCACCTAACGTGTTCCGTATGCGTTTGATGGGCGCGGAAGTGATTCCGGTGCACAGTGGTTCGGCCACGCTGAAAGATGCCTGTAACGAGGCGCTACGTGACTGGTCTGGCAGCTACGAAACCGCGCACTACATGCTCGGCACCGCAGCGGGTCCGCATCCCTTCCCGACTATTGTGCGTGAGTTCCAGCGCATGATTGGCGAAGAAACCAAAGCGCAGATTCTGGAGCGTGAAGGTCGTCTGCCGGATGCAGTGCTGGCCTGTGTGGGTGGCGGTTCAAATGCCATCGGCATGTTCGCTGACTTTATTGATGACACCAGCGTCGGTCTGATCGGCGTTGAACCTGCGGGTCACGGCATCGAAACCGGCGAACACGGCGCGCCACTCAAGCACGGTCGCGTCGGTATCTACTTCGGCATGAAAGCGCCAATGATGCAGACTGAGGAAGGCCAGATCGAAGAATCCTATTCGATCTCAGCCGGCCTCGATTTCCCTTCTGTTGGCCCACAGCACGCCCATCTCAACAGCATTGGTCGCGCCGAGTATGTGTCGATTACCGATGATGAAGCGCTGTCAGCGTTCAAAGAGTTGTGTCGTGCAGAAGGCATTATTCCGGCTCTTGAATCCTCTCATGCTCTGGCGCACGCCTTGAAAATGATCCGCGAGAACCCAGAGAAAGAGCAGTTGCTGGTGGTTAACCTGTCCGGTCGCGGCGACAAAGACATCTTCACCGTTCACGATATTTTGAAAGCTAAGGGAGAGATCTGATGGAACGTTATAATCAGCTGTTTCAACGTCTGTCGGCGAAGAAAGAAGGCGCATTTGTTCCTTTCGTCACCCTTGGCGACCCGACCCCTGAACTATCACTGAAGATCATCGATACATTGGTAGCAGGCGGTGCCGATGCGTTAGAGCTGGGCATTCCGTTCTCCGATCCGCTGGCGGATGGCCCAACGATTCAGGGGGCAACCCTACGTGCCTTCGCGGCGGGTACCACTGTCGCGCAGTGTTTCGAGATCCTTGCCGCCGTGCGCCAGAAGTATCCTGAACTGCCTATTGGGCTGTTGATGTACGCTAATCTGGTGTTCAGCAAAGGTATCGACAACTTCTACGCGCAATGTGAAGCCGTCGGCGTTGATTCCGTTCTGGTGGCGGATGTACCGGTTGAAGAGTCTGCACCGTTCCGTCAGGCTGCGATGCGACATAACGTTGCACCCATCTTCATCTGCCCGCCGAATGCGGATGATAATTTGCTGCGGGAGATTGCCTCACACGGTCGCGGTTATACCTATCTGCTGTCGCGCGCGGGCGTGACGGGTGCAGAAAATCGCGCCAGCCAGCCGCTGAATCATTTGATTGAGAAGCTGAGCGAATATCACGCTGCACCACCGTTGCAGGGATTTGGTATCTCAGAAGTAAGCCAGGTGAGAGAAGCCATCGCGGCAGGCGCGGCGGGTGCGATTTCGGGATCAGCTATTGTGAAGATCATCGAACGTAACCAGAACGATCCCCACACGCTGTTAGCGGAACTGAAAGCGTTTGTCAGCGATCTGAAAGCTGGCACGCGCTAAATCGTTAAGACCTTATTCGCGGTTGCGAATAAGGTCTTCTCTTGATTATTCCAGCCTGAACGTTTGCTCATCTCCCGAACCATCCGGATATCTCAGCTTCATCGTCAGCATGTCGTTTCTGATTTGCCATGTCAGCTTCTCGTCTTCGGGTCCATCGCGCCAGCGACCACTGCTATCTGGATTATCTGACATCAAGATAACGTTCTCGCCCTGGACCCGGCAGCGCACGGCCCAGCGTGATTGATCGGAGGGCCGGATATAGTGCACCCACGCCACGCCCTGCTCATCCACCTTATCCAGCTGCATGATTTTGAAGCTGCGACCAAAGCTCAGCGCGGTAGCCGCTTTGCACAGGGTACCCAGGTGTGGATTGATTAACGGTTCTGCCTGCGCGCTGGGCACTGGCAAAATTTGTGAAGCAAATAGCTGGAGGTAGGACAGATAGCTAATCGTCGCTATCGCCAGAATGGCACGCTTTTTCATTATTGTTTTCCCTGCCTGATGCTTGAATTTGCACTTGTCGGCTTATCGTCTTGTTGTTTTATTATTCGTTTTGCCCTGCTTTTTTAGCTTACCGTTTGCCTTGCTGCCGTCATTGGATCAATAAGTGGTAAAAATCGCGTATTTCCATCTTTTTCACCCCAGGCGATTTGCCGATTTGCAAAGCGCATACCACAATTAATCGCACCGTCTCGTCGCGGTGAAACACCATCTAAGACAGGGAGATAACCAATGAATTTTTTCAAAGTCGTTGCAGGATTATTAATGGCTGCGGTCATGGCGATCACACTTAGCGCCTGTGCACCAACAGCAACAAAGGAAGGAACCGGCGGCTATATCGATGATACGGTGATCACCACCAAGGTTAAGGCACAGTTGTTGAATGACGACTCGCTGAAATCCACCGAAATCAACGTCGAAACCTTTAAAGGAAAAGTGCAATTAAGCGGCTTTGTCAGCTCACCGCAGATGGCGAACCGTGCAGTGACGGTGACCCGCAGCGTGGCAGGGGTCAAATCTGTAGTTAACAATATGCAGATTAAGTAATAGCGTATCGATACTGCAGCGGGCGGCCTTTGGGTCGCCCGTTGTGTTTCAGCGGGTGCCTCAGAAACGGTAACCCACACCAAAGAAGAACACCCACGGATCGATGCGCGTGTTGATATTCTGTTGTTCACCGTTGGCTTTAAATTTCACTTCAGTATCGATGTCCATGTACCACAGCGATGCGTTCAGCATCCAGTCGCGGTTGATTTGATAATCCATCCCCACCTGACCCGCCACACCCCAGGAATCTTTGACGCTTAAATCACTTAAGCCCGCGTCCTGGCCGGTTTGATTAAATTTGGCATCGTAGAACGTGGTGTAGTTGATACCTACGCCAACATATGGGCGCACCGGGCTGCGGCTATCGAAGAAATAATACTGTGCCATCAGCGTCGGCGGCAGCTGGCGCACGGTAGCCAGATTTCCGGTGGCACCAAGGCCAACCTTGTGACGGAACGGTGTCGCCGCCAGCAGCTCCACACCGATGTTGTCTGTCGCCATGTAGGTGAAGGTCAAGCCTAGTTGGGTGTCGTTACTCACGTTAAAGCCGCCCATACCCAGCACATTGTCAGAGCCTTCGGTTGGACGAACAGTCGCGCTACCGGCACGCATGAAAAAATCCCCCGCCTGATGAGCCAGTGCCAGTTGCGGGATAGCCAGAGCCAGTAGCAATGCGCATTTTGCCAGTTTCATAATCACTCCTTTGCAGAAAAGTAGGGTCTTAATCGGGATTGCGGCACAAGATCTAACCCTTTTTCGGTAAAAGATCATCTGCATCAATTCAAATTAATCACTTAAAAAACAATGAATTGATTCAGATCAATTTTCGGCATTGCGCGCCTGGAAGAAAAAACGCTGAGGAGGTTTTGAGGGCAGATGAAGAGGCTTTGCTGCTTTTATGAACCGGGTACGAACTTTAATTCCCCATTCTTTACCGGAGATGACACAAAGTTATGGTCTTGCGGGTGCCCGCCAGCCCACAGAACATGTACAATCGCCGGGTTAATTAACCCGGTTCCATCAAGGAGAGTACATGTCTATCACGGCAAGCTCGTTATACCGTGACACAGGAAATTTTCTGCGTCATCAGCTGGTTACTATTGTGCTGATGGCGTTGTTGACGTCGTTCATTACGGTGATTGTCGGTCATGCATTAACCCCAGGCGAAGACCAGTTATCCCTGCTTAGCCAGGCTGACGACAGCGCGACATCACTGTTTGAATTGGTACAGAATATGTCACCGGATCAGCAGCGCATCCTGCTGCGCGCTTCCGCAGCCGGCACCTTTGCCGCGCTGATCGGCAACACGCTGTTGCTGGGCGGTATGCTGTGCCTGATCCCGCTGGTCTCCAATGGCCAACGCGTGAGTGCCCTGCGAGCAATCGGTGCCTCAGCGCCACTGCTGCCGAAACTGCTGCTGCAGACCTTCCTGATTACCTTGCTGGTGCAAATTGGCTTTATGGTATTGATGGTGCCTGGCGTGATTCTGGCGATTCTGCTGTCACTGGCACCGGTGATGCTGGTCAGCGAGAAAATGGGTGTGATTGGCGCCATGCGCGCCAGTATGAAACTGGCATGGAAGAACATGAAAGTCATCGCTCCTGCCATTGTGTTGTGGTTGCTGGCGAAGATTGTGCTGATGTTCCTCATCTCATCACTCACGGTACTGCCGGTGAACATCGCGTCGGTGGTGATGAACGCGCTGGGTAATCTGGTCTCCGCGATTCTGATTATCTATTTGTACCGACTGTATATGCTGTTACGTTAACAGCGATGGCGCTCTGCGGAGCGCCTTTATTGAACGCTCCTGCCCTAACTGGAAACGCTATGAAGCAGTTACTCGATTTTCTTCCCCTGGTAGTTTTCTTCATCTTCTACAAGCTGTACGACATCTTTGTCGCTTCTGGTGCCCTGATTGTCGCCACGGGCCTGGCGCTGGTGGTCAGCTGGGTGTTGTATCGCAAACTGGAAAAGATGACCCTCTTCACCTTCGCACTGGTGACGGTATTCGGCACGTTGACGCTGGTGTTCCATAACGATGAGTTCATCAAATGGAAAGTCACCGTGATCTATTCCCTGTTCGCGTTGGCTCTGCTCTACAGCCAGTTCTTTATGGAACAGCCGCTGATTCAACGCATGCTCGGCAAAGAACTGCAGCTGCCAGGCGTTGTGTGGCGTCGATTGAATATTGCATGGGCCATCTTCTTCTTCGTCTGCGGCCTGGTAAATATCTATGTTGCGTTTTGGTTATCACAAGAGTTTTGGGTTAACTTTAAAGTGTTTGGTCTGACCGGCCTGACCCTACTGTTTACTCTGTTTAGCGGCGTGTACATCTGGCGACAGATGCCGCAACAAGAACAAAAATAAGCTACTCCGCCCGGCACTGTCGGGCTTCTCTTCACCTGCAGAAGAACTGAGCAATGGACGAAAAACATAAATTGCCGCAAGGCGAAATGGTGTCGCGCACCCTGGCGATGCCAGCGGATACCAACGCCAATGGTGATATTTTTGGCGGCTGGTTGATGTCACAGATGGATATGGGCGGTGCCATCATGGCCAAGGAGATCGCCGAAGGTCGTGTGGTCACCGTGCGTGTTGATGGCATGTCGTTCCTGAAACCGGTAGCCGTGGGCGATGTCGTGAGCTGCTATGCGCGTTGCATACGTACCGGCAACAGTTCGATGACCATCAATGTAGAAGTGTGGATTAAGAAGGTTTCGTCTGAGCCAATCGGTCAAACGTATTGCGCCACTGAAGCGGTATTTGTTTACGTTGCCGTGGATAACAGCGGAAAATCCCGCCCGCTGCCACCTGGCAAAGCCAATCTTGCCGATTAACAGCGATAAAAAAAGCGGTCAATGACCTAATGCCGATCAGTTAAGACAAAAATGATCGATTGAACGATCCGGCAGTTCTGCAAAAATCCGTAATCTCTCAGGGATTACGGATTTTTTTATGCTTCTCAGTCAGGCTCTCGATATCGTTCATCACTTTACGCCTCAGGAATTCTCGACGCTTTCTGATCTCCTTTCTCCTGAGCTCATTGATGAGTGTCTTGCTGATACCGGCACAGTGACGTTACGAAAGCGCCGGTTATCGATGGAAATGATGGTCTGGGCTGTGACCGGCATGGCACTTTTTCGCTCCCATTCGATGACCCAGCTCGTCTCACACCTGGATATCCTTCTGCCGGGGAAAAGGCCTTTTGTTGCGCCCAGCGCGGTTGTGCAGGCCCGGCAGCGATTTGGAGAAGATGTTATCCGGTTAATGTTTGAGAAAACGCAGCGCCTCTGGTTTGAAAAGACACCGCTGTCGCACTGGAACGGACTGACGCTGATGGCGGTGGATGGCACCGTATGGCGCACCCCTGACACACCAGAGAATGATGCCGCCTTCGGGCGAACGGCCAATATTAATAAGAGCTCTGAGTGGCCGCAGGTGCGCATGGTCTGTCAGATGGAAGTCACCAGTCACCTGCTGTCAGCAGCAGCGTTCGACAGCGTCTCAGCTGCCGGCGAAGCCGAACTTGCCGCTCAGCTTATCCCACAGACCCCCGACCACTCTCTGACCCTCTTTGATAAAGGTTTTTATGCGCTGGGTCTGCTGCACGCCTGGCAGTCGGCGGGAACGGAAAGACACTGGATGTTGCCGCTGCGCAAAGGGGCACAGTACCGTGTTGTCCGTAGCTTAGGGGCCGGTCAGGAGTTGGTGGAATTACAGCTGTCGCCGCAGGCGAAGAAAAAATGCGC
>NZ_SZZZ01000020.1:0-83832 GCF_009830025.1 Pantoea sp. Taur
TAACCTTCTGAGGTTCATGATGGCGCAGATGGCGTACAGCCTGAAAGGCGTGGAACCTTATCAGATGAGTTTTAAGCAGTCCGCACTGTATCTGAGAAGTCATCTGAGCCTGCTACCGGGCATCTCACCGGGAAAAATACCGCGGATAATGGAAGAGATAATGGCGATGGCTCCAGGGCTGGTGCTGCCGGAAAGAAGAGTGCGGCATTACCCAAGGGCGGTAAAAAAGAGGCCACAACGTTATCCGTTGCGGCCTCCATTAAGATCTTAACTGACAAGCATTACCAGTAATGGCCCTGTTTTTTTGGTAGCGACGTAATACATCGCGCGTCTTTAAACCCCGCGTGATAAATCACGCCGCAACGCCATCATGCAGAATCATACCAATGGCGGATAAATATCAAAGCGATGGCTTTTGGTGACCACGGCCGATTGGGTTGCTATACCGGCTAACGGCGGTGCGTAATCCGGGCGCTTCACCACAATGCGCTTCTTCGCCAGACGACGCGCCGGTTCCAGCAGCGCATCGGCATCCTCATCGGGTCCCACCAGCGACTGAAACACCCGCATCTCCTTCTTCACCATCGCGCTCTTTTGACGATGGGGATACATCGGATCGAGATACACCACATCTGGCGCGGGCGTGATATCACTCAACGCCTGCTGACTCACCACATGCAGCAGCGTCAGACGTTCGCGCAGCCAGCCTCCAATCTCCGCATCTTCATAGCCACGACGTAAGCCATCATCGAGCAGAGCCGCAACCACCGGATGGCGTTCCAGCATGCGCACCCGGCAACCCAGCGCCGCCAGCACAAAGGCATCGCGCCCCAATCCTGCCGTTGCGTCGATCACGTCCGGCAAATAACCGCCTTTGATGCCCACCGCTTTCGCCACCGCCTCGCCGCGCCCACCGCCAAACTTGCGGCGATGCGCCATAGCTCCGGTGACAAAATCCACAAAGATGCCACCCAGTTTAGGCTCATCCAGTTTGCGCAGCTCAAGGCGCTCCGGCGTCAGCACCAGGGCCATTACGGCCTGATCGTCATGCTGTAAGCCCCAGCGCTGCGCCAGATGTAATAAGGCGCCGTCTCCGGCGCCTGATTCATCGATTAAACCGATTTTCACAAGCAGGCTTATCCCTGAATTCCGTAGTGTTCCAGCATCGCATCCAGCTGTGGTTCACGGCCACGGAAGCGTTTGAACAGCTCCATTGGCTCTTCGGAACCGCCGCGCGTCAGGATGTTGTCGAGGAACGACTGGCCGGTTTCACGGTTGAAGATGCCCTCTTCTTCGAAGCGCGAATAGGCATCCGCCGCCAGCACGTCGGCCCACAGATAGCTGTAGTAACCTGCGGCATAACCGCCGGCGAAGACGTGGCTAAACGCATGCGGGAAGCGGCCCCACTCCGGGCTTGGCACCACGGCAACCTGTTTCTTCACTTCACGCAGGGTTTCGAGGATTTGCGCACCTTTTTCCGGATTGAACTCGGTATGCATACGGAAATCGAACAGGCCGAACTCCAGCTGACGCAGGATAAACAGCGCCGCCTGATAGTTCTTCGCCGCCAGCATCTTATCCAGCAGGTCTTTCGGCAGCGGTTCGCCGGTCTCGTAGTGGCCGGAGATAAACGCCAGCGCGTCCGGCTCCCAGCACCAGTTTTCCATAAACTGGCTTGGCAGCTCGACTGCATCCCACGGTACACCGCTAATACCCGACACGCCCGGCGCTTCGATGCGCGTCAGCATGTGGTGCAGGCCGTGACCAAATTCGTGGAACAGCGTGGTGACTTCATCGTGGGTAAACAGCGCAGGCTTGCCCTGTACCGGACGGTTGAAGTTACAGGTCAGGTACGCCACCGGCTTCTGCAGGCTGCCATCGGCTTTACGCATCTGGCCGACGCAATCGTCCATCCACGCCCCGCCACGCTTGTGTTCACGCGCATACAGGTCGAGGTAGAAGCTGCCGCGCAGCTCGCCGCTTTCATCAAACAGGTCGAAGAAGCGCACGTCTGGATGGTACACATCCACGTCTTTACGCTCTTTGGCGGTGATGCCGTAAATGCGTTTCACCACTTCAAACAGGCCGCTCACCGCGCGCTCTTCCGGGAAGTACGGACGCAGTTGCTCATCGCTGATGGTGTAGAGATGCTGTTTCTGCTTCTCGCCGTAGTAAGTGAGATCCCACGGATTCATCTCGTCAACGCCACACTCTTTTTTGGCGAAGGCGCGCAGCTGAGCTAACTCTTTCTCACCCTGCGGACGCGCACGTTTGGCGAGGTCGGTCAGGAAGTCGATCACCTGAGCCGGATTCTCGGCCATCTTGGTCGCCAGTGATTTGTGCGCGAAGGAGTCAAAGCCCAGCAGCTGTGCCAGTTCGTGACGCAATGCCAGCTCTTCGGCCATGATCGGGCCGTTATCCCATTTACCGGCGTTGGGACCCTGCTCAGAAGCACGCGTTGAATAGGCGCGGTACATCTCTTCACGCAGCGCGGCGTTATCGCAATAGGTCATGACTGGCAGATAGCTTGGGATATCCAGCGTCAGCAGCCAGCCTTCTTGTTCTTTGGCTTCGGCCTGCGCTTTGGCCGCAGCCAGCGCGCTTTCTGGCATGCCCGCCAGATCGGCTTCATCGGTGATCAACTTGCTCCAGCCCATGGTGGCGTCGAGCACGTTGTTGCTGTAGGTCGAACCCAGCTCAGACAGGCGCGCGGCGATTTCGCCGTAGCGTTTCTGCTTCTCTTTATCGAGACCGATACCGGAGAGTTCGAAATCACGCAGTGCGTTATCCACCGCTTTCTTCTGTGCGATATCCAGCGCGGCATAGCTGTCGCCCTGTTTCAGATCACGATAAGCCTGATACAGGCCTTCGTTCTGTCCCACCCAGGTGCTGTATTCTGACAGCAGCGGCAGCGTCTGCTCATAAGCTTCACGCAGTTCCGGGCTGTTCTTCACCGAATTCAGGTGGCTCACCGGCGAGAAAATACGGCTCAGACGGTCATCCACTTCTGCCAGTGGCTGCACTAAATTGTCCCAAGTGTAAGGTGCACCCTGTGCTACAACGCGTTCAACTTCAGCGCGGCAGTTGTTCAGCGCTTCAGTCACAGCAGGAACCACGTGCTCAGGCTTGATCGCGGAAAACGGGGGTAGCGTGTAAGGGGTGAGTAACGGATTGGTCATAAGCGCAGTCCTTTCTTCATGGAGTGGGGGTGGCGCGCAATGGCGCGACGCAATCTTTCTAACATGCGGTCAGTTAACGTGAAAATCAATGCTACTGAGAATGGACCCGTAAAGAAAAAAGCGCGAGCGCCGAAACGTCAGCAATTTTTACGCAGCGCGGCTATAATCGCGCCACACACGATGTTTTTATCTCCTTTGATCCAACCGCGGACCCCTCTTTTTTATGCTGAGTTATCGCCACAGTTTTCATGCCGGCAACCATGCCGACGTGCTCAAACATACCGTTGAAAGCCTGATCCTCACCGCCCTGATGGAGAAGGAAAAACCGTTTCTCTATCTGGACACGCACGCCGGTGCCGGACGTTACCAGCTGAGCGGAGAGCACGCCGAGCGTACCGGTGAATATCTGGAAGGCATTGCGCGCATCTGGCAGCAGCCGGACGCGCCAGAACTGCTGAAGCCTTATCTGACGGCCGTTCGCAACCTCAACCCGCATGGCACCTTGCGCTACTATCCAGGCTCGCCGCTGATCGCCCGCTATCTGCTGCGTGAAGAGGACAAGCTGGAGCTGACCGAACTGCACTCCAGCGACTATCCGCTGCTACGTTCCGAATTCAGCAAAGATGCCCGCGCACGCGTAGCGCGTGGCGACGGCTATCAGCAGTTAAAAGCTAAGCTGCCTCCGCAGAGCCGCCGTGGACTTATTCTGATCGATCCGCCGTACGAAATGAAAAGCGATTATCAGGATGTGGTGAAAGGCATTCGGGAAGGCTACAAACGCTTTGCTACCGGTGTGTATGCGCTGTGGTATCCGGTGGTGCTGCGCCAGCAAATCAAACACATGATTAAAGACCTGGAAGCCAGCAACATCCGCAACATCTTGCAGATCGAACTGGCTGTGCGTCCGGATAGCGATCAACGCGGCATGACTGCCTCCGGCATGATCGTGATTAACCCGCCGTGGAAGCTGAAAGCACAGATGGAAGAGCTGCTGCCGTGGCTGCATCAGAAGCTGGTGCCGGCGGGTACCGGTCACTACAGCGTGACGCAGATCGTTCCAGAATAACGGGCTTATAGGGTGCGGTTTCTGAGCCGCCCTTTGCCGTTGCCCTTCTAAGGACACTTTTTATGTGGATCATTCTGGCTGGCGCACTCACTGTGCTGTCACCTGCCAAACGCCTTGCCGTACTTCTGCTGTTATTGGCAACGATAATGGGCCTGTTCCAGGATGTGCTGGACTGGCCTGCTCTCGCCATTTTAGGTGCCATCGCTTTGCTGGCGTGGGTGCGGGTGGAAAATCCCACCAACCGTGCCGTGTTGCTGATCAGCGAAGCGCTGCTGGTGTTGATCGCCGGTGGCCTGTTCCTGCATCTGCTGCCTGGCTTTAACAACCCGCGTCAGATCGAGGAGATGCAGGTTGGCCCCAACAGTGTGCCGTTCAGCTTTTACTACAACTTTGATAAAGCGCTGATTCCCTTTGTGCTGCTGGCTGCCTTGCCCACGCTGTTCCGTGCGCAGCAGTTTCCTGCGCCGCACAAGATTCTGTGGCTGCTGTTACTGGCGGCGATCCCGCTGCTGCTGTACGTCGCGGTGCTGCTGGGTGGACTGGCGATTGAGCCACACTGGCCGGACTGGCTCGGCAGCTTTATGCTGGCAAACCTGTTCTTTGTTTCGCTGGCCGAAGAAGCGTTCTTCCGTGGCTATGTGCAACAGCGCCTGCGCCAGAAAATCGGTGGCGTAGCGGCACTGTTGCTCACCGCACTGCTGTTTGGTCTGGCGCACTTCCCTGGCGGCATGATGCTGGTGGTCTTCGCTACCCTGGCCGGGTTGATTTACGGCATGGCGTGGCACTGGAGTGGACGCGTGTGGGTCGCCACCGGCGTCCACTTCCTGTTTAACATGACGCACCTGCTGTTCTTCACCTATCCGGCATTGCAGCACTAAATCTCGAACACCGCGAAATCTCGTGCCAGCTCGGTAGCCGCAAACACCGACTGGCACTCCGCCAGTAATCTCTCCCGATCGCCTGACAAATACCGCGAACTGAAGTGCGTGGCGATCATGCGTTTTGCACCTGCCAGTTTTGCTACTTCGGCGGCCTGAATCGTCGTGGAGTGGCCGCGACCATTGGCTTTTTCGGCCATTGCAGCTTCCAGCGTGGTTTCATGCACCATCACATCCGCATCAGCCGCTAGCTCAAGTGCCACTTCGGTCGGACCGGTATCACCGAATATCGCCACCACTTTGCCTCTGGTCGCCGGGCCGAGATACGCCGCGCCGTTAATTTCGCGCCCATCCTCCAACCGGATGCGTTTACCTTCTTTCAAATCCTGATACCACGGCCCGCGCGGTACCCCTTCCGCTTTCAGGCGCGGCGCATCGAGGAAGCCCGGTTTATCATGCTGCTCAATGCGATAGCCATAACATTCCACCACATGATTCATCGGATAGGCGATGACGCGGAACTCGCCATCATCCAGCACTTCGCCCGCTTCAATTTCTATGATCTCAAGTGGGAAGCCGGTGTAAGAACCACTGAGACTGAGCGCCGTCTCGACAAACTGTTTGATGCCTTTTGGACCGTAAATCGTCATCGGCTCCAGCAGCCCGGCCATCGAACGGCTGGTGAGCAAGCCCGGCAGACCGAAGATGTGGTCACCGTGCAAGTGGGTAATAAAGATTTTTTCCAGCCTGCTCGGCTTGAGTGCGGAGCGCATAAACTGGTGCTGCGTCGCTTCACCGCAGTCGAACAGCCAGGTGTCGCCCCGTTTCGACAGCGTCAGTGCAATCGCCGTGACGTTACGTTGCAGGCTCGGCGCACCCGCGCCAGTGCCGAGAAAAGTCAGATGCATAATGTCTTCCATGTAAGCGGAACCTGGATTTAACCCTATCACAAACATAGGCTGAACCTTTGCGCCGCTTGCGCAAGCAGCGTTACACTCTATGCCAATTTTCTTCCAAAAGATGGACATTCCGGATGACCCGACATTTTGACTACCTCGCCATCGGCGGCGGCAGCGGCGGTATCGCCTCGATTAACCGTGCAGCGATGCATGGCCAGAAATGCGCGCTGATCGAAGCGAAAGAATTGGGCGGCACCTGTGTCAACGTTGGCTGCGTGCCGAAAAAAGTGATGTGGCATGCCGCGCAGATTGCCGAAGCTATTCACCTGTACGGCCCGGACTACGGTTTCGATACCACCGTGAACAATTTTGACTGGTCAGTGCTGGTGAAAAACCGCAGCGCCTATATCGATCGCATCCACACCTCGTATGACAACGTGCTGGGTAAAAACAACGTTGAAGTGATCAAAGGCTTCGCCCGCTTTATTGATGCCAACACCGTGGAAGTGAATGGCGAAACCATCACGGCCGATCACATCCTGATCGCCACAGGCGGTCGTCCAAGCCATCCAAAAGTGCCTGGCGCGGAATACGGTATCGACTCTGACGGCTTCTTTGAGCTGGATGCGCTGCCGAAGCGTGTCGCGGTGGTCGGCGCAGGGTATATCGCGGTGGAACTGGCCGGAGTGGTCAACGCACTGGGCGCCGAAACCCATCTGTTTGTGCGTAAGCATGCGCCGCTGCGCAGTTTCGATCCGCTGATTGTCGATACCCTGGTGGAAGTGATGCAGGCCGAAGGTCCAACGCTGCACACCGAATCGATCCCGAAAGCGGTAATCAAGAACGCCGACGGCAGCCTGACGCTGCAGCTGGAAAATGGCCATGAGCAAACTGTCGATTGCCTGGTGTGGGCGATTGGTCGCGAGCCGGCGACCGACAATCTCAACCTCTCCGTGACCGGCGTGGCGCTGAACGAGAAAGGCTATATCAACGTTGATAAGTTCCAGAACACCAACGTGAAAGGCATCTATGCGGTGGGCGATAACACCGGCGCGGTGGAACTGACCCCCGTCGCCGTCGCCGCCGGCCGTCGCCTCTCTGAGCGCCTGTTTAACAATAAACCGGACGAGCACCTGGATTACAGCAATGTGCCGACCGTGGTGTTTACCCATCCACCAATTGGTACTGTCGGCCTGACTGAGCCGCAGGCGCGTGAGCATTACGGTGACGATCAGGTGAAAGTGTATAAATCTTCCTTCACCGCGATGTACACCGCCGTCACCCAGCATCGCCAACCGTGCCGCATGAAGCTGGTGTGTGTCGGTGCGGACGAGAAGATTGTCGGTATCCACGGTATCGGTAACGGTATGGATGAGATGCTGCAAGGCTTCGCGGTGGCACTGAAGATGGGCGCCACCAAGAAAGACTTCGACAACACTGTGGCGATTCACCCGACTGCGGCAGAAGAGTTTGTTACGATGCGATAAAGGATTCGCTTGAATACGTCCCCTTCAATGTAGCATCGGCCTTTTGAAGGGGCGCTATTTATGGCGACTCGTGGTGAGGCGGCGTGAAGTCCGCCTTTTTCACATCAGCAACACCGGCACTTCCACCACCGCCACGTCCTGCTCACCGCTCTCCATCAGGCGAAACACCGTCTCCATCATGCCTGCCACATCCTGTTTCACCATGATGATGTCTTTGCACAGCAGCGCGACAAACGGATCCCAGTCGAAACAGCCAATCGCCGGATGTTTATCATCAGATAACAAATCCTCCGCACGCAGAAACTGCACCACCCCTTCCAGCGAAATGGTTGAGTTCACAAACAGGCCAAATTGCCCCGCTTCATGCTGCTGAAAGTAGCTTTTCAACGCCATTTGCGCTTTTTCTGGCTCATAGCCACACAGCAGCAGATTTTCCTCCGGCACAGAAATGCCTCGTTCCTGATGTGCCGCCAAAAAACCGCGCAGGCGCTCCTTACTGTTGTGATCGCTGGCACGCCCCCCGATAAAAATCAGCGGCTGCGGGCACTTCTCCAGCAGGCTACGCGTCAGGCTCAATGCGCCATTGAAGTTATCCGAAATCACTGAAGGCGCCAGCGAACCGGGCAGATCAAGATTCAGCGACGATACGCCTGCGGCCTGACAAAGTGCAGTGATGCGATCGGGATCGGTCGCGCCCGTCACCACCATATAATCCACCTGCCAGGAGAGCATGGTGCGCGCCGCTTCGAGTTCCAAATCAGGATCGCGCTGCGTGCAGGTAATCACCGGGAACAGGCCGCGAACGCGCGCCATCTGCTCAAAACTTTCCACGATTGAGCCAAAATAACGGTTGTCGTATTTGGGCACGATCATGCCGATGGTTTTCGAGCGCGTGGTGCGCAGCATGCTGGCCTGTCGATTCAGCGCATAGCCCTGCTCTTGCGCAATCCGGCTCACCTTCTCAGCAGTGCTGGCACTGATGCGCCGCTTCTTCCAGTTGCCGCTTAAAATCGCGCTCACCGCGCTTGCCGAAACCCCCGTGAGTTCCGCGAGGTCATAAATGGTGGTTTTCTTGTTTTTGCCGATCCCCGTCACAGAACCCATCCCTTTATTGCTCTTTTTGTTGCTGGTTAAAAGTCGGGGTGATAGTTGTGCTTCATCGATTGAGCACCACCTAAAACGCCATTGATAAAGGATTATAAGATGAACACGAACCTCTTCTCCATGCATAACCCACTCAACGGAAAAGTTGCCGCCATTACTGGTGCTGCCTCCGGTATCGGTCTGGAATGCAGCAAAGTGCTGCTGCAGGCCGGGGCTAAAGTCGTCCTGATCGATCGCGATGGCGACAAGTTGCAGCAGCTGGTGGCGGAACTGGGTCCTCAGGCATTGCCATTGCAAATTGACCTGATGGACGGCAAACAGGTTGACGGGATCCTCGACGACATTCTCAAGCTGGCGGGCCGCCTCGATATTTTCCACGCCAACGCCGGTGCCTACATTGGCGGGCCAGTGGCGGAAGGCGATCCCGATATCTGGGATCGCGTACTGAAACTCAACACCAGCGCGGCCTTTCGCTGTGTGCGTTCGGTGCTGCCGCATCTGATCGCGCAGAAATCGGGCGACATCATTTTCACCAGTTCGATTGCGGGCGTGGTGCCCGTGGTCTGGGAACCGATCTACACCGCATCCAAATTTGCTGTGCAGGCTTTTGTGCATTCAACCCGTCGTCAGGTGGCGCAGCATGGTGTGCGCGTCGGTGCGGTGCTGCCGGGCCCGGTGGTCACTGCCCTGCTCGATGACTGGCCGCAGGAGAAACTGGAGGACGCGCTGGCCAATGGCAGCCTGATGCAGCCCATTGAAGTGGCGGAATCGGTGCTGTTTATGGTGACACGCTCGCCGGGTGTCACAGTGCGCGATATTGTTATCCTCCCCAACAGCGTTGACCTGTAACCAGCCGAGGTGCAGCAGCATGAGTAACGAAAAATATCTGATTGGTGTCGATGTTGGTTCGGCCAGCGCTCGCGCGGGCGTGTTTGACCGCGCGGGAAATCTGTTAGGCCATGCAAAACAGTCCATCACCACCTTCCGTGCCCACGGTCATGTGGTTGAGCAATCCGCCAATGAGATTTGGCAGGCGGTCAGTCACTGCGTGCGCGAGGCAGTGGCCACTGCCGCTATCGATCCCGCTGCGGTAGCTGGCATTGGCTTCGATGCCACCTGCTCGCTGGTGGTGATCAATGAACAGGGGCAACCGTTGCCCGTCAGCCCAAACGGAGAGGCGGAACGCAATATTATTGTGTGGATGGATCACCGCGCCACGCAGCAGGCCGATGCCATTAACGCGACGAAACATCCGGTGCTCGACTACGTGGGCGGACGCATCTCACCGGAGATGGAGATGCCAAAACTGCTGTGGCTGAAAACCCACAACCCGCAGACGTTCCAGAACGCCGCACACTTTTTCGATCTCACCGATTACCTCAGCTGGCGCGCGACAGGCGATACGGCGCGCTCATCCTGCACCGTCACCTGTAAATGGAACTATCTTGCGCATGAGCAGCGCTGGGATGCCGACTACTTCAGTGCCATTGGCCTGCCGGAATTCGCTCAGGAAAAATTTGCGCGTATCGGACAGCAGATCGTCGAGCCAGGCACACCGTGCGGCACAGGTTTAACCGCGCAGGCCGCCGCCGACTTTGGCTTATCTGCTGGCACGCCCGTGGCCGCCGGGTTAATCGATGCCCATGCAGGCGGCGTCGGTACGCTGGGCGCAGATGGCAGCCCGGAGGATAAACTCGCCTATGTGTTTGGCACCTCGTCCTGCACCATGACGCCGACGCGTGAAGCCGCGTTTGTGCCAGGTGTGTGGGGTCCGTATTACTCGGCGATGGTGCCGGGTTTATGGTTGAGTGAAGGCGGACAAAGCGCGGCGGGCGCCGCCATCGACCGCCTGCTGGAGATGCATCCAGCGGCTGCAAGGGCACAGCAGGCCGCCGATGCCGCTGGCCTTTCACTGCCGGTGTACCTTGCGGAACAGGCTTTGCAGCAATCTCGCAGTGAATCAGCAACGGTGGATTTAGTCGAAGGTCTGCATATCGTGCCGGAATTTGCGGGTAATCGTGCACCTTTTGGCGACCCTTACGCGCGAGCGGTGATTTGCGGTCTGGGCATGGACAACGATGAAGCGAGCCTGATCGCACTGTATATCGCCGGCTTGTGCAGCCTCGGCTACGGCCTGCGCCAAATCATTGAGGCGCAAACCAGCAAGGGTATCGTCACGCGGTCGATTGTCATCAGCGGCGGCGCCGGGCAACACTCGCTGGTACGCCAGTTGCTGGCGGACAGCTGCCAGCTTCCTGTGCAATCCACCCACTGCCCTGAGCCGGTATTACTGGGTTCAGCGATTCTTGCCGCTGCCGCCAGTGGCGTATATTCCGACGTCACCTCGGCGATGGCCAACATGACCACCGATGAAAAGCGCTGGCATCCTGAGCCGTCGGTTTCGCCACTGCATCAGCACCGTTATGATGCATTTAAATTATTGCAGAGCACCGCGCGTAATATTCGTCAGATAAGCGAATAAACGTCGAATAATATTTCCGTGCGCCGCACAAACGTCGGCGCACGGTTATTTTGCCCTGCCATTTCCTGCAAGATAAAATTTAATTTCTTCACTACTCAAGTTTACACCACCGGGATACTATTTATCCCTTAGCTAGCGCCCTTCGCGCTGGCATTTTTATGCGTTTTTTAAGGCAAGGGGAGCAACATGTTTACCGGTATTAAGCCGTGGTTCGAGGTTCAGGCAACCGCATGAATATCATCAGCATAATTATGTCTGCAGGCAAAGCCTCGGTGGATGTCGCGTTGTACACGCTTATTCCTATCATGGTGGTGATGTTATTCATCATGAAATATCTGGAAGTGAAAGGCGTGCTGGATTTTGTGGTACGTCATTCCACACCGTTATTAAAACCTTTAGGTATTACCGGACTGGCATTATTTGCGCTGATCCAGCTGAACTTTGTCAGTTTCGCCGCGCCGTTAGCGGCATTAGCGATTATGGAAAAACGTGGCACTTCCGATCGCCATATGGCGGCCACGCTGGCGATGCTGTTTGCCATGGGGCAAGCCAACGCTTTTTATCCGCTGATTCCTGCCGGGCTCAACTGGAGTGCCGCGATACTCATCTCCATCTGCGGCGGGGTGCTGGCGGCAGCCACCACTTATCATTTCTTTGGGCGCAAGCTCTCGGATGCAGCGCTGCTCAATGAAGATGAAGCCGTTGCGAATAATGAAAGCAAAATGGGACTGATCGCCATCATCAACAGCGCGGGTGCGGACGCGATTCGTCTGGCGCTGGGATCGCTGCCGATGCTGATTCTCTCACTGTCGGTGGTGGGGATTTTGAAAGAGTCCGGCGGGATTGAGATGCTTACCCGGCTGGTTTCTCCGCTGCTGGACAGATTCAACATCTCTGAAGTGTATATTCTGCCTGCACTGACCAAATGCCTGGCAGGCGGCACCGCCTACTACGGCGTGGTAGCCGGGCTGGTCGAAAAAGGTTTATACAGTGCGCACAACATCAACGCCTCGGCGGGTTGGTTTATTCAGACCTTTGATTTGCCGGGGATTGGTATCTTCCTTGGCCTGTCGAGTCGTTTCCCGCGTCTGTTCCGTTTCGCCGTGCCGGGTATCATCCTCGGCATTGCGCTGCGCGGTGTGGCACACGCTCTGATATTTTAATTAACCCTGGCGCTGAAAGACTTATTCAGCGCCTTGTTTAAATAACACTACATTTCCCGCGTGTTATTTTAAATTAACCCTATTCCTTTCATCGTTATTTTCATCAGTTGCATCACCTTTAATTATCGTACTATTATCACCAGCATGGTTTTGCACAAACCCATTAATCCCGATGAATTATCCGGTTAATTAATTCCTTAATTACATTGCAGGTAATATTCCTGTACGTCATCTATTGATACGCAGATAGGGTAGATCCATGAGCGGTAAGCAAATAACGTGGAATGGCGGGTTACAACCTGAAGCCATCGAGATTTTGTCCCAGGACGGCGGCATGATTGTGAGCCCAACGAAAGTCGGTTACATCATCATGACTTCCGATAAAGCCGGGTTAGAGCGTAAGTTTGAAGCCAAGCAGCGCAAGCGCAACAAGCCAGGCGTGGTACTATGTGGCTCGCTGGAACAACTGCGTTCACTGGCTCAACTGACGCCGGAAATTGACCAGCTTTATCAGCAGCATTGGGATCAGGATATTTTGCTGGGCTGTATTTTACCGTGGCGAGAAGATGCGTTGGCGCGTATTCCGGCTGACGGTTCAAAAGAGCTGATGATGGATGGCCGCCAGACCAGCTGCTTCGTGATTAAATTTGGTCGCCCAGGCGAAAATATTGCGAAAGCGCTGTGGGAAGATCACGGGAAATTCTCCTTCGCCAGTTCTGCGAACCCATCGGGTCAGGGAAACCGTGGTCTGGTTGAGGGTATTGGCGAACGTATTGAAGCGCGTGCTGATTTAATTATTGAAGCCAATGACTACGTGAAATCCATTCAGCCTAACGACGAAAATAAAGTGCGCTACGAACAAGGCGTAATGGTGTCGATGGTCGATAGCGAAGGTCGTCTGATTCCACAGCAAAACGGCGAGCGTAAAATCACCCCGTGCCCGGTATTGATTCGCAAAGGCCTTGATGTCGATAAAATCATGGCGTTGCTGTCGGACATCTTCCCGTCCTGGGATTACCGTCACGGCGATTACTACTGATGTCACTAGCCTGTTTCCTGGTATGGGAAACAGGCTAATTCGCGTTACCACTCCACGGTGATTTTGCCGAAGTGTCCCGCCGATTGCTGATGCTGGAAGGCCGCAGGCAGATCGTTCAGCGCACCATAACTGTCACTGATTACCGGGCGAATACCAGTTTGCTCTAACGCGCGCACGAAATCCTGCTGCTGACGACGATGGCCGACAATCAACCCCTGAATACGCGCCTGCTTCGCCATCAATAGCGAGGTCGGGATCACGCCTTCGAACCCAGTCAGCACACCAATCAGCGCGATATGCCCGCCCACGCGCACCGCTTCAATCGACTGTGCCATGGTGCCCGGCCCGCCCAGTTCAATCACCACATCTGCGCCTTTGCCCTCAGTCAGCTGCTGTACCGCTTTGCCCCACTCCGGCGTGGTGCGATAGTTGATGCCCGCATCGGCCCCCAGCTCTTTGGCTCTGGCCAGCTTCTCATCCGATGAAGATGTGACAATCACTCGTGCGCCCATCGCTTTGGCAATTTGCAGCGCAGTAATCGACACGCCGCCGGTGCCCAACGTGACGATGGTATCGCCCGATTTAATCTGCGCATCGCCTACCAGTGCGCGCCATGCCGTCAGGCCAGATGTGGTAATCGTCGCGGCTTCGGCATGCCGCCAGCCGCGCGGTGCGAGGGTAAAGTGATGCGCAGGACGCACCACCACTTCGGCGGCAAAGCCGTCTGTTCCATCGCCGGGTGTCTGGGTGAAATTGCCGACCTGAGCAAACGGTAGCCCATCCTGCCACTGTGGGAAGAAACAGGACACCACATGGTCGCCGGGATTAAAGTCGGTGACGCCTGCACCGACCTCTTCGACCACGCCCGCACCGTCCGCCATCATAATGCGATCTTGCTCGGTGGGGATCGATCCGTTAGCCACCAGCAAATCGTGGAAGTTAAGTGAGGTGGCATGGATCGCCACGCGGATCTCTCCGGCGCCCGGTTTACCGGGATCGGGCAGATCCGCCAGCTGCAAGTGCTCTAAACCGCCGGGTTGTTTCAGGATCATCGCTTTCATAACCACTTTCTCCTTAGCAAAACGCTCAATACAAAGCATGCCGCTGCGAAACGTGCATGCCTTCTTTTGTGCGCTAAGTTTGGCAGCGATGCCGCTTCCCTGCCTGTTACTCCGTGCGGTTATGCGAAAAGCTTTTACACATCCGCACGATAGGCTATCTCTTTCTGCAAACGCAGCTCTGACAGGCGTCGTTCCAGCGTGGCTTCGATATTGTCATACGCCGTGCTGCCCAATGCCAGACGCAGCGGCATGGCGGGTTGATCCAGCGTGGCGATCATCGCGGTGACAGATTTCGCGGCATCGCCTTTGATCGCGAACTCGCCAGACATAATCGCGCGGCGCACTTCACCGGAGGCGGTGTCCCGATAAACATCCTGCGCCTCAGCAATATCCAGCCCGGCACCAAAGTTAGTGGCGGTTGGACCCGGCTCCACCAGCAGGAAATCGATGCCAAAGCTGGCAACTTCCTGGCGTACCGCTTCAACAAATCCTTCGATGCCCCACTTGCTGGCGTGATACAGGCTGAAGTTGGGATAAGCCACCTGCCCGCCTTCCGAGGAAACCTGCGCGATGCGCCCGCCGCCCTGCTGGCGCAGCAGCGGAATCACGGCACGAATTAGCTGGATTGAGCCGGTAAGATTGGTGGCGATCTGGCGATCAATCTGCGTATCACTTAACTCTTCCGCTGCGCCAAACAGACCATAGGCGGCATTACTTACCACCACATCAACACGTTCCACCTGAGCAAAGGCTTTGCCGATAGCGGGTGCGATACTGGCGGTGTTTGCCAAATCCAGCGCAATAACCTGCAGCTGTTCGCCATATTGCCCCTGCAGATCCGCCATTGCCTCAGTGCGACGTACGCAGGCCAGCACGCGATCGCCACGTGCCAGTAAATCTTCACTCATCAAACGGCCCAGCCCACTGCTGGCACCGGTAATTAACCAGGTTTTCATTTTGTCGTCCTCCGGTTGAAAACCCGATGATAGATCGCTTTACTGGTGGTCATAATCTCCCTAATCGCGCATGACCTGGTGAGGAAATACCACCAATGAGAAGACCTTCCTGGCATGAACTTCAGGCCATCAAAACGTTGGGCGAGCAGCGCAGCTTCCGCCGTGCCGCTGAGATGCTCGGCCTGAAGCGCTCTTCACTCAGCCATCTGGTGAAAGCGCTGGAACAGAATCTGGGGGTACAGCTTTTTCAGCGCACGACCCGCAGCGTATCGCTCACTGATGCCGGGCAACAGTTAATCGATCGCCTCGCTCCACTACTGAATGAAATGGATAAAGTGCTGCACGATGTCAGCGCTCGCCGCCAGCAGCACGCAGGCACCTTACGCATCAGTGCCAGCGATGCGGCTATTAGCATCCTGCTGGAAAAAGTGGTGCCGGGATTTTGCGCCGATTACCCGAATATTCAGCTCGATTTTGCCGCACAGGGTGAACTGGTGGATATCACCGCCGCCGGGTTTGATGCCGGCATTCGGCTGATTGAAGATGTGCCGCAGGATATGGTGGCGATTGCGCTGGGCGGCCCGCTGAATTTTATCACCGTGGCTTCACCGGCCTATCTCGCCGCACACGCCCTCATCAAGCAGCCGCAGGATTTGTTGCAGCAGCAGTGCATTCGCCATCGTCTGCCGAGCGGGAAACGCTATCGCTGGGAGTATGAGAATGCGGGGAAACGCTGTGAGCTGGATGTACCGGGCACGATAACGTTAGATAATAACGCGCTAATGACCCGGGCGGCCATCAGCGGATTGGGCATTGCTTATGTGCCATCGCTTTACGCCGAAGCGGCGCTGCAATCCGGCCAGTTAGTGGAGTTACTCGCCGACTGGCGGGTGCAGTCGGCAGGTCTGGCCTTGTGGTTCCCGCCCAACAAGCATCAGTCGATGGCGCTGCGGCTGTTTATCGATGCTCTGAAAAACAGCCTGCCGCGCCAGTCGTAATTCAAGCCTGACGCTGTGGCGCTTTGTGCACCATGGTGTAAGCGTAATCCACGCCCATGCCGTATGCGCCGCTGTGCTCACGCACCAGATCCATCACCGCGTCATAAGTCTCTTTACGTGACCAGTCGCGCTGGTACTCCAGCAACACTTGCTGCCAGGTCACCGGCACCGCACCGGCCTGCACCATGCGCTGAATCGAACGCTCGTGAGCATCGACGCTGGTGCCGCCTGAAGTATCGGTCACCACGTACACTTCAAAGCCCTCTTTCAAGGCCATCAGGGCCGGGAAAGTCAGACAAACTTCCGTCCAAAGCGCTGAAATAATCAATTTCTTACGGCCGGTTTTCTTCACCGCTTCCACGAATTTGGCATCTTCCCATGAGTTCATTGAGGTGCGTTCAATCGGCTTCGATTCCGGGTGCACCGCCAGCAGTTCTGGCCAGATGTAGCCGCTAAAACTTTCGGTTTCTACAGAGGTATAAATCACCGGCACGTCGAAAACTTTGCCCGCTTTTGCCAAAGCGACGGTGTTATTTTTGAGCTGCTGGCGATCAATATTGGCGACGCCGAAAGCCATCTGCGGCTGGTGGTCGATAAAGATCAGAGTTGAGTTCTGTGGGTCGAGCAGGTCGAGTTTAGACATGATGTATTCCTCTAAAGTGTTTTTAAATTTGTGTGTTGTGCTGCTGGAATGAACTTTAGAGAAAGGGGCCGCGAAGAGATAACGCAAAGAATTTTACAACTTGTTCAAACTGTTTTTAGAAGACTGATTTAAAAAGATAAATTAACACTCAACACAGCAATTTCAGCCTCAAATGCGCTGTTTTTCACATTGCTTCCGGTGTATCAGCAGGCGTAACCTGTGCCAACAAAATCATAAAAAACACCATCGCAAAATGATCGTACGTCCTCGTCAACACTGGTTCATCAGGTTGTTTGATTGGCACGGCTCGGTGCTGGTTAGCATTGTGTTTCGCCTGTCGCTCAACCTGCTGATGTCGGTGATCGCCATTATCGGCTATCCGTGGTACTCCACTTTCGGCATTCACCTCACGACTGCACCGTTCAGCTTGATTGGCGTGTCGATTGCCATCTTTCTTGGCTTCCGCAATAACGCCAGCTATGCGCGTTTTATTGAAGCGCGCACGCTGTGGGGCAATATGCACATCACGCAACGCTCACTGCTGCGCCAGATAAAATGCATTCGCGGCATCAGTGAAGCGCAAGTGCAGGAGTTTGTAGGGCTGCAGCTGGCATTTAGCTGGGCAATGAAACATCGGCTGCGTAAAACCGATGCGCAGGCCGATCTGGCGCGCTTGCTGCCGGAGAAATGGCACAGTGCCGTATTGAGCCATCCGATGCCGACCTCACAGACGTTGTTATGCATGGGCGAATGGCTGGCGCAGCGGCGCGATGAGGGTCTGGTGTCGGATATTGTCTGGCAGAGTATCGATGACAATCTCAATCATCTGTCGGCTTATCTGGGCGGCTGCGATCGCCTTGCCAGCACGCCGATTCCGTTTGCCTACAGCCTGATTCTGCATCGCACCGTGTACCTGTTCTGTACCCTGCTACCGTTTGCGCTGGTGGCGGATTTGCATCTGATGACGCCGTTGGTGTCGGTGTTTATCTCGTACACCTTCCTGTCGCTGGAGTCACTGGCGGAAGAGCTGGAAGATCCGTTCGGCACTGCGCCCAACCATCTGCCACTGGATGCGCTGTGCGTGAATATCGAACGTAATTTGAAGGCGATGAACAATGATTTCCCGTTGCCGGAACCGCGCCAGCCGGATGAGCATTTTAATCTGACGTAAAGCGTCCATTTGCCTGGCGCGCATAACAACACAGCCGGGCATATGGCTAACAGCTCAGACCGACCACATAGCGAGCACTTTTGTGGTCCGTCTCTTCGGATAATACGTTTTTTTGCCCGATTAACTGTGCAGATCCAGCCAGCGCACATACGCCTGATCCCAGAGCGCAGCAGGCGTACCCGCTTTCCCCAGACCAAAGCCATGCCCACCGCTGCTCAGCTCAATCAACTCCACTGGCACCTGCATCCGACGGCAGGCATCGCGCATCATTTCAGTGTTATGGGGATTGGAGGTGTGATCATCTTCCGCCTGCGCCAGGAACGTCGGTGGATATTGTCGGGTGACATAATTCTGCACTGACCAGTTCGCTTCCTGAGTGGGTGTCGCGTGATCGCCTACCATCATCAGGTGCGTCTTGGTGTTCTGATACGGCGCTTCAAGGGTGATGACCGGATAGATCAGGCCAACGCTATCGGCCGTAGGTCGGATTTGATCGAGCGGGTCCTGCGCCGGATAGGTTTCGAAATCAGGACGTGCGGCCGCCATGCCAAGCAGATGTCCGCCAGCGGAGAAGCCGAGCAGATGCACTTTACTCTCCATAGAACGCACCAGACGAATGGCACGCTGCGCATCCTGCAGCGGCGCGAGATTACCCGCCTGCCACTTTTCTCCGGGCAAGCGGTAACTCAGTACGTACACGGTGTAACCGTTGGCATTTAACCAGCGCGCCACCGGCCAGGCTTCACGCCCCATGCCGATAAAGCGATAGCCACCGCCAGCCGCCACGATCACCGCTTCGCCGTTGGGATTTTCCGGACGGAAACGCTGAATCGCGGGAGATACGATGTTGGTCCAGGAGCCATTCATACTGACTTTCAATAGCCCAGACGGTCCGCCACCGCCTGGCGGATCATCAGGCCATAATGGGATGATGTCATCACGGGCAAACAGTTTGCCTGCGGTCATCGAAAGGACGGTTGCCCCGGTTGCTTGAAGAAAACCACGCCGTGTAAGTTTCATGCCCTGTAGCCAGTATTGAAAAATATGTCAGCCTTGTGGGCTGCGTCTCGTTATGTGATACGTGTCAACTTTCAACGCTGGCGATTATGTACGCATTTTGTACAAAAGATCCATAGAAAAAGCGCCTATAAAGGCGCTTATTTTATAGTGAATCCGCAAAAATTTTGCCGCTACATGAAAGCGAACACTCGAGATCACGTAATTGGCTAGACGCTGAAATCCCCTAAATAATTCGAGCTGTGGCAAGGCGGCAAGTGCGTGAGTCCCCGGGAGCTTACTTCAGTAAGTGACCGGGGCGAACAAACGCAGCCAACGCCGCTACAGTTCGAAGTATGACGGGGATTTAATCCTGTTGCTGGAATTGGGTCATAACTGTTTGCTCGCACTGCTGCTGATTATGGCGCAGCTGCGTGCGTTCATCCTCGCCCAGTTCCATCCAGGCGCTGATCACTTCCTGCGCCGTTTCTTCATTGAATTCAGTCTTATCCATCGCCGAAGAAGACTGGCTGGCAGCCAGCTGAGACTTCATTTTCGCGGTATAGGTATCCAGATCGCTGGTCTTTTTTTCCGTGCTCACCAGATGGCACAGCTGGCTGGCATACACATTCTCTTCGCTGGTGTTATCACCGTCAGCGGCGAAGAGAGGGGCGGAAAGCGAGAGCCCAACGAGGGCGATTAATATGGCTTTCATAACAGACTCCAGTAATTTCCAGAAAATCACTTTTGATTATGTTGCGCACGTGCCGCCTGACGGGCGGCACGCCAGTTTAATAACGGCGTCACCGTGATGCCGTGCAGCACGATGCTGCACACCACTAACGTCAACGCCATATCCACCATTTGCTCTGCCTGCGGGCCACGCATGCCGTGCACCCAGGCATAAGCAATGTAATTGATACTGCCGATGCCGCGAATCCCCAGCCAGCCAATGAGCAGACGGCGCATGAGCGGTATCTCACAGCGCCAGGTGGTGATCCACACCGCCAGCGGACGCACGACCACAAACAGCAGCAGCGCGAGGCCAATGCCGGTGAGATTCCAGTGCTGCGCCAGTGTGACTCCCAGCACCACCATCATCGCGGCGGCCAGCAACCGCTCGATGGTATCACCAAATGACAACGCATCGCCGACCACCAGGCCCACTGATTTCACCATACCGCTGCCACCGTGTGCCAGCCGTTGGTTAGGATTGACGCGGGCTTCTGCGGGCAGGTATTGCTCCTCTTCTGACAACGCTTCCTGCGGATAGTGCTTCACCACGCGCAGTTCTGCACGACGTAATCCCACGCCAGCCGCAAAAGTCGCCAGGAAGCCCGAGGCCTCCAGCGACTGCGCCGCCGCATAACTGAGCGCGATGAGCGCCAGCGCGAGAAAATCATTGGGCGCTGTGTCCTGATGCGCGCTGCGCAGATGGGTTGCCAGATGGCCAATGACGCGACCCATTAGATACCCAATCGCTAGCCCGCCACCAATGGCCCACAATCCATCTTTCAACATCCATTCACTCAGATGGCCGATATCCAGCGAGCCAGATTGCATCAGCAGTAACGCCAGCATCAACAGCGGTAGCGCCGAACCATCGTTCATTCCCGCTTCGCTGGAGAGCGCCACGCGCAACGCGTCATCATCACGCGCATCGTTAACGGAAATCAGACTCGCCAGCACGGGATCGGTCGGTGCCACAATGGCACCAAATGCCAGCGATATCGCCCAATCGAAGCCGGTCATCCAATGCACCAGCAGCGTCATGCCGCCTACGGTAAGCAGCATCGCGGGAAAGGCCAATCGCACGCCGACACGCCAGGCATGTGCGTTGAGCGGGAGACGTAACTTAAGTCCGGTGATAAACAGCGAGGCTGCCATGGCGATTTCGGTGAGATGGGCGGCGAGTTCGGCGTGCCCGAGGATGTCGAGTTCCAGCAGATTGAAGACCCACGGGCCACACATGATGCCCGCAAGCAGGTAGAGCCCAAACGAAGTCACTGGCCCACGATGGATCCATCCGGAGGCCAGTGACATAAGAAGTAGCAGACCACCGGTAGCGGCAGTCCAGGCCAGGAAGTTCATAACGCTCCGTTTTTAAATAACATTCTCCCTTAAGCCTGGCACAGGATTGACGATCAGTTTTTCAGGTGACGACTCGCCAGACGAATCAGCAACGCAAGCGCAGCGGCAAGTGTGGAGAGCGCCACCACGCCGGTCCAGCCAAAGTGCGCCAGCGCCAGGCTTCCAAGTGCCGCACCGGTCGCCATGCCAATAAACACCACGGTGAACATCAGCGCATTCAGTCGGCTACGCGCTTCTGGTGCCAGACTGTAGACCAGCGTCTGATGCGCCACCAGCGTGGCCTGCACGCCCAAATCGAAGCCGATGGTGCTGATGATGATCAGGCCAATCTGAGCCGGAACCGGTAACAGTGGCAGCAGGAACATCAGCGCAAATGACACCATCACCAGCGTGGCACCATACTGGGTGACACGTGCAGGGCCGATGCGATCCGCCACGCTTCCCGCCAGCGGTGCCGCCAGGGCCCCAGCCGCACCCGCCAGACCAAATGCACCCGCGACCGCACTGTCAAAATGGAAGCGCTCACTCAGCATCAGCGCCAGCGTTGACCAGAAGGCGCTGAAACCTACGGACAGCAAACCCTGTGCCAGCGCGGCACGGCGCAGCGTCTGGTGGTGTTGCCACAAATGCGCCAGCGACAGCAGCAGACGCGGATAGCTCACCGAGGTGCCCGGTTTAAAGCGTGGCAGCACGCGCCACAGCGCGAGGCTAATCAGCAGCACGGCCACCGCCGCCACCATGTACATGGTGCGCCAGCCCAGATACTCCGCCACCACGCCGCTCACCACGCGTGACAGCAGAATACCGACCAGCAAGCCGGTCATCACCGTGCCAACAGTTTTACCGCGACTGCGTTCTGGCGCGAGTGCCGCCGAAGCAGGCACGATGTCCTGTGCCACGGTCGCGGTTAAGCCGGTGACAAAGCTGGCGATCAGTAACGCGTTGATGCCGCCCGAGAAGCCACACAGCAACAGCGCGGCGACCAGCATCAGTCCTTTAATCAGGATAATGGTGCGGCGGTCATGGCGGTCACCAAGCGGTGCCAGCAGCAGAATACCGAGTGCATATCCCGCCTGGGTCAGCATTGGCACCATGCCGACGCTACCAATCCCGACGTTAAATTGTTTGCTGATGATATCCAGCATCGGCTGGCTGTAGTAAATCGATGCCACGCTAAGCCCGGCACCTGCAGCAAGCGTAAACACCAGCGGCGCTGGCAGTTTTTCAGCTGGCAATGCAGTAGATTGCGAAATGGCTGACATAGTGAATTCCCCCGTGAAAGTGCGCTTATTAAAGCGCGTCGCGGCCATACGCGGTAGACTCGTCAAACACAGAACTGTTATGCACGGTGCGTATGAGCAATCCAACCAGTATTGACCGCATTGAACTGATGCAGACCTTTATTCGTATTGTCGAAAGTGGATCGCTGTCAGCCGCCGCTGCGCAGTTGGGCACGACACAACCCACCATCAGCCGCCGGTTGCAGGCACTGGAACAGCGGTTAGGACTGAAGCTGATTCTGCGCACGACTCATGCATTGAAACTCACCGATGACGGCGAGCGTTGTTATGCGCAGGCGCGGCAGTTGCTGGCGACCTGGCATGCGCTGGAAGATGAACTAACGGGTTCCAGTGACGATCCGATTGGCACACTGCGCGTGCGTGCGCCCCATGCGTTTGGCCAGGACCAGTTGATCGATCCGCTGGTGGATTACCTGCAGCGCTACCCGCGCCTGACGGTGGAGTGGATGCTCAATGATCGCACGCCGGACTTTATCAGCGAAAATGTCGATTGCGCGATTCAGGTCGGTGCAGTGAACGATCCCTCGCTGGTGGCGATTCTGCTGGCTGAAGTGCCGCGCTTTGTGGTCGCCGCACCTTCTCTGCTGGCACTGCATGCGCCGATTGAGGATGTCAGCCAGCTCACCGAATTACCTTGGCTGGCACTGACCAGCTTTTACCGCAATGAACTCGCGTTACAACGTTTGAGTGACGGACAGCCGTTGAACCTGCCGATTGCCCCGCGCCTCGCCAGCGACAGCTTATACGCCATCCGCAAAGCCGCGCTGGCGGGCATGGGTGCGGCGATTGTGTCGTCGTGGGTAGTACAGGAGGATTTGGCGAAAGGAGAGTTGATTCAGCTGGTGCCCGAGTGGCAAGCGCCGCCGCTGCCGGTGTGGCTGACCTATCCGTGGGCCAGCTATTATCCCGCTCGTATGCGGCAGTTTTTCGCGATGATCAGAGAGGTGATGCCGAAACTGGCGGGCACACAGCCGGTGCGGTGAAGACAATGCCGCCATATCAATATGGTGACGTCACGTTAAAGGGTGCCTTGAGGAAATGGTGCAGATTTTCGTAGGAAGCGCAGTTCCTGGGAGGATGGGCGGATTTTCAGGCGTTGGGCGAATTTCCGTAGGGTGCGCATTGATGCGCACCTCGTACACGAAACTACTTCTTCTCGACCTTCGACATATTATCCAGCCAGCCCATCACGAAGGCCGACAGCACAAAGGTCAGGTGGATAATCACGTACCACATCAGCTTGCTGTCATCGACATTGCGCGCATCCATAAAGATGCGCAGCAGGTGGATCGATGAAATCGCTACAATCGAAGCCGCGACTTTGTTCTTCAGCGAGCCGGAATCCATCTTGCCCAACCAGCTCAGCTTCTCTTTGTTCTCATCAATATCCAGCTTAGAAACAAAGTTCTCATAGCCAGAGAGCATCACCATCACCAGCAATCCGCCGACCAGCGTCATGTCCACCAGCGACAGCAGCAGCAGAATCAGATCGTTCTCAGCAATGCTGAGTATGTTGGGCAACAGGTGAAAAATTTCCTGGAAAAATTTAACGGTCAGCGCCAGCAGCCCCAGCGAAAGTCCAATGTAAACCGGAGCCAGCAACCAGCGCGATGAATACATCAGGTTCTCGATAAAACGTTCCATAATTTCCCATTAATCAACAGACAAGTGGGCGAGTATAACCGAACTTGTGTGAAGTTATTTCAGCGCTTCTTCAGAAATTTCAGGCGCTACCGGCAGCGGCAGCGACAAGCGAAACTCCGCGCCGCCTTGCGGTCGATTTTCTGCCCAGATGCGCCCGCGATGGGATTCAATAATGGTTTTACTGATCGCCAGACCGAGCCCGACCCCCGGCACCGCCGACTCCTTATCGCCGCGCGCAAACTTGTCGAAAATGCGCGTCATATTCTCTTCAGCGATGCCCGGACCGTTGTCCCAGACGGCAATCTCCAGCCGCTCTTTATCACGCCAGGCGCGAATGCCGTGCTGCGCGGCGTTGCCGGCATATTTGAGGCTGTTCTCGATCAGGTTGGTGAACACCCGCTCCAGCATCGCGCTGTCGCCTTTGATCAGCACCAGTTCCGGCGGCAGATCGAGTGCAAAATCGTGTCCTTTCAATGAGGGGCCCATACTGCTCAGCGCCCCGCCAATCACTTCATCCAGCGCCACCCACTCCTCGCGCAGGTTGAGTCCACCAGACTGAATACGTGCCATATCCAGCATATTGCTCACCAGCCGAATGGTGCTTAACGTTTGTTCCCGAATCTGGTTCGCCTGGCCGACATATTTTGAGTTATCGCCGGCCAAATCCAGCATCAGCATTTCCGCCTGACCGAACAGCACCGTCAGCGGCGTGCGCAGGTCATGCGACAACGCGGATAACAGTGCGTTACGCAGCTGTTCACGCTCTGCCGCCAAACGAGACGCCGCTTCACTCTGCGACAGCGCCATGCGTTCCAGCGCGTTGGCGATCAGCACCGTAAAAGTTTCAACTAAACGCTGCTGTTCCGGGATCATCAGTTGGCGCAGATTTTCCGGCTCTACCACCAACAGTCCACGGCAGTGATTTCCGCTCTTTAAGGGCAAAATCTGGTACGGCACCGCTGGCAAGGTATCGGTGCCTGCACCGGCGGGTTGTGCTTTGCTAAAGCTCCATTTGGCGATGCCGAGATCGGGCGGCGTACCAATACTGCTCTCACCCACCGCCTGTAACTCGCCCTGCTCATCCGGCAGCAGCAGCTGGCTGCGTGCCTGCAAGGTGACATCAATCACGCGCTGGCTGGTGGCGGCGATATCCTGCGGCGTGAGCGCGCTGCCGAGCGATTTTGCCATCTCATACAAATGCCGCGCACGCTGTTCACGATAGCGCGCGACTTTAGCCTGATAGCGCACGCCTGCTGTCAGGTTCCCGACGATCACCCCTACCGCCAGCATCACCGCGAAGGTCACCAGATACTGCAAATCCGATACCGCCACGGTGCCGGTCGGGGCGACAAAGAACAGATCAAAAGCCAGGATGTTGATCACCGTGGCAAACACCGAGGGCCAGCGGCCAAAGCGCAGCGCGACTAACACCACGGCTAACAGATAAATCATCACGCCGTTGGCCGGATCGAACTCCACCAGTAGCCAGCGACCTACGATCGTCACCAGAATACACAGCGCAATCGCCATCAGGCAGCCGCGCAGATGCAGCCGCCACTTATCACTGTTGGCCTGTTTACCGCCCATCGGATGCGGCGCGTCGCGCACCGGTTCGTCCAGTGCCACCACCAGCAAATCGAGGTCTGGGCCAAGCTGGCCCAAACGCTGGGCAAAACTGTCGCGCCGCCAGCGCCGTTGCGGCTGACGACCGGTGACGATTTTGCCGAGATTATGCTCGCGCGCGTAACGCAGCACGGCGCGGGCTTCATCGGGATCGGACAGGGTGGCGGTTTCCGCACCCAGCTCTTGGGCCAGTTGCAGCGTGCGTAAAATGGCACGACGACGCGCTTCCGGCAGGCGATTCAGACGCGGCGTTTCTACGTATACTGCGTGCCACTCGCTGCCGAGGCGCGCGGCTAAACGCGCGGCGGTGCGCACCAGTTTTTCACTGCCAGTGTCGTCGCCGATGCACAGTAAAATGGCATCACGTGTGTGCCAGACTTTGTCGCGGCCCTGCTGATCCCGCCAGGCACGCATCTGGTCGTCCACGCGGTCCGCGGTGCGGCGCAGCGCCAGTTCGCGTAGAGCAAACAGGTTGCCTTTGCGGAAGAAGTTTTCAATCGCGCGCTCGGCGCGATCGCCGACGTAGACTTTGCCCTCTTTCAGCCGCTGACGCAGATCGTCCGGCGGCAGATCCACCAGCACCACCTCATCGGCGCTATCGAAAAACGGATCGGGCACGGTTTCTCGCACCTGGATGCCGGTCACGCCACCAACCACATCGTTGAGGCTTTCCAGATGCTGCACGTTGACGGTGGTGATCACGTCGATGCCCGCTTCCAGCAACTCTTCGATGTCCTGCCAGCGCTTGGGATGACGCGAACCCTGTACGTTAGTGTGTGCCAGTTCGTCCATCAGGATCACCGCCGGATGACGCGCCAGTGCTGCATCAAGATCGAATTCGGCATGCCGTGAACGCCCGGTGGCGCGACGCGGCAATACCGCCAGACCATTGAGCAGCGCCGCGGTTTCTTCACGCCCGTGGGTTTCCACCACGCCCGCCAGCACATCGAGGCCTTGCGCACGTAAACGCTGAGCCTCCTGCAGCATGGCGAAGGTTTTCCCCACGCCCGCACAGGCGCCAAAGTAGATTTTCAGCTTACCGCGATGGCTGTCGCTGTGATTCAGCAACAGCGCATCGGGATCGGGGCGGGTGATTTCATCGTTCATCAGTTATCCGTCGAGAAAAGCGCGATAAATCGCGCTATCAATCAATTATCCCTGCAGCGCATCCAGCGCCATATTCAGCCGCAACACGTTCACCGTCTCTTCACCGATAAACGGCAGCAGCGGACGCTCAGTGTTACGGGCAATCAGCGCTTCCACATCCTTCAGCGCCATATTGCGCGCTGCCGCCACACGCGGTGCCTGCCACAATGCGGCTTCCGGTGAAATATCCGGATCGAGCCCACTCGCCGATGCGGTCACCAGCTCAACCGGTACCGCAGTTGGAGCCTGTGGATTGGCGGTGCGCAGGGCAGCCACGCGCTCGGCCACCGCTTTATCCAATGCCGGATTGCTCGCCGCCAGGTTGCTGCCACTGGAGGCCAATGCGTTGTAGGGCGCATCGCCGGTCGCCGATGGGCGGCCCCAGAAATGGCCGGGCTGCGTAAACACCTGGCCAATTAAATCGGAACCGCGCTCCGCGCCATCCTGCTCAATCAACGAACCGTTGGCCTGTGACGGAAACCACCACTGCGCTAAGCCGGTGGTCAGCAGCGGATAGACCGCGCCGGTTAACAGCGTCAGCAGTATTAACAATACAATAGCCGGACGTAACTGACTCATTTCTCTTCTCCTTAAACCAGGCCAAACAGCGTCAGCAGCAGGTCGATGGCTTTAATACCGATAAACGGCACCACTAATCCGCCGACACCGTAAATCCACAGGTTGCGGCGCAACAGCGCGGCAGCACTCATCGGTCGGTAGCTCACGCCTTTTAGCGCCAGCGGGATCAGGAACACAATCACCAGCGCGTTGAAAATGACCGCCGACAGAATCGCTGAGTTCGGTGAGTGCAGATGCATCACGTTGAGCATATTGAGCTGCGGATAGGTGGCCGCAAACGCCGCCGGGATAATGGCAAAGTACTTCGCCACATCATTGGCGATACTGAAGGTGGTCAGTGAACCGCGTGTCATCAGCATCTGTTTACCGATGTGCACCACTTCCAGCAGTTTGGTTGGGTTGGAGTCGAGATCGACCATGTTCCCAGCCTCTTTCGCCGCCTGCGTGCCCGAGTTCATCGCCACTGCCACGTCCGCTTGCGCCAGCGCGGGGGCGTCGTTGGTGCCGTCGCCGGTCATCGCCACTAAACGCCCTTCCGCCTGATACTGGCGGATCAGTGCCAGCTTGGCTTCCGGCGTCGCTTCCGAGAGGAAATCATCCACGCCCGCTTCTGCCGCGATGGCCGCCGCCGTCAGCGGGTTATCGCCGGTAATCATCACCGTCTTGATGCCCATTTTGCGCAGCTCGGCAAAACGTTCTTTGATGCCGCCTTTGACGATATCTTTTAGCGCCACCACGCCCAGCACCTGTGCGCCTTCGGCCACCACCAGTGGTGTGCCACCCGCGCGCGCCACTTCTTCGACGCTGGCGTTCACTTCTGCCGGGAAACGGCCGTTGTTGGCTTCGATATGGCGGCGAACCGCGTCAACAGCCCCTTTGCGAATCAGACGATCCTGCACGTTGACGCCGCTCATGCGCGTTTGCGCCGAAAACGGAATAAAACTCGCGCCCATGCTGCTGAGATCGCGTTCGCGCAGGTTAAATTTCTGCTTCGCCAGCACCACGATGCTGCGCCCTTCCGGGGTTTCATCCGCCAGCGAGGCCAACTGCGCCGCATCCGCCAACTGCTGCTCGGTGACGCCGGGCGCAGGCATAAACTGCGTCGCCTGGCGGTTACCCAGCGTGATGGTGCCGGTCTTATCCAGCATCAGCACATCGACATCACCCGCTGCTTCCACCGCACGACCGCTGGTGGCGATGACGTTTGCACCGAGCATGCGGCTCATCCCCGCCACGCCAATCGCCGACAGCAAGCCGCCGATAGTGGTCGGAATCAGACACACCAGCAGCGCCACCAGCACCGTTACGCTCACCGGCGTGCCGCCGTAGGCCGAGAACGGCCACAGGGTGGCCGTCGCCAGCAGGAACACGATGGTCAGCGACACCAGCAGAATAGTCAGCGCGATCTCGTTCGGCGTTTTGCGACGTTTGGCACCTTCGACCATGGCAATCATGCGATCAAGGAAGGTTTCGCCCGGATTGACGCTGCACTGGATCACCAGCCAGTCGGACAGAATGCGCGTGCCGCCCGTTACCGATGAGAAGTCGCCGCCGGATTCACGGATCACCGGAGCCGATTCGCCGGTAATCGCACTCTCATCCACGGAAGCGCCGCCTTCCAGCACTTCGCCGTCACACGGGATGATGTCACCCGCTTCCACCAGCACCACGTCGCCTTTACGCAAGGTGTCTGCCGCTACCGGCTGCCACTGCGCGCCATGACGTGGCTCAGCCAGCTTTTTCGCATCGCTGGTTTTGCTGATGCCTTTCAGGCTGTTGGCTTGCGCTTTGCTGCGCCCTTCCGCCAGCGCTTCAGCGAAGTTAGCAAACAGCACCGTGAACCACAGCCAGATGGCGACACCGGCGGTAAACCCGGCGTTGCCGCTCAGATGGCCTGTCAGCATGCCGATGGCCAGCAGCGAGGTCAGCACGCTGCCGAGCCACACCAGGAACATCACCGGGTTGCGAAACTGCACGCGCGGATCGAGTTTCTTCACCGCATCCAGTACCGCGGTTTTCGTCAGCGCTGCATCAAACAGCGCCAGTTGTTGACGACTCATGATTCCGTTATCCCTGAATTAATTGCAGATGTTCCGCCACCGGGCCGAGAGCCAGCGCGGGGATAAAGGTCAGTGCCCCCACCAGCAATACGGTGCCAATCAGCAGCGCGATAAACAATGGACCGTGGGTCGGTAACGTACCGTTGCCCACCGGCTGGATTTTCTTCGCCGCCAGCGAACCGGCAATCGCCATTACCGGAATGATGATGCCGAAGCGTCCCACCAACATGCAGAAGGCCAGCAACAGGTTCCAGAACGGGGTGTTGGCGCTCAAACCGGCAAAAGCACTGCCGTTGTTATTGGATGCCGACGAGACGGCATACAGCACTTCGCTGAAGCCGTGGATGCCTGGATTCGCCATACCGGCGCGCCCTGCATCCGTCATCATTGCCAGTGCGGTCCCCAGCAGCACCAGGGTAGGCGTCACCAGAATCGCCAGTGCGGTCATTTTCATCTCCCACACGTCGATTTTTTTACCCATGTATTCAGGTGTGCGACCAATCATCAGACCAGCGATAAACACCCCGAGCAGCACGAACAGCAGCATGCCGTACAACCCGGCACCGACGCCGCCGAACACCACTTCACCCAGTTGCATCAGCCACATCGGCACCATGCCGCCGAGGGCAGTAAAGGAGTCATGCATGGCATTCACCGCACCGCACGAGGCTGCGGTGGTGATCACCGCAAAGAGGCTGGAGTTGAGGATGCCAAAGCGCGTCTCTTTGCCTTCCATGTTGATGGCGCTGTCTGCACCGAGTGCCAGGAAGTGCGGATTACCGCGCAGCTCTGCCCACATCACGGTAACCACCGCCAGCACAAACATGATGGTCATCGCCCACAGCAGCATGTGGCCCTGACGGCGGTCGCCCAGATGCTGACCGAAGGTGAAGCACAGCGCCGCCGGGATCAGGAAGATACTCAGCATCTGCACAAAGTTGGTCAGCGCGGTCGGGTTTTCAAACGGATGGGCTGAGTTAACGTTAAAGAAGCCGCCGCCGTTGGTGCCGAGCATTTTGATCGCTTCCTGCGAAGCCACCGGACCGAGTGGCAGCGTTTGCTTCGCCCCTTCCAGCGTGGTGAGTGCGTGATAAGGCTCAAACGTCTGGATGCTGCCCTGATAAACAAAGAACAGCGCTATCAGCAGGCTGATCGGCAGCAGCACATACACCGTGATGCGTGTCAGGTCGCGCCAGGCGTTGCCGAGTGTCGCCAGCGAGCGATTGGCAAAACCGCGAATCAGCGCAAAGGCCACCGCGATGCCGGTCGCCGCCGACAGGAAGTTTTGCACCGTGAGGCCCGCCATCTGGCTAAAATAGCTCACCGTGCTTTCGCCCGCATAAGCCTGCCAGTTGGTGTTGGTGACAAAGCTGACGGCGGTGTTGAGTGCCAGGTCCCAGCTTAGATTAGGCAGGTGTTGCGGGTTGAGCGGCAGCGACCCCTGCGACATCAAAATCGCCAGCAATAATAAGAACCCCAGCGCGTTGAACAGCAGGATCGCCAGCAGATAGTGCGGCCAGCGCATGGCGCCACTCTCCACACCGGCCAGCCGCCACAGCGCCCGCTCGGTACGCGGCAACAGCGGCTTGTCGGCCACTAACACCGCAAGAAAACGCCCCAGCGGTTGTGCCAGCACCATTAGCACCAGCAGATAGACCGCAATCAGTAAAAACGCATTCGCAGCCATCAGAATGCCTCCGCATTAAGCAGGGCATAGATCAGGTAGCCCAACAAGATAAACACCAGCACGATGCCGGCAATCACGCCCACGCTCACAGCAACCTCCAGAGGATTTGGTAGTGCTGCAAGCATGCGCGGCGCGGCATAAAGAAGGGGTAAAAAGGCGGGAATCCGGCGTAAAGAAAGTATAAAAATGCTGTCGAATTAGGCGGTTTCCAGTGCCCAGATGCGATTGAGGTCGATGTTCTGCCACAGGCCACTGTCTTCGGCCCCCGTGATACTGTCGGTGCAGAACGAATCCCCGAGATCCAGCTCTTCCGGTTTCACTTCACGTTGCGCGTGTAAAGACCAGAACACATGCACTTTGGGTTTTAACAGCGATTTTTCACCGGCCTGCACCACCAGCGCCACGCGTCCGGAAGCCAGCCGCACCAGTGATCCCACCGGATAAATGCCAATGGTGCGCACAAAGGCGTGCAGCAGCGTATTGTCGAAGTGACCGCGCCAGCTCAGCATATTGTGCATCGCTTCGGCGGGGGTCCATCCCTTGCGATACGGACGATTGGAGGTCACGGCATCATAGACATCGCACACCGCGGCCATACGAGAAAACAGCGAAATCTCTTCGCCTTTCAGTTTGTGGGGGTAACCGCTGCCATCGACTTTTTCGTGGTGATGCAGCGCAATATCTAACAGGTCTTCCCCTGCATCAGCCTCCATCAGCATCTGTGCACCGATAATCGGATGCTCGCGCATGATAGTGAACTCCTCGTCGGTGAGCTTGCCGGGTTTATTGAGGATCTCCAGCGGCACTGCCGATTTGCCGACATCATGCAGCAATCCACCCATGCCCACGCGCCGCTGCTGGTGTTCATCGAGCCCCATTTTTTTGCCCAGCGAGATCATCAACCCGCACACCGCCATAGAGTGCAGATAGGTGTAATCGTCGTGATTTTTCAGCCGAGCCACGCTGAGCAGCGCGGTGGGTTCACGGGTAATCGATCCGGCAATATCGTCCACCAGGTCCATCGTATAGTTGAGGTCCAGCCCCTGTCCCATACGCGCCTCGTTGAACATCGCCAGCACCTGTGGCTTGCCCTGATTGAAGATGGTTTGTGCCTGATCCAGCTCCTGGAAGAATGGGGTTTGCGGAATGGCTTTCTTCGGCACAGGCTTCGCAGGTGCCTGCACCGACTTATCGAGATCGATCCAGATTTGCTGGATCCCTTCGTTGCGGATCATCGCGATCTGGCGTTTATCGGTGATCAGCATTTGGTTGCGAATGCGTTTGTCCTTGAGCCACCAAACCTCCAGTTTGTGGATGAACATTCCTTGCCGCAATTCGTCAACGGTAATCAGCTTTATCACGATATCTCTCCTTAATATCAGTGGATGGTAAGGAGAGGTATCGGCAGCTGAGCAAATAATCTTCAGGAGTGATTTGTGCGATCTGTGAGAGGGGAAGTGATTTGGATTAGCGCAATAAAATTCGTCGCGCTACGCCTGACTGCGCAGCGTTGTCGCGAAATGCTGCATCGCACTATTGCCGGAGTTCTTCAGGCAACCTGAATACCGCGCTGTGCCATAAAAGTGCTCAAAGGCGTGACACGACTTAATTCTTCTTGCATGCGGGCATCGTTTTCAACCTCCCATTGGTCCTGATAACGCTGCAGGTTGAGCCAGAAGTCGACGCTAGTATCAAACACTGCCGCTAAACGGTATGCCATCTCGGTCGTCAGTTTGCGGTTGTTATTGACCATCGCGCTGGCGGTGTTTCTGTGCACATTCAGCATTTCAGCCAAGTCATTCACTTTGAGGTGAAGGGGTTCGAGGAACTCGAACTGCAGCACATCTCCAACACTGGTGGGTTTACGTTTTGCCTGATTCATTTTTGTTTCTCTTTGCTGGTAATTTTCGTCCACGTGCAGTGGTTATCGGTGATTTTTGTAACGGTGCGGATCGAGATAAAGATCGCTAGCCTCGCCATTCATCCAGCGAAATATGAGTCGATATTGCTCATTAACGCGGATGGAGTAGTAACCCAGCAAAGGAGGCTTCAGGGCTTCAAAACAGTTTCCAGGCGGCGATCGCAGATCATAATGCGTTTTAGCGGCATTGATGATATCGAGCTTACGCGCGAGCGCGGATTCAATGGTTTTGGGGAGACACCTGTGCGGTAAGGCATAAATAAAAAACTGCTCAAGCCAATCATCCCGAAAATGTCTAATTGCACCCTTCATCTGCTTCCCTGCATGAAAATAAAATCACGCAGGCAAGTTACTGCCAAAATGCACAGCAACCAAGTGCAATAGTTAACATTATAAAGAATGTTCTAGCGGGATTACAAAATTATTTTGAGATCAAAGAAAACGTCATGAGAACTGTGAGCGGCTTGGCATTACTCAGCCGCTACGTTTGTCCGTATAGAATCTACACCACCCGCGTTAACACCGCTTCGCCTTGCGAAAACGCCAGCAGGTTTTCAAACACCAAATCTGCCATCGCCGCCATGGTTTCATGGGTGCTGCTGGCGAGATGCGGGGTGATCACCACATCATCACGCTGCAGTAACGCAGCAGGCACCGCCGGTTCATGCTCGAACACATCCAGACCGGCACCCGCAATCTCACCGGCTTCGAGCGCCGCAATCAACGCCTGCTCATCCACCACACTGCCGCGCGCAATGTTGATTAAAAAGCCCTTTGGCCCCAGCGCACGTAACACTTCAGCATTCACCAGATGATGTGTGGCGGCACCGCCGGGTAGGGTCAGCACCAAAAAATCCGCCTGCTTTGCCAGTGATAACAGCGAATCGTGGCGCGTGTAAGGCACATCCGGGCGTGAACGCGGGTTGTAAAAATGCACATCCATATCAAACGCCTGAGCGCGCTTCGCCAGCTCTTTACCAATCCCGCCCAGCCCGACAATCCCGCACACTTTACCGCCCACTTTGGTGGTCAACGGATAGCGCCCTTTCGCTTGCCAGTTACCGGCGCGCACATAACGATCCGATGCGCTGATGTGGCGCGCCACATCCAGCAGCAGCGCCATGCCGGTATCCGCCACACAGCTGTTTAAAACGCCTGGCGTGTTGGTCACCACAATGCCACGCGCTTCGGCGGCAGCAATGTCTATCGCGTCATAGCCCACGCCGTTACTGCAAATCACCTTCAGATTGGGCAACTGCGCCAGTAGCTCAGCACTTGCTCCCATCAACGCATTACCGCTGGTCACCAGCGCATCAATGCTGGCACCGTGCTCTGCCAGCCACGCGGCCTGATCCTCCTGTTGCCACAAGCGCGAAGTGGTGAAGTGCGCGTCCAGATTATCCTGCAACCGCTGCGGCAACAGCGGCCCTTTTAGTAATACGTTAAACGGCTTTGATCCCATCTTGTTTCCCCTGATTTTCGAAGGATGTTGCAGACGAATCCTGCTCGTCACCGACACGTTCAATCGGGCCCATCACCAGCAGGAACAGCAGCGCCGCGACGATGCAATGCGCGCCAACGAACACCAACCCAATACTGTAGCTGCCGGTCAAACCGACGATGATGCCGAACAGCAGTGGCGTGATAAATCCGGCCATATTGCCGATGCCATTGAAGATCGCGCCCGCCAGACCTACTGCTTCTTTCGGTGCGGTATCGCTAACAATGGTCCAGGTACCCGCGCCAGCCGCCACGCCTTTGCCAAAGAAGGCAAACGACATAATGGCGATAATGCCGGCATTGGTCGGGATCACCGCCGCCAGAATCAGCGAGGCGGCCATCAGCATGCCGACGATATACGGCGTTTTACGCGCCCACGACAGGCTCCAGCCGTTAGCCAGCAGCTTGTCAGAGATGTAACCGCCACTGATGCCGCCAAGGAAGCCAAACAGCGCCGGGGCGATGGTGGCAAAGCCCGCTTCCATGATGTTCATGCCGCGTGCCTGGACCAGGTAAATCGGGAACCAGGTGATAAAGAAGTAGCTGAGCGCAATAATGCAGTATTGCCCAATGTAGGCGCACCACAGCATGCGATTGCTGAGCAAGGTTTTGAACATCGCTTTGCTCAAGGGTGGGCGTGCTTTGAGCGTTTGCGCTGAATCGATATCCACCAGCGCACCGCCCTCCTCAATGTATTTCAACTCTGCGGCTGATACATGCGGATGCTGTTTCGGGCTGCGCATATACCAACCCCACACAAACACCGCCAGCACGCCAATACCGCCCAGCACAAAGAACGGCCACTCCCAGCCGAAGCGGGATACCAGCCAGCCGGACAGCGGTGAGAAGATGGCAACGGCAAAATACTGTGCCGAGGCAAACAGCGACGAGGCACGACCACGTTCGGCACCGGGGAACCACATGATCACCGCACGCGCGTTGGCCGGAAAGCTCGGTGCTTCAATCAGTCCGAGGGCAAAGCGCAGCGCAAACATCAGCGTCAGCGCCATGGTCATGCCGTTGGAAAACTCGCCAATAAAGCCCATTAAAATGGTCGAAACCGACCACAGCGCCAGCGTCACGCCATAGACTTTTTTCGTACCGAAGCGGTCAAGGAAAATCCCGCCGGGGATCTGGCCGATCACATAGGCCCAACTGAATGCCGAGAGGATCAGGCCAAGCTGGATCGCTGATAAACCGAACTCCTCTTTGATCGCCGATCCGGAGATCGACAAGATCGAACGGTCGGCATAGGCCACCACGGATAGAAACAGGATCAGACAGAGGATCCAGATACGCACATGACTGTTCTCATTGCGGTTTTTGCTTAGTAACATGGCTGAACCCCTTGATGAAGGAGCGTCCTGCTCCGAAGCGATGATGTTCAGGAATACCGCTTAAATTTCACTGTTCAGCAACTATAGAGAGCCAGATGCGAGGTGGTCATTGTGCGAATGGAGGAATCCGCGCGGCTTTTTTGCGCTGGTTTTGGCATCTGCCACAAAGTAGGGTGCGGCGCTGCACAGAACCTTAAATAAGCCGATGCTTTTACGCCGGAATGTGCGCCAGCTCTGAGAAAAACCTTCGCAACATCACTATGAGGCTGCAAAGCATCATGTATCGGCTCGCCATAAAAAGCCGCAAAGCATCATGCACCGGCTCGTCAAAGGAGGTCGCAAAGTATTATGCACCCGCGAGCAAAGTGTGCGCTTAGCTGCAAAATCCATACATATTGATTGTCAGGATCCTTACCGCCTCGTAGTCTGAAAATGATTTCAATGATCCATTTTTATTATCATTGAAACATTCATTCTAATAACAAACTTACCCTGGAGTCCGCGATGAAAACCCTCAAGGCGATACTGTTGCTTGGCCTGCTGTCCAGCTCTGCCTCGGCGTTGGCAGAGAAAATCGGCGTATCAATGGCGTATTTTGATCAGAACTTTTTAACCATTATTCGCCAGTCGATTGATAAAGAAGCCAAAGCGCGCGGGCTCGATGTGCAGTTTGAAGATGCGCGCGGCGACGTTGGCCGTCAGACCGATCAGGTGCAGAGTTTTATCGGCGCGGGCGTTGATGCCATCATCGTCGATCCGGTGGATTCCGCCAGCACGCCGCAGCTGACCAAACTGGCGCAGCAGGCGAAAATCCCGCTGGTATACGTGAACCGCACACCAGGCGATAAATCGCTGCCAGCGGGCGTGGTGTTTGTGGGTTCAGACGAGCGCGAATCCGGCACCTTGCAAATGGAAGCGCTGGCGAAAATGGCCAACTACAAAGGCAATGTGGCAATCATGATCGGCAATCTGACCGACGCAGGCGCACTGCAACGCACCAAAGATGTCGAGCAGGTGGTGGCGAAATATCCGGGCATGAAAGTGGTGCAGAAACAGCCAGCGAACTATGCACGTAACGAAGGCATGGATTTGATGCTCAACTGGATCGGCAACGGCGAAGCGATTGATATCGTTGCCGCTAACAACGATGAAATGGCAATCGGTGCCGCGATGGCGCTGGCGAAGAGCAACAAGAAGATTCTGGTGGGCGGGATTGATGCCACGCCGGATGGCCTGAAAGCCATGGCGCAGGACAAAATGCAGGTCACCGTGTTCCAGGATGCGATTGGTCAGGGTAAAGCCTCGGTGGATGTGGCGCAGAAGCTGATGAAAGGCGAGAAAGTGGATTCACACGTATGGATCCCGTTTGAGCTGGTGACCAAAGAGAATATGCAGAAGTACGTGGAGAAGAGCCAGTAATTAAGGCCAATACCGCGCGATAAACCGCGCCGTCCTGCGACGGCGCAATGTATTGCGCAATCCACGATTACTCCCGCAGTTTCGCCATGACCACGATGTCGTGATACTCCCCCTCACGCAGGCAGGCTTTACGCTTCACGCCCTCTTGCTCAAAGCCGAGGCGCTGGTACAACCGTATCGCACGGGCGTTGTCATGAAACGCTTCCAGCTCAATACGCACCACACCGAGCCAGTTAAAGGCATAGTCGATGGCGTTGCGGATCAGTTTCTCACCGATACCCCGCCCGCCAAACGCTGGATCGACGCTGATACCAAAACTGATGCTGTGACGCGTACGCGGGCGCTGTTCGACAAACAGCGTCAGCTCGCCCACCATCTGCCCATCAATTTCGGCCACGAAACCGATATAGCCCGCCGCGTCCATGTTTTCGAATTTTTTCTGCCAGGTTTGCACGCTGGGAAACGGCAGCTGCGTGGTCCAGCGATACACTTCGGGGTGGCTGAAAAGGCGTTGATAAGCAGCCGCATCGGCCGGTTCGCGACCGCGAATGATCAGATCCATGTCGGTAATCCCTATTCAATTGCACTAAGCTGTTAACTCTCACCAAACGGAAGAGTGACTTTATGTTGTATCGTCGTTTTGAACGTTTTATCAATATTTTCCAGGATGCACCAACCGATTCTCCCCCTTCCAGCGTCTGGCCGTTTTACCTCTACTATCTGCGTCAGGTGTGGCCGAGCTTTGTCGCCCTGCTGATTGTGGGATTAGCGCAGGCGCTGATTGAAGTGGCGCTGTTCAGCTATCTCAGCCGCATCATCGATCTGGTCAATCACTCGACGCCCGCCACGCTGTTTACCGACAACTGGCAGGTGCTGTTGTGGATGGGGTTTGTCGCGCTGATTCTGCGGCCGGTGATTATCGCGCTGCACGATATGCTGGTGCATCAGAGTATTAACCCGAGCATGACCAGCATGATCCGCTGGCAGCATCACAACTACGTGTTGCGCCAAAGCCTCAACTTTTTCCAGAACGATTTTGCCGGGCGCATCGCCCAGCGCATTATGCAGACCGGTAACTCCCTGCGCGATTCCGCGGTGCAGCTGGTGGATGCCATCTGGCATGTGGTGATCTACGCCGTCACCTCGCTGGTACTGTTCGCCGAAGCCGACTGGCGCCTGATGATTCCGCTGATTATCTGGGTTGTGGCGTATAGCGTCTCGCTGAGATTTTTTGTGCCGCGCGTGAAGCAGCGTTCGGTGGTCTCTTCCGAAGCGCGTTCCAAACTGATGGGTACCATCGTCGATGGCTATACCAATATCGCCACCATCAAACTGTTCGCGCACAACGATCTGGAAAAACGCTACGCGCGCGAAGCGATTCAGGAGCAGACCGACAAAACCCAGCACGCCAGCCGCATGGTCACCACCATGGATATCACGCTGTCGACGCTGAATGGTCTGCTGATTGTCAGCACTTCTGGCCTGGCATTGTGGCTGTGGAGCCAGTCGCTGATCAGCGTCGGTGCGATTGCGTTGGCCACCGGTCTGGTGATCCGCCTGGTGAACATGTCCGGCTGGATCATGTGGGTGGTGAACGGCATCTTTGAAAATATCGGCATGGTGCAGGATGGATTGAACACCATCGCGCAGCCGCTCAGCGTACAGGATGAGCCGCAGGCGAAAAACCTGCAGGTAACGCAGGGTCAGATCCGCTTTGAAGATGTGCGCTTTGATTACGGCGGCAGCCGCCAGGTGATCAATCGCCTCAACCTGAATATCAAACCGGGCGAAAAAATCGGCCTGATTGGGCCATCCGGCGCGGGTAAATCAACGCTGGTGAATCTGCTGCTGCGGCTATATGACATCAACGGCGGGCGCATCCTGATTGACGATCACAACATCGCCGAAGTCACGCAGGAGAGCCTGCGCGGCCAGATTGGCATGATCACTCAAGACACGTCACTGCTGCACCGTTCGATTCGTGAAAACCTGCTGTACGGGCGCCCAAACGCCACCGAAGACGAGCTGCAGGCGGCGATTATCCGCGCCCGCGCCGATGAGTTCATTCCGCTGCTGTCCGATCCACAGGGCCGTACCGGGCTGGATGCGCATGTGGGTGAGCGCGGCGTGAAACTGTCCGGCGGTCAGCGTCAACGTATCGCCATCGCCCGCGTGCTGCTGAAAGATGCGCCGATTCTGATCATGGATGAGGCCACTTCCGCACTCGATTCCGAGGTAGAAGCGGCGATTCAGGAGAGTCTGGAAATGTTGATGCAGGGCAAAACGGTGATTGCCATCGCGCACCGTCTTTCTACTATCGCCAAAATGGATCGACTGGTGGTGCTGGATAAAGGTGAGATTGTTGAGATGGGCAACCACCGCGAACTACTGGCGCACAATGGACTTTACGCGCGCCTGTGGCAGCATCAGACCGGTGGTTTTGTCGGCGAAGATTAATCGCCGCGTCGATATGGCAGGGCTTCGCGCGCTTCAATGGCATAGGCGCGGATCCCTGCCCGCTCCTGCACTAAATACTCTTCTACGGCTTCACGCAATCCCGGATGGCACAGGTAGTGCCAGGAATGAGTGATCTGCGGTTCGAAGCCGCGCACCAGTTTGTGCTCGCCTTGCGCTCCCGCATCAAAACGCTGTAATCCCTCGGCAATCGCAAAATCCATGCCCTGATAGAAGCAGGTTTCAAAGTGCAGGCGATCAAACTCCGCCAGGCAGCCCCAGTAACGCCCGTACAGCGAGTTGCCATCCACCAGATAGAACGCCATGGCGGCCGGATGGCCCTGTAGCGTGGCGATCACCACGCGAATCGATCGCGGCATGCGTTCGGCCAGCAGGCTGAAGAATTGCCGCGTGAGATAAGGACGCTGCCCGCGCACCGCATAGGTGTTGGCGTAGCAGGTGTAGACGAAATCCCACTGATCTTCGCTGAGTTCGTCACCGCGATACCAGTTGAACTCAAAGCCGCTGCTCGCCACCTGTTCGCGCTCTTTACGCAGCTGTTTGCGTTTGCGTGACATCAGCGTGTCGAGGAAATCCTGAAAATCGCGGTAGCCTTTGTTGTGCCAGTGATACTGGATGCCGAGACGCGCCAGCCAGTCGGGCTGCTGCTCCATCACATCGTTGGCAAACGGCGTGGTGAAATTGATATGTGCGCCGCTCAGGCCGTTTTGCAGTAGTTCATCGGGCAACGCTGCGAGCAGCTGACTGATGGCGGCTTGCTCGCCCAATAAACGCGCACCCGTAACCGGGCTGAACGGAATCGCCCCCAGCCATTTTGGATAGTATGGAATGCCGGCGCGGTGACAGGCATCAGCCCATGCGTGATCAAAGACGTATTCACCTTGCGAATTGCGTTTGCGATAGCCCGGCAGCGCGGCGCTCAGCACGCCCTTTTCACGCCACAACAGGTGATCCGGCTGCCAGCCGTTTTCCGGCCGCACGCTGCCACTCTCTTCCAGCGTGAGCAGAAAGGCATGGCGTAAAAACGGTTGATCGTCAGGTAACAGCGCATCCCATTCGAGGGCGGAAATCTCCGCCAGCGATGACAGGTGAAGCAAAGACATGCATGGCTCCCGGCCAGCTTAAGGCGAACAGCTAGTTCAACAGGTTTTGTTGCGGGGGAAAAGAGGGGGCGCACTGAATGTGCATCGACCTGCTATTGGCATGAATCCCGCCGAGGGGAGTTTGGATTGGAAAGGACGCTTCCACCGCTTAAGGAAGCGACTCTGTTAGCCGATGAGTTTCAGGTCGTTTTTACGATGTTGCTTCTGGTCGTCATAATAATTTTCGTGTGTACCGAGGCTCAGAAGATAGATTTCCAGTCTCTGATCGACCCAGCTGTAACCCAACAGATATTGCTGCTTGCTCAGGTAAAACTTGTGCACCCAGAGATAGCTCAGGTCGCCCTTTTTGCGTTCACCGATCTCTGGGTTAGCAATAATGCGGTCAATCTCTTGATCAACACCCTCCTGATCCTGTTCCGTCAGGCGGTTAAAAGCCTTCTCAAAACGGCGGGTCTGATAAATCTCAACTTCCTGTCCGGTCTTTTCTGCGCACATATTTTTTGACCTTGCCGTTATCCATTTCTGCTTTAGCCAGTAAGATTTCGTTGATGAAGGAGAACGTCAGATCGGGGTTATCCTCTGCGATGCGACCAATCTTCGCCCAATGCTCAATCTGCTTAGGCACGCTGCGGCTCATGGCTTCTGCATGTGTTTTCACATCTTCAACAAAATCATCGTCTAAGCGGACGCTGGTTGCCATATTTAAACCTCTTATTGTCGTCACCCGATACGTTATTGTGAGGGTGGTTCCATTGATACGTCATTGTCAGACGTACAACAGAGGTGATTGTGCGACATATTGTCGCATTTGGCAATCAGTGATAGCAGCACGATTTACCGTGCCTCGATAACGAATGTGTATACTCACTTTTTTCGCTGTTCAGGAACCGCCATGGATCGTCTCGATTGTGACCGCATGTTTGTCGCGGTGCTGGAAGTGGGCAGCTTTGCCGGGGCGGCCGAGCGACTGGGCACCAGCAGCGGGCAGGCCTCCAAGCTGGTTTCACGGCTGGAGCAGGAACTCGGCGTGCAGTTGTTTAAGCGCAGTACGCGTGCGCTCTCTGCCACTGAAGTGGGTCGCGCCTATTACGAACGCGTGAAAACCCTGCTGGATGCTTTCGACACGCTGGATGCCACGGTACGCGAAAATGCCACCACGCCGACGGGGCGCTTAAAAATCAGTGCGCCCGGCACCTTTGGTACGGCGGTGCTCGCCAGCGTATTGGTCGCATTTGCGCGTCACTATCCGTTGATTGAACTGGACGTTAACTTCTCCGATCGTGCAGTGAACATCGTCGATGAAGGCTTCGATATGGCGATTCGCATTGGTAAATTAGATGACAGTAGCCTGATCGCACGTCGTTTGGGCGATGTGCCGATTCGCGTAGCGGCTTCGCCGGGCTATCTGCTGCAACAAGGCACACCGCAGCACTGGCGCGATCTGGCGACACATCAGTGTATTAGCGACACCAACTTCCGCGATCCCTGGCACTGGCCGTTTGTGACGCCCTGCGGCGACAGTGTCAGCATGCCGATTCGCGGCCGCCTGTGTTTCTCCAATACCGAAGCCTGTTTACAAGCAGCCATCGCCGGATTGGGTATCGCACGTTTACCGGGTTTTATTGCCGCACCTGCGCTACAACGCGGCGAGATCGTCTCGCTACTGGATAACTTCGCCACGCCGCCGATGGGCCTGTTTGCCCTCTATCCCCCCGCTCGCCATCTGGCGCAGAAAACCCGCTTACTGATTGATTTCCTCGCCGATCATTTCCAGCAACATCCTCCCGGCTGATTCCTTCCAATTTGGAAGCAATGAAAGCCATTTTGCCCGGATTATCACCCAACCAGCAGCGCGGTATGCTCACTCCATCACCAGAGAGGAGTCGAGCATATGTTGGTTAACGGTAAGTGGAGCGCAGAGTGGCATCCGGTTCAAGCCACCGATAAACAGGGCGGATTTGTCCGTCAGACGTCCAGTTTTCGCCACTGGATCACCGCAGACGGCTCGAGCGAATTTGCCGCCGAGCCGGATCGCTATCATTTGTATGTGGCACTGATCTGCCCATGGGCTTCACGCACGCTGGTGGCGCGCAGCCTGAAAGGGCTGGAAAACGTCATCAGCGTCTCGGTGGTCGAGCCGCAGTTGGGTGCGCAGGGCTGGCACTTCGGTGACTATCCGGGTGCTGATCGTGACTGGCTTAACAAAGCCGAGTACATCCACGAACTCTATACCCGCGCCGATGCTGACTTCACTGGCCGCGCCACGGTGCCGGTACTGTGGGATAAAAAGACGCAGACCATCGTGAACAACGAATCTGCTGACATCCTGCGTATGCTGAACAGCGGGTTTGGCGATCTGGCAGACAACAGCCTCGATCTGTATCCAGAAGATCTGCGCGCTGAGATCGACGCGATCAACGCATCGATCTATCCACGTCTCAACAACGGCGTGTATCGTACCGGCTTTGCCACCACGCAGGTGAGCTATCAGCAGGCCTTTAACGATGTATTCAGCCAGTTAGACGAACTGGAACTGCGTCTGAAAGATGGCCGTACTTTCCTGCTGGGCGAGCGCCTGACCGAGGCCGATATTCGGTTGTTCGTGACGCTGGTGCGTTTTGACGTTGCTTATCATGGCCTGTTCAAATGTAACCTGCGCCGCCTGCGCGACTATCCGCTGCTCGATCGCTATCTGAAGAGTATGCTGGCGGTTTCGGGTGTGCGTCAGACAGTGAACATCGACCATATCAAGCAGGGTTACTATTCGATTAAGGCGCTGAACCCAAATGGGATTGTGCCAGTAGGCCCGGATATGGCGGATTACGGACTTTAAGGAGCAGGACGATGGCAAAAGCGTTGGTGATTTTTTTACATGGTGTGGGCAGTAATGGCGACGATCTGGCAGGACTCGGCCAGCATTGGGCCAGCCTGCTGCCGGATGTGGCTTTTGCCTCGCCGAATGCGCCCTATCCGTTTGAACATGCAATGGGCTATCAGTGGTTTAGCCTGACGGGCATTACCCCAGAAAATCGTCCGGCGCGGGTGCGTGAAGCCCGCGCAGCGTTCGATGAGACACTGCAACAGTTGATGGCGCAACACGGCATGACGGACGCGTGGGATAAAGTGATTCTGGTGGGCTTTTCTCAGGGCTCGATCATGGCGCTGGATGCACTGGCACAGGGCCGTCATCCGCTGGCGGGCGTGGCGGCGTTTTCCGGACGATTGTCGTTTGACGGTGCATTAACCCCGGCTTCGCACACGCCTGCGTTGCTGATTCACGGCAAAGCGGATGGCGTGATTCCGTATAGCGAGAGTGAGTCAGCAGTACAGCGCCTGCAAGCGGCAGGCGTGACGGTGGAAGCGCGCTTTGAAGCCGCCACCGGTCATACCATTTCTTCACAGGGTGCGATGCAAGCGGCCGCCTTTATCGCCCAGTGCTTGCAGGATTAAGGCCAGTAGCGATTTAACGCGTTCCAGGCTTGTTGCGCAGCCACTTCGGGTGGCTGCGCTTTTAATCCATCGTTAAACACTTCAATGCCGACCGGGCCACGATAGCTGGCGCTTTTCAGCTTATCGACAAAGCGTTCCACTTCGATAATGCCGTCGCCGGGCAACAACCGCTGATGGCGCGCATAATCACTTAGCGCACCCTTCTCTTGCGGCGGCATCTCCGCCATATCGCACAGTTGCACTTCATAGATACGATCGGCAGGAATGCCATCCAGCTGTGAGGCGTCCCCACCCAAGGCACAGATGTGGAACAGATCGACCACCAGCCCAATATTCGGCTGGTCCAGGCGCTGCAATCGTTCCCACGCCAGCGGCAGCGTATTATCAACGCTGCACCACGCCATGGGTTCATACATGATGCGCATGTTATAGCGCGCGGCTTCCGAGGCCATCCAACGCAAATCTTCATCGATGCGCTCCGCCACGCAATCTTCACGCGTGGTGGCCGGTGCCTGAATGGTGTTGCAACCGACAGACTGCGCAATCCGGATAAACTGCCGCAGCTCTTCACGCTTTTGCAGACGTTCACGATCTGGCGCACCGGTAAAATCACGCAGCACCTGCAAATTGGTAAAGCCAAGATTTAACTGTTGAGCCAGCTGCGCTGTGGCTGCCTCAACGTCTTCCCGCCAGATTTCGACCTGATCGAAACCGGCGGCACGGGCCGCGCGCAGTTTCTGTTCAGGTTCACCGTTTAACAACACCAGGTTAAGGAATTTGGGGTTACTTCGCATCAACGGGCTCCCTAATCGTCCGGATAAATCGGTGACAGGTTCTGCTTGTCACGCAAACAGAACACCGACCAGTATCTACCTCTTAGGAGTTATTTCAAGCCCGTGATGCGCAGGGCTTTTATCCCAGCAGATTCACCACTGCAAAGCCGGCGAAGGTCATCAGCAGTGAACCAATCACATGCACCATCACGCTCGACATCGCCCAGAGGTATTTACCGGTTTGCAGCAAGCCGACAATTTCCGCTGAAAAGGTAGAGAAGGTGGTTAAACCGCCGCATAAGCCAGTGACAATCAGCAGTTTCCAGAAAGGGTCAATATGCGGATTGCGGACAAAAAACGCCAACGCTGCACCGATGATAAAACCACCGACCAGATTCACCATTAAAGTGCCCGGTGGCAGATTGGGAAACAGCGCGTTGAACCGCAGAGAAATAAGCCAGCGCAGTGAACAGCCCACGGCACCACCGAGCATCACAGCCAGTAACGACTTCAACATACTTTTGGAGCTCCTGAAATGAGTTACGCGCAGGGCCGCGGCAGGACAGAAAAACACCTGACACACCGCCGTCTCCCGCGCAGGGATACGAGTGTTGTCAGGCGTCATCAGCCGTCTGTTTCCAGAACGGCGGTTGGGGAAGGTGGCACGCCATCACCTTAGCGGCATAATAATACGCTGGCGTAGCGGGGGTGACAATATCGGAGAGTTAACCCGTCGTGGCCTGGATAAGGTCTTTCAGCAACTCTTCTCGCGTCATTCCCATATTTGCCGCTTTATCTATCTCTGAGAGAGCAAGTAAGGTGAGCAAAGCACAGCGTTCTTGATAATGCTGGCCTTGACCTGATGGCGCAATGAATATCAGCGATTTTATTATCATGCTTACTCCTGATTAATTTTCGCGTTTATAGCACATTCATCATCTTGATATTTTTGCTTCACTTCCATTTATACAAAATTGGAGATCCCAATGCGTACCCTGATTTTTGATACTGATATTGGCGTGGATGATGCCTTTGCGCTGGCGTATGCGGCGCGGACGCAGCGGTTGCTGGGGATTACCACGGTGTTTGGCAATGTTGCGGTCGGCCAGGCGGTGAAAAATGCCCGGCTGTTTTGCCAGAAGATGGATATTGACGCGCCGGTGTATCGTGGCTGCTCGCGGCCACTGGCATTGGCGCCTTCTGCACCCGCCACGCTGCACGGCCTGGATGGATTAGGGGATGCGTTCGAGAACTCACACAGTGAAGCAGCACCCAGCGCCGTGCAGTTCATTATTGATAGCGTGCGCGCGCAGCCTCATGCCATCACCATCGTGGCGATTGGACCGCTGACCAATATCGCCAGCGCCATCAACCAGGCGCCGGATATCATTCCATTGGTGAAAGAGCTGGTAATAATGGGCGGCGCATTTGGCACCGACGGCCATTCCGGCAACGTCTCGCCGTTTGCCGAGTTTAATATCTGGAAAGATCCGCATGCCGCCGATCAGGTGCTGGCCTCGGCGCTGCCGGTGGTGGTATTACCGCTGGATGTGACACACAAGGTGCTGATCACCGGCGATGAAGTGCGGCAGTTAAATCAGCCTGTACTCAGCGCGATATGCCGTCCGTATCTGGCGTACAGTCTGCAAAAGGAAGGGTTTGATGGCATGGCGCTGCATGACACGCTCACGCTCTCCTGGCTGGCTTTGCCACAGGCGTTTACCGTGACCGAAGCACCAGTGCGCGTGATAACGGAGGGCATCAGCCGTGGTCAGACAGTGAGACGCCTCAGCGCCCTCGCCTCACGTGAAGACCCGTTTGCTGGCTTACGCCCACAGCGCTTGTGCCTCGGCGTGGATGCCGAAGCGGTCAGGGAACACTTTTTTGCCGCACTGCGGGCATGAGATTGGTGGTCGCTATCAATGGCGTAATGCTTGCCAGTTAAGCGCCGGGTGATCACGCAGTCTGTTAAAAGGACACAATGGTTGAGGCCAGAGCGCGCCTCTTCCCCTGAACAGCCCCAGCACGCTCTTCAGCTTCAGTGCGTGCTGTTAAAAACGGCACGATGGCTGAGGCCAGAGCGCCTCTGCTGCTGCAAGGGCTATCCGCAGCGCTGAGGCTTTTACGTTGGGCCAGGAGCCAGGCGCAGGGATGCGACTGGCAGTTCGGGTTGGCCAGGACGGCCTTACCTGAACTGAACCCCTTAACCCGAACGGTCCGCAGGCACGACGTGGAAGCCGAAGGCACCGCGTCAGCGGCGCGAGGACGGCCCGGCAGCAGCAGAGGCGCTCAGGCCCGCATTCGCGCGCAGTGATACGCACCGACTACCTCGAAAAATGAATCACACCTTTGATCAGCTCACGATTATTAATCACCTCAGGCTCAAAGGTCTCCGCCAAAGTAGAAAAGTCATAATGACGATTAAGCATGATGTCGGCACGAAGCTGACCCGAAGCCATCAGTTCGCCCACTTTCGCGAAATCTTCGTGCGTGGCATTGCGGCTGCCCATCAACGTTGTTTCACGTTTATGGAACTCGATATCCGGGATCACCAAATCCCCTTTGTGCAGGCCGACAAACACAATGGTGCCACCATGACGAATCAGCTTCACCGCACCGTTCATCGCCGCCGGGTTGCCGGTCGCATCAATCACCTTCGCCGCCAGACGCCCACCAAACTCTGCACGTAGCGTGGCTTCGAAATCCTCGGCCATCGGGTTGAGGGTCGCAAGCCCCAGCTTTTCTGCGACATGCGCACGTCGCGGTTCGCTGGTATCGGCCACCACTACCTGAGCGCCCGCGGCCGCCGCAATTGCGGCTACACCTAAACCAATCGGTCCGGCACCGACCACCAGCACCTGCTCATCCGCTGCCACCGCCGCACGACGTACCGCATGCGCACTGATCGCAAAAGGCTCGATCAGCGCCGCCGCTTCTGGCGCCACATCATCAACAGCTAACAGGTTGCTGGCGGGTACGTTGAGGAACTCGCAGAAGCCACCATCCTGATGTACGCCAATTACCGAAATATTCTCGCAGCAGTTAGTTTTACCACTCAAACAGGCATCGCACTGCTGGCAGGAAACATAGGGAATCAGCGCCACGCGCTGCCCTACTTTGAAATCCGTTACTCGACAGCCCAGCTCCACCACTTCGCCACACAGCTCATGGCCCAGAACGCGTGGATAGCTAAAGAACGGCTGATTGCCCGCCCAGGCATGAATATCGGTGCCGCAAATCCCGGCGGCAATCGGTTTAATCACAACCTCCTGTTCGGCCGGAGTCGGTTTCTCACGCTGCTGCCACACCATATTGCGCGGCTCGGCAACCACCAGGGTTTTCATTGTTGTCATGGGCTTCTCCTGTGCTGATGTCGCAGTTTTGGCGAAAATCAGCCACCCGCGCCGTTTGCACATGCTGAAGTGTGAGGCAGCGCCCTTTTTTTGGGCTTTGTGTGGTTTTTAATAAATAAAAAACCGGAGAAGCGCATGAGCCGAAGCCTGAATTTACGCCAGAACGTGATCAATCAAATGCTGGAAGGCATCGCTAAACGCCACATCCGCTCTCCGCTGCCACCGCAAGCCGCGCTGGCGGAAATGTTCAATATCAGCCGCACCACCGTGCGCCATACCTTGCAGCATCTGCATGAGCGCGGCGTACTGGATAAAGTTGAAGAAACTTACGTTATCGTGCGCGATCCCAGCGAAGAGGATGGGTTTAGCGCGTTAACGCCGCCGATCGATCAACAAGCGCGTCTGTTTGAACAGGCGTTTTTTAATCTGATTAACCAGCGTCAGCTGATGCCCGGCGACAGTTTTAGTGAGTTGCAGCTGGCACAACAGGTCAAGGCCAGTCCGGTAGTGGTACGCGAGTTCCTGCTGCGGTTTATGCGTTACGACCTGCTGGAACCGGTAAAGCGGGGTCACTGGCGCATGAAAAAGTTTGATCAACTCTACGCTGAAAATCTGTTCGAACTGCGTGAAATGCTGGAAACACATGCGCTTACTCGCTTTCTCAACCTCCCCTCCAGTGATGAGCGCTGGATTCAGGCGCGCGACCTGCTGGATCGCCACCGTGCCATGCGCGACACCATCGCCAGTAACTATCGCCACTTTGCCGCGTTGGATAAAGAGATGCATACGCTGATTTTGTCAGCGGCTAATAATCCGTTCTTCAATCAGTCACTGGAGATCATCTCCGTGATTTTTCATTCACATTATCAATGGGATGAAACAGATTTAAAACAGCGTAACATCGTGGCACTGGAGGAACATATGGCGATTCTGACCGCGCTAATCAGCCGCCGGGACGTCGAAGCTTTGTGCGCGTTGCATAACCATCTTGGCACGGCGAAGTCATCGATGATCCGCTGCATTCGCCAGTACAATTAAAAACCGATTAAAAACCACAATTCTGAAGCGCCCGCACGAATCTGAAACATCCTCGCAACATCCCAACCGGTTTACTTCTAGTCTCCAAAGCAATCTGTTGTGGCAGCACCGTTTCGCTGCCGCAGGACCCCAACCCTCGATAACGATAAGACCCCATACCTGGGAGGTTGCAATGGAAAATACATCTGCACGTGGCCGTGACGCTGCGCCAACATCCGTCGCCGATGGACAAGACTTTGTCCCGGCACGCGGTGACGTGGTGCGCTCACCGCGCATTAAGAAGATTCAGGTTACCGCCATGTTGTTGCTGCTGTTTGCGGCCATCATCAACTATCTCGATCGCAGTTCACTGTCGGTGGCCAACATGACCATTCGCGGCGAGCTGGGCTTATCGGCCACCGAGATCGGCGTGTTGCTGTCTGCGTTCTCGCTGGCTTACGGCTTAGCGCAGCTGCCATGTGGTGCACTGCTGGATCGCAAAGGCCCACGCATCATGCTGGCGCTCGGCATGTTTGTCTGGTCACTGTTCCAGGCCGCTGCCGGTCTGGTGCATAACTTCACCCAGTTTGTGCTGGTGCGTATCGGGTTGGGGATTGGTGAAGCGCCGATGAACCCGTGCGGCGTTAAAGTAATTAACGACTGGTTCAACATCAAAGATCGCGGCATGCCGATGGGCATGTTTAACGCCGCGTCGATGATTGGCCTGTCGATTGCGCCACCGATTCTGGCAGCGATGATGTTGGTGATGGGCTGGCGCGGCATGTTCGTGACCATCGGCGTGCTGGGTATGTTCCTCGCCATTGGCTGGTATGTGATGTACCGTAACCGCGATAACAGCCAGCTGAGCGGCGAAGAGATTCACTATCTGCAAGCGGGCAGCGTGGCCTCACGTAAAGAGCCGCTGAGCTTTGCCGAGTGGCGCGGCCTGTTCAAGCAGCGCACCATGTGGGGCATGATGATTGGCTTCAGCGGCATCAACTACACCGCGTGGCTCTACATTGCCTGGCTGCCGGGTTATCTGCAATCGACCTATCATCTCGATCTGAAAAGCACCGGTTTGCTGGCGGCGATTCCATTCCTGTTTGGTGCCGCGGGCATGTTGCTGAACGGCTACGTGGTGGATGCGCTGGTACGTCGCGGCATGGATGCGGTGAAAGTGCGTAAAGTATCGATTGTCAGCGGCATGCTGCTGTCTGCAGCCTTCACCACTTTCGTCACCCGTGCAACAGACACCGCCAGTGCAGTGACGCTGATTGGCATGGCGCTGTTCTGCATTCACTTTGCCGGGACATCTTGCTGGGGCTTGATTCACGCTAACGTTACCGCACGTATGACGGCATCGGTGGGCAGCATCCAGAACTTCGCCAGCTTTGTGTTTGCCTCGTTTGCGCCGGTGATCACCGGTTGGGTGCTGGACACCACCAAGTCATTCAGCCTGGCGCTGATGATTTGTGCAGGCGTCACCGTGGTGGGTGCGCTGGCTTATCTGCTGCTGGTGCGTAAACCGATTACGGATGGGGTGTAAGTCGTCAATTGCGCGATAAACCGCATCGCTACGGCAGGGTGCATATCTTTGTAGCACGATGAATCGCGCCGCTACGGCAGAGCTCATGTTTTTTGTAGCGGCGCAATTTATTGCGCAATCAGTTCGTAGCCAGTTCGCCGTCATTTACAGGGTAAAAAACCGCGTTTCACACTGCCGCGCAATCTCCCACAGCTTATTACGGATCACCTGCTTCAGCTGCAACGTAGACTGCGATTGCGGCTGATCGCGACGGCTGATCAGCATCACTTCAAACGGCAGCGGTTGTGCCACCGGCAGCAACTTTAACTGGTCGGCATACCGGCAGGCAGTAAACAGATCCACCACGCCCACCCCCCCACCCGCCAGCACCATATCGGCAATCACCGAATAAGTTTTGATCGACAGCGACACCGCCGGGTCCAGCCCTTTGTCACGCAACGCACGGTGCAGCACGCGCCCAAGTGGGTCTTGGTTCTGCATCATCAACAGGTTGTTGGCACACAACCACTCCAGCGTGGCGGGTTCGTTATGAGTGTGATGCTGCGGCAGTAGCGCCACCATCGACGATTGAAACAGCGGCTCCGCCAGCAGATCGGCATCGACCTGCTGACCAAATACCAGCGCGAAATCGAGCTGGTTATCCATGATCATCTGACACAGCGTGCTGAAGTGCTCGGTCACCAACTCCACGCTCACCGATGCCGCCTGCTGTCGCCAGTTGACCAGTGCGGGTGCCAGCACCATCTGACCAAAAGCGTGTGCAGCACCGACACGCACCATCTGCCCTTCGCCGCGCCGCAACTGCTCGGTGAGCTGGGTTATGGTCTGCAAACGCTGATAGAGATCTTCCACTTCCGGCAGCAAGCGGCGTCCTTCGGCCGTGACCACCATGCCCTGTGCACGGCGCTCAAACAGCGCAAAACCCAATTGCTGCTCGGCGTGCGTTAAGACGCGGCTGACATTCGGCTGCGACACATTGAGCAATCGCGCCGCCGCACTGATGCTGCCGGTCTGCACAATTGCCTGAAAAACTTCAATGTGTCGCAATCGCATAATTACTCGCCCCAGGTCGCTTCAAGCACGCGCAGCCAGTTGCCGTGGCAAATTTTTTCCAGCAGTTCGCGCGAGTAACCACGAGCCGCCAGCGCGTTCACCACTAGCGGGAAACCGGCCACATCTTTCATATCGCCTGGCATGGTGGCACCATCCAGATCGGAGCCGAAACCGACGCCATCTTCCCCCACTTTTTCCAGCAGGTATTCCACGTGCTGCACGATGGCATCCACGGTGGTCGGCGCATGTCGATCGCCATCTTCACGCAGGAACGGCACGGCGAAATTCACGCCGACAAAGCCGTGGGTTTCCTTGATCGCCGCCAGCTGGCGATCGGTAAGGTTGCGCGACTGCGCACTGATGACATGTGCATTGGAGTGGCTCGCCACCAGCGGTGCATCACTAATCTCCGCCGTGTGCCAGAAGCCCTTCTCATCCATGTGCGACAGGTCAACCATGATGCGGCGCTGATTACAGTCACGCACCAGCTGTTTACCCGCTGCGGTTAAGCCGTTGCCGACATCCGGCGATGACGGATAAAGGAACGGCACGCCCTCACCAAATTGATTCGGGCGACTCCACAGTGGCCCCAGCGTACGAAGACCGCTGGCATACAGGATATCCAGTAGCTCGCCGTTGGTATCCAGCGCTTCCGCCCCTTCCACGTGCATCACCACCGCCAGCACGCCCCTGGCCATGCAGTCACGAATATCGCGCACGCTGCGGCAAATTTTCACTTGCCCCTCTGAGGCCTGTTCGATGCGCAGCAGCAACGCCAGCATCGAAAAAGTGGCATCACGCGCAGCGCCAATAATTTCCTGAGGAAAATCTGAGAGGTCTGGCGCACTTCTTGCAATCAGAGGGTGAGACGGCACCCAGGTGGCAAATATCCCACCTACCATATTTCCTTGGCGGATACGCGGCAGGTCCATCTGACCGCGTCCAGTGCCCTGCAGGAAGGCCTGCACCGCGTTGGGTTGATGGTGTTGCCAGAGTTTATTGAGCACATCGTTATGACCGTCAAAGACTGGAATGTTGATGATTTCAGACATGTTGTGTCGGTTCCATGTTCGGGAGAAAGCGCAAGCGCTGCCTGCTGGCGGGGCAAATTGCACCAAAAAGAGGCAAGGCTTCACGCATGAAACAAATGACTTAATCCCATTATTAATCCTCTCGCACAGCGGGAAAGTCAAGACAAAAAACAGCAAAATAACTAAATTTAATTTTAATAATCAATAACTTGGAGTTGTCATGGTAACCAGAAGACGTTTTCTCGCAGGATGCGCCGCCGTCCCTGCTTTTTCCTATCTGAGTCTCAACACCGCCTTCGCTGATACGCCACCGAGTATGTTCGTGATGGCGATGCAGCTGGACAACATCACCAGCCTTGACCCCCATGAAAGCTTTGAAGCCACCGGCGGCCAGATTTGCGGCAACATGTATCAGCGCCTGGTCACGCCGGACCCGCAGAAAGCCGATAAAGTGATTGGCCAGCTGGCGAAGAGCTGGGATGTGAGCAGCGATAACAGCACCTACACCTTCCATCTCGATCCGGCAGCCAAATTCGCCGATGGCACAGCGCTCACCGCAGAAGATGTCGCCTATTCGATTGAACGTATCGTCAAGCTGGATAAAAGCCCGGCCTTTATCATCAACCAGTTCGGCTTCACTAAAGACAATGTGACACAGAGGGTCACGGCGAAAGATGCGCATACCGTGGAGATGAAACTCGGCGCGCCAGCAGCGGAAACCTTCCTGCTGTATTGCCTCTCCGCCACCGTTGGCAGCATCGTGTCGAAGAAGGCCTGTGAAGCCAACCAGCAGAACAACGATTTCGGTAATGCGTGGCTGAAACAGCATAGCGCCGGTTCGGGTGCCTTCACCCTGCGCACCTGGAAAGCCAGTGAAACGGTGATCCTGGAACTGAGCCCGTTGTATGCCGATAAGAGCAAAATTAAGCGCGTGATCCTGAAGCACATCACCGACCCGGCCGCTCAGGCGCTGATGGTGAAGAAAGGCGACGTGGATGCGGCCTACGATCTCACCACCGAGCAGTTGTTGCAGGTGAAGAACGACAGCAACGTGTCGCTGGTGAATCAGTCGCTGTCAGCCATCATGCTGATGTCATGCAACACCAATAATGAATACCTGAAAAAGCCGCAGGTGTGGCAAGCCCTGAAGTGGGCGCTGGATTACGACAGCATCCAGAAAAACATCCTGTCGATGAGCTTTGTTACCCATCAAAGCTTCCTGCCGAGCGGCTTCCCGGCAGCGCTGGACGACACGCCGTTCCATAAAGACGTGGCAAAAGCTAAGTCGCTGCTGGCGGAAGCGGGTTATCCCAATGGATTCGAGATCACCCTTGACCACTACTCAATGCAGCCGTATCCCGATATCGCTCAGGCGATCCAGACTCAGTTGGGTGCGATTGGCATCAAAGTGTCATTGATTGCCGCCGAAAACCGCCAGGTCCTGACCAAGATGCGTGCGCGTCAGCATCAGCTGGCGCTGACCGTGTGGGGCGCGGACTATTTCGATCCGAACTCCAACACCGAAGCCTTCTGCGTGAATACCGACAACAGCGAAAATGCCCGCAGCCGCACGCTGGCATGGCGCTGCAGCTGGTCAGATGAAGAGTTCAACAAACTGACTGCACAGGCACTGCACGAGCCGGATCCGGCGAAACGTATTGCCCTCTATCAGCAGATTCAGCAGTTGGGCCGTGAGAAAAGTCCGTTCATCTTCATGATGCAGAAGACCAAAAATGTCGCGTGCGGCAAAAACATCTCAGATGTGCACATGACGGTGCTGGAGCAGTGGCCATACGATCAGGTGAAAAAAGCCTGATGCCTTTACTGAAGAAAATCGTCAGCACCCTGGGTAGCCTGGTGCTGACGCTGTTTGGTCTTTCTGTACTGACCTTCTTTATCGGCCGGGTGATGCCTACCGATCCGGTGCTGGCGGCGGTGGGCGATAACGCACCGCAGTCTGTGGTGGATCGCGTGCGCCTGGAAATGGGGCTGGATCAGCCCCTCTACATTCAGTTCGGCCACTATCTCAACCAATTACTCCATGGCGATTTGGGTAAATCGATTCTCACCTCAAATCCGGTGACCACCGATATTGCGCGCTTCTTCCCGGCGACCATGGAACTGGCGACTGCCGCGATTATTATCGCCGCGCTGGTCGGTATTCCGCTGGGTGTCTGGGCCGCCGTGCGCCAAAGCACCTGGGTCGATCAGACCATTCGCGTGGTGTGCCTCGCTGGACACTCACTACCGGTGTTTGTGCTGGCGCTGCTGAGCCTGCTGGTGTTCTACGCCGTGCTCGGCATTGCGCCGGGTCCAGGACGGCAGGACATCATCTGGCAGGATATGGTGCCGCAGGTCACCGGCTTTCTTACCATCGACTCATTGCTCGCCGGTGAAACGGATGCCTTCTGGGATGCGCTGGCACACATGGCGCAGCCGGTCTTGATCCTTGCCTACTTCAGCATGGCCTACATCACACGTATGACGCGCACCTTTATGCTCAATGCCTTGAGCGGTGAATTTGTGATCACTGCGCGTGCGAAAGGGCTGTCATCGCGCCGGGTGATCTGGCGGCATGCCTTTCCGACCGTGGCGGTGCAGCTGGTGACGGTGCTGGCGCTGACCTACGCCGGATTGCTGGAGGGCGCGGTGGTCACCGAAAACGTCTTCTCATGGCCCGGCCTCGGGCAGTATCTCACCACCTCGCTGATGAACGCCGACATGAACCCGGTAGTGGGTGCCACGCTGCTGGTCGGCACCGTATACGTGCTGCTCAATCTGCTGGCTGACCTTCTTTATCGACTTTGGGACCCACGCGTAAAATGATCTTCTTCTCTCGTGACTGGCTGCTGGACGATACGCCAGCCAATCGCCGTCAGGCGGTGTGGGGCCGACGCTATCGCTTGTGGCTCAGCCTGCGCAGCAACCCGCTGGCAATGGCAGGATTAGCGGTCATCGCCGTCATGCTATTACTGGCGCTGTTTGCCCCGTGGCTGACGCCGTTTGACCCTGGCACACAGCATCTGGAAAACCGTCTGGCGGCTCCTTCTGTCGCACACTGGCTTGGCACTGATGAACTCGGCCGCGATGTCTGGACGCGCATTATCTATGGCGGACGCACCACGCTTGGCATGGTGATCGCCGTGGTGCTGCTCACCGCCCCGCTCGGCCTGCTGATTGGCTGTATCGCGGGCTATGCCGGTGGGATTGTGGATAAGACGCTGATGCGTATCACCGACATCTTCCTCGCCTTCCCGCGTTTGATTCTGGCGCTGGCGTTTGTGGCCGCGCTGAAACCCGGCGTGGAGAGCGCGATTCTGGCGATTGCCTTAACCGCCTGGCCGCCGTATGCGCGTCTGGCGCGTGCCGAAACCATGCAGTTCCGCCACAGCGATTTTATCGCCGCTAGCCGACTCACCGGTGCCTCGCCGTTGCGCATCATCCTGCGCCACATCATGCCACTGTGCATGCCGAGCCTGATTGTGCGCGTCACGCTGGATATGAGTTCCATCATCATCACCGCCGCCAGCCTTGGCTTCCTGGGGATGGGCGCGCAACCGCCGTCGCCTGAATGGGGCACCATGATTGCCACCGCGCGCCGCTTCCTGTTCAGCGAATGGTGGGTGCCGCTGATGCCGTGTATCGCCATTTTCCTGACCTCACTGGCGTTTAACTTTCTCGGCGACGGTCTGCGCGACGTGCTAGATCCTAAGGAGCGCTAAATGCTGGTGGAAATTGAAAACCTGCGCATTGCCTTTCGCAGTCGCACAGAGACCTTTGAAGCGGTACGCGGGGTCAGTTTTAGCGTGGGCCGCGAGAAGTTTGCCATTGTTGGCGAAAGCGGATCGGGCAAGTCGCTGACCGCACGCTGTTTGATGCAGCTATTGCCGGGCAATGCTGAGGTGACCGCCGACGTATTGCGTTTTGACGGTATCGATCTGCGCGGCGCCAGTGAAAAAGTGCTGCGTCAGATTCGCGGCAAACGCGTGGGCTTCATCCTGCAGGACCCAAAATATTCACTCAATCCAGTGATGACCATTGGCCAGCAGATCGCAGAAGCCTGGCGCGAGCACAAAGGCGGCAGCCGTAAAGCGGCAATGCTGGCAGCGATTGATCTGCTGGAGCAGGTGAAAATTCGTGATGCTGCCGCGGTGGCGAAGCGCTATCCGCATGAGGTTTCCGGTGGGATGGGCCAGCGCGTGATGATTGCCATGATGCTGGCACCGGATCCGGAACTGCTGATCGCCGATGAGCCCACCAGCGCGCTGGATGCCACGGTACAGGCAGAGATCCTCAAGCTGATTGACGATCTGGTTTCCGCGCGCGGCATGGGGTTGATCCTGATCAGCCACGATCTGCCTTTGGTGTCGCACTTTTGCGATCGCGTGGCGGTGATGTACGCCGGGCGCATTGTCGAATTGCTGGACGCCGGGCAGTTACAGCAGGCTCAGCATCCGTATACGCGCGGCTTACTGGCCTGTTTGCCGTCGTTAAAACATCCGCGCGAGCGCTTACCGGTATTACAGCGCGATGCGGCGTGGCGGGAATAGCGCAATGCCCATCAACACGGTTATACCCCCATGCCCGCTTTACGCCCGCAGGATGCGTATGGATGCGTACCGTTCAACGAACGCACAGAATTTACAGGCAGCTTCATGATTGAAATTGATAACCTGCGCATCGCCTTTGGTGCGCATCAGGTAGTGAAAGGCGTCAGCTTCGCGGTCGCCAACGGCGAAAGCTTTGGCATGGTCGGCGAAAGTGGTTCGGGCAAATCCACCATTCTGCGCGCCCTCGCCGGACTCAATACCGATTGGCAAGGCAGCATGAAATTTGGCGGCATGGAACTGGGCGCTAAACGCAGCCGCGCGTTCTATCGCCAGGTGCAGATGGTGTTTCAGGATCCGTTTGGTTCGCTGCATCCGCGTCAAACCATCGACCGCATCCTGCATGAGCCGTTGCTGGTGCATCAGCTCGATCGCGCGGAACAGCGCATCAGCCAGGCGCTGAGCGAGGTCGGCTTACCGGCCGCTGTGCGTTTCCGTTATCCGCATCAGCTTTCGGGCGGTCAGCGTCAGCGCGTGGCGATTGCCCGCGCGTTGATTGCCGAGCCAGAAGTGCTGCTGCTGGATGAGCCCACGTCGGCGCTGGATGTGTCGGTGCAGGCGGAAATCCTGAATTTACTCAGCGATCTACGCACTGAGCGCAAACTCACCTACATTATGGTGACGCATAACCTCGCGGTGGTGCCCCATCTGTGCCAGCGCATTGGGGTGATGCAGCACGGTGAGATGGTGGAGCAATTGAGCGCGGAGGATTTACGCGCGCGCCGCATTCAGCATCCGCATACCGCTCAACTGTTTGATCTCAGCATGACGCTGGAGGAACCGGCATGACCGCGAACTGGCAACAGGCCGCCGAGGTGGCACAGCAGATTACCCAGGGCTGGCAGCAGCCCGGCGCACCGGGTGGTGCGATAGTGCTGTTTGATGCCCATCAGATTCATTCGACACACTGTGCCGGACTGGCCGATTTGGCGCAACAAACGCCGTTTAGCGCCGACAGCGTGGTGCGTTTTGCCTCGATAACCAAGCATCTGTTTGCCGCGCTGGTCACCGGGCCGGGCCGTCGCTACCTGCAACTCAACGATAAGCTGGTGCAGCATCTGCCGCAGCTAACAGGCGCCAACGGCCAGATCACTGTCGGCCAGGCGCTGGACATGAGCAGCGGCTTGCCCGATGTGCGTGAAACCCTGTCGCTGCTCGGCTTGTCGGTGTACAACGCCACCAGCGCTGCTGATCTGCTGGATTTTGTCGCACAGGAAGGCGATCTCAGCTATCAGCCCGGCAGCGAGATTTCATACACCAATACCGGCTACCGCCTGGTGGAAGAGGCGCTGAAAGCCAAAGGTGTGTTGTTCAACGATCTGCTGCAGCAATATATCTGCGAGCCGCTGGATATCAGTTTGGTCGCGCCGGAAACCTGGTTCGATATCGTGCCGGGACTGGTGCCGGGTTACTGGCAAAACGGCGTGCAGTGGCAGCTCTCCAGCGCTGGATTACACCTTTCCGCCTCGGGCAGTGTGACCGGCAGCGTCAATCATCTGACGCGCTGGCTGCAAAGTCTGCTGGCGGACAGCGGACCCGGCGCGGGCGTGCTGCAACGCCTGAGCGCGCCACGCCATCTCAATGACGGCCGTACCAGCGGCTACGGGCTGGGTATCACCAGTTCCACGCTGGGCAGCCAGACGCTGTTCGGTCACGGCGGTTCGCATGCGGGTTATAAAAGCTATTTCCTGCTGCATCCGGAGCTGAAGCTGGGCGTGGCGATTGTCGCCAACCGTGAAGATGTGGCGACCTCAGAAAGTGCACTGCGGGTGATGGCGGCGCTGCTGAATCGCACGCTGCCGGAGAAAGGTCATGATCTGACGCCGGGCTTATACGTGGCAGAAAACGCCGCCGACTGGCTGGAGATTCAGGGTGTGACCGCGACCTGGCTGGGTGCCGGTGAAACGCTGTGGCGCGCCGATCCCCATGGCGATGCAGTGTCGCTCTCCAGCACTTTCCCGATCAAGCTACGCCATGATGGTGCAGCGATTGTCGGTGAGATTGGTCATGCTCCACGCCGTTTTGTGCCGGTAGAGGCGGACAGCGCCAGCCTTGAGCATCTGCAAGGCCGCTGGTTTGCACATGCCTGGCGCAGCGAAATGGTGATTGAGGGCGATCGCCTGGTAATGGGCATCGGTCCGGCAGCGATTCATGCCAGTTTGCAATCGCTGGGCAGCGATCGCGTGCTCGCCACCGCGCAGGATGGCCCCTGGGAGAAACGTTTTGTGATCGCGCGTGAAGGTGACAAGGTGCGGCTGGTGCTCAATCGCAGCCGCGTAGTGAGATTTACGCGCTAAGCGGTCGTCTGGTCAATTCAACACACATCTGTCAAAGCTGCCATTTTTATAAATGGCAGCCTTTTTTCTTTAAACCACTGTGTGGCGCAGACGACCAATCTTTTCGATCTCGACTTCAATCACATCGCCGGGGAACATAAACAGCGGTGGCGTGCGTTTTTTTCCAACGCCGCCCGGTGACCCGGTGATGATCACATCGCCTGCTGACAGCGGGCTAAATGCCGAAATGTATTCAATAATCTTCGCCACCGGATGCACCATGCTGGCGGTGGTGTCGTTCTGCACTTCACGCTGATTCAGCCAGGTTTTGATCGCCAACTGCTGCGGATCGGGGATCTCATCTGAGGTGGTCATCCACGGACCAAAACCGCCAGTCTGCTGCCAGTTTTTTCCGGCGGTAAACCAGGTGAACTGCATGTCACGTACGGTGGCATCCATAAAGCAGCTGTAACCGGCAACGTGTTGCAGCGCATCGGCCGCTTTAACCTGATAGGCCGGCTTACCGATGATCACCGCCAGTTCGCCTTCGTAATCAAATTCCTGGGTGGTGGCCGGTTTCAACAACGGCTGCTCATGCCCCGCCAGGGAATCCGCGAAACGCACAAAGAGCGTCGGCGCTTCAATAGTCTCGGCAAACTCTTTACGCTTGTCCGCGTAGTTCATGCCGACACAGAACACTTTCCCGGGATTTTCCACTACCGGCAGGAAACGAATAGCGCTGAACGGGTGATCAGCCGGCAGTGAGCTAAAGGCTTCCAGGTCGCTGAGCGCGCCGCGTTGTAACAAAGATTTCAGGTCCGGGCATGCCGCGCCGAGGCGTGAACCGACGTCAATCACGCCCTCTTCCCGCACGATTCCGTAACTTTTTCTTTCCTGGTCAATAAGATAAAAACTGCAGAGCTGCATGACTGCCTCGTTGTTATATATAAATTGCGCGCAGGTTACCAAAAGCCAGCAGGAAATGCGGTACGACCTGCCAATAATGTGCCTAAGCGTTGATACGTGATTGCTGATCTATTGATTGCCATCCATGGCAACCCTGCAAATATCCGTTAGGTGCGCAGTCCTTGCAACCTTGCGAGCATCAGTTTGGTGCGCTGTCATGACAACCCTGCGAGCATCTGTAGGGTGCGCCTTCATGCGCACCAACATTACGACTGCGTACTCGCCAGATAGGAGAATGCACTTAGCAGGCTGATCAATGTGCCCATCTGCTCGGCGCGATAACCCACGGTCACCGCATCAATGCGCGTTACACCGGGAATCAGACTGAACAAATCCGCGAGTACCGGTTTGCTGGCTTGTAACTGCATCTCATAAGGTGCGGTCAAACGCGTGGTACTGACCTGGCGCGCACGCTGTACCGCCGCAGTAGCGGCGGCACGAATGGCGTTTTGTGCGGCTTGCGGGCTAATGGACTCCGCGCAGGTGTGGGAAATCGCGCGTTTCACACAGACGTAATCCACTGACGGATAGTGTTCGGTGATCCAGCCTTGCAGTTGATCGTCCCCGCTCACCAGCCAGAGCGGTGTGCCCTGTTCGGCGGCGGCGGCAGCGTAGATGTCGCTTTCGCCCATCACTTTGCCGTTGATATGAATGCGCCAAAAAGCACGGCCGTTAATGGTGTGCGCCAGCACGCCGGGTTCGCCCGCTGCGCTGTGATAGCCGATAAAGAACAGGCCATCGAAGGGCTGCTGCTCAATGCCTTCCACCATCGACAAGCCACGCGGCTTGCCTTGCACCATGCGCGCACGCGGATCGATGTTTTCTGCGCGCAGGTTGGTCATTTGCGCATGACTGTCGGCCACCACCACTTCGGTGGCTCCGCCCGCAAACGCGCCGTCGATAGCGGCGTTCACTTCCTGTTCCATCAACCCGCGTGCCAGCTGGTATTCCGCATGGCCGGGCGAGCACTGTTCTGGGCGCATCACACCCGCGATACCTTCAATGTCAGCAGAGATGAATATTTTCATAAGTCAGGCAAATTCCGTGCGGGTTGGAACACGGCCGCCATAAATGGCGACCCTATGGGGAACTGTGCGTCAGAGGCAGCATTGAAGCTGACCGCAGATGCTGATGAAAGAGTCGCCATAAATGGCGACACTACGGTTAACTTAGCGTCACAGGCGCTGCTGAAAGAGGTGCCATAAGTGGCAATCGTGTCATTAACAGTAAAGCCGATGGCGGCCCTAGGGTTTGGCCAATTCATCCAGCACCTGCGTCAGTGACGGACGATGATGGCCGCGAAAACCGGTGACCGCTTCGGCGCTTAATAGCGCATCCAGCACCGCGTGTTCAGTGGCATCAGCGGCGGCGGCAAGCAGCGGTTCCAGTGCCGCATCGTCCGGCGGGTTTGGCTGCGTTTGCGTGGAGAAGGCCACGGCAATATCGCCTGAACCATGTCCCCAATAACTGCCTAAACGGCCTAATCCGGCACCGGCGCGTTTAGCGATACGCTTAAGCTGGCGCGCATCCAGCGGCGCATCGGTGGCCATAATGATGATGATGGAGCCGGCATCGCGCTGCGGTGCCAATTCTGGCAGCAGCGGCCCAATCATGTCACCAAGTCGCACACCATCCAGCGTGAACGCATTCAGTGCCCCAAAGTTAGCCAGCACCAGCACGCCCAACGTGGCATTCAGTGACGGAATTAAGCGCGATGCGCTGCCAATCCCGCCTTTCAAACTGAAGCAGCTCATGCCACGTCCGGCACCGACGCTGCCACGGGCGAAATCGGCCTGCGCCGAATCGAGCGCATCCTGCGCCATGGCTTCGGTAACGGCCAGCGCCTGAATGTCATTCAGCCAGCCGTCGTTGCACTCCAGCGCCAGCGGATTGACGGTAGGCAAACTGCGACCCAACTCCGGGTTACGGCTGATGGCGTCACGCACCAGTGTGGTAAACAGCGTGCCGACTGCCAGCGTGTTGCTGAGCAAGATCGGCGTTTGCAGCACGCCCAACTCTTCGATTTGCACCAACCCGACCGGCTTGGCAAAGCCATTAAAGACCGCCGCGCCGCAGGGTAACGGCTTGAGAAACAGGTTATCGCCCGGCGGCACAATCGCCGTCACACCGGTTTGTCTCTCACCGTCTGCCAGCGTGTGATGACCGACGCGCACGCCGGGCACATCGCTGATGCGATTGGTGGCACCACAAGCACTGCGTGGTTGCCCGAGCTGGCGTTCAGTGCGCCAGCGTTGCAGCAGTAGATCGCGCTGCAGTTGTTGAAAATCCATGTTTAGCTCTTCAGTTTGGGATCGAGCGTATCGCGCAGCGCATCACCCAGCAGGTTAAACGCCAGCACAGTAATGAAAATTGCCAGGCCGGGGAACACGCTGACGTGCCATAAACCGCCCATCATCATGCTGCGGCTCATCGCCAGGATATTTCCCCACTCCGGCACATCCGGTTCCGGGCCCAGGCCAATAAAGCTGAGGCCCGCTGCCGTTAGAATACTGGTGCCGATACGCATGGTGAAATAGACAATCACATTGGAGAGCGTGCCGGGCAGAATGTGGCGCAGCAGGATCACGCGATCGGGCGCACCGGCGCAGCGCACCGCTTCGACATACGCAGCCTGTTTGAGCGACAGCGTCGAGGCGCGCACGATGCGGGCAAAGACCGGCACGCTGAACACCGCCACGGCGATAATCACGTTATTCAGTCCCGGACCGAGAATCGCCACCACCGCAATCGCCAGCAGCATGCCGGGAAAGGCAAACAGCACGTCGGAACCGCGCATGATCAGCATGTCAATCCAGCGACCGTAATAGCCCGCCAGCAAGCCGAGCAGCACGCCTACCACCATGCCTAGCGTCACCGACAGCACGCCGACGTAAAGCGAGATGCGTGCACCGTAGATGATGCGGCTCAACAGGTCGCGTCCCAGATCATCAGTACCCATCCAGTGTGCCGCTGAAGGGGGTGATGATAAGGCCATCCAGTCCGGTGCCATCGGATCCCACGGTGCCAGCCAGGGCGCGAAGATCGCCACAATCACCAGCAGCAATACAAAACCGCCGGAGACCAGCGCCAGCGGATTGCGCACAAAGGCGTGCAGGAAATCGCGCCACGGCGAGCGGATGGTTTGTGGTGTTGCGGCAGAGAGAGATTCTGTACTCATCACGACTCCTGTCGCAGGCGAATGGCTGGATTGACCACGGCATACAGCAGATCCACCAGCAGGTTAATCACAATAAATTCAAACACGAACAGCATCACCAGCGCCTGAATCACCGGCTGATCTTGTGCTTTGATCGACTCGATCAACAGCCAGCCCAAACCGGGCCAGTTGAAGACGCTCTCCACCACGATCGATCCGCCGAGCAGAAAACCGAACTGCAAGCCGAGCATGGTGATCACCGGGATCAAGGCGTTGCGCATCACGTGCTTCCACGTCACCAGCCGATTGCGCAGCCCTTTGGCTTTGGCAGTGCGCACATAATCTTCCTGCGCCACTTCGAGGAAGGCCGAACGGGTGAAACGCGCCATCACGGCGGCCACAGAAGAGCCGAGCGTAATAGCAGGTAGAATAATGTCGCTGGCCTTGTTGAACCCGCTCACCGAGAACAGGCCAAACGGCATGGCGACGAACTGGATCAGCAACAAACCGAGCCAGAAGGTCGGCATCGAGATGCCACCGACCGCCACGCTCATTAGCGTCCAGTCCTGCCATTTACCGCGCTTCAGTGCGGCCAGCACACCAAGGAACAGACCGAGGATCACTGACCAGGCAAAGCCCGCCAGCGCCAGCCACAGGGTTGGCATAAAGCCTTGTTTGATCACTTGCAGCACCGGCTGTTGCGTGCGGTAAGTGACGCCGAGATCGCCACGTAGCAGCCCACCGATCCAGTTAACGTATTGCTGCGGCAGCGGATCGTTGAGTCCGAGATGCTGGCGCGCGGCTTCGACCGCTTCGATCGGGGCGTCTGGACCGGCGTAAATGCGCGCCGGATCGCCGGGTAGCAGCTTAATAAAGCCGAACACCAGCAGCGAGACCACCAGCAGGACAGGGATCATCTCCAGCAGCCGACGAATGATGTATGCGAACATGCGCTTCCTTTAAATTGGGGACGCCCTCTCCCGTTTGCAGGAGAGGGTTAGGGTGAGGGATTAACGCCCTGCCTTACTTAAATGCCGCCTGGGTGTAGAGGAAGTTGCCATCTGCCAGCATCGATACGCCGGTCAGGTTGCTGCGTTTGCCCACCAGGTTATCTGGCGTGCCGAGGAAGGCGACGGGCGCATCTTTCCACAGCATTTTCTGGGCTTCCGCATAGGCTTCACCGCGCTTAGCCGGATCGGCGGTGGCTAACCCACCAGCAATGGCTTTATCCACATCCGGATTGCTGAAGTACGAAACGTTATACGAGGTCGGTACCCAGGATTCGGTGGCATACAGCGGGCGCAGCGCCCAGTCCGCATCACCGGTCGAAGTTGACCAGCCGCCGTAATAGAGGTCGAATTCGGCTGCTTTAGGATCCTTCACGCCCCACAGTTTGGCGTTGCGCGTACCGGAATCCATTGGCGTCACCGTGGCGCGAATGCCCACCGTTGCCAGCTGGGCTTTCAGCACCTGCGCCGCGCGCACACTGGCGGTGGTGTTGGTGGTCCACAGTTTCAAATCCAGACCGTTCGGATAGCCGGCGGCTTTCAACAAGGCTTTGGCTTCATCCGGGGCGTAGTGATAATTCGGTTCGCTCTGCTTCTGATAGAACTGCACCCCTTCCGGCATCGCGGACGAAGCGGGTTTACCCATGCCAGCAAACGCCACTTTCAGCCACAGATTGCGGTCGATGGCGTAATTGATCGCCTGACGCACGCGCACATCCGCCAATGGTTTGTGCTGGGTGTTGATCGCCATGTAGTAGAGATAAATGCTCGGATCGCGTTGGATCGCTAATTTGCTGTCGCTCTGCACCGTCGCGATCAGATCCGACGGCAGCGGCCAGATCGCATCCACCTGTCCTGATTTCAGTGCGGCAACGCGGGTGGCATCTTCCGGACTTGGCGAGAAGGTCACTTTATCCACCTTCGGCCAGCCTTTCTGCCAGTAGCCATCGTACTTCACCAATGAAACGGCTTTGCCCGGCTGCCAGTCAACAAACTTGAACGGACCGGTGCCGACCGGATGCAGGCGCAGCTGTGCTTCTTCCGGGTATTGTTTGAGGATCGCCGGGCTCCACATCACTGCTGATGGGTGTGCCAGGGTGTTGATGAACGCACCAAAGGATTGGTTGAGGTCAATTTTCACCTGATCCGGCGCCAGCACCGTGACGTTGGCAATCATCTTATACAGGCTGTTGCGCTTCAGGCCTTTGGTCTGATCGGCGAGGCGATCGAGGTTGGCCTTGACCGCTTCAGCATCAAACGGCGTACCGTCCTGGAAAGTGACACCTTTACGCAGCGTCAGGGTAAATTCGGTGGCGTTGTCATTATTGGTATAACCGGTCGCCAGCCAGGGTTGCAGCTTCATCTGCGCATCGAACTGGAACAGGCGTTCAAAGATACCGCTCTGCACCGAATAGCTGACGTTATCCGAGGTATCGTGTGGATCGAGACCGGTGATATCGGCATACATCGAAATGCGCAGATCCTGCGCCTGCGCGGCTGCGGCCAGCGCGAGGGTCAAGCCAAAAGCCAGTGACGAACGGCGAAAAAGGGTTTTCATGAAATCTCCTGGTATTGAGCGTTAGCGCGATGCAATGTCGTCAGCGACCCAGTGTTGCGGTGCAACCTGGCGATAACGGGGTTTGGTGACCGTTTCGCCCAACTTGCGCAGCGGCGAAGGAATTTCGCTATCTTCGAAAGTACGGGTCTGACGGTTCTGTGGATCGGCCACCGGCACCGAGGCCAGCAGACGTTGGGTATACGGATGTTGCGGTTGGTTGAACACCGACTGACGCGGGCCAAGCTCGACAATCTGGCCGAGATACATCACCGCCACGCGGTTAGCGATACGCTCCACCACCGCCATGTCATGCGAGATGAAAATCCACGCGACACCAGTCTGCTTTTGCAGGTCCATCATCAGGTTCACCACCTGCGCCTGGATCGAGACATCCAGTGCCGAGACGGCCTCATCGGCGATGATGACTTTCGGTTTCAAGGCCATGGCGCGGGCAATCGCAATACGCTGGCGCTGGCCGCCGGAAAACTCATGGGGATAACGCGTGGCATGTTCGGGCAACAGACCAACGCTTTTCAGCAAGGCTTCAACCTGCGGCGTGGCTTCTTCCAGCGATTTCACCAGACCGTGCAGCAGCAGCGGCTCGGCAATGGTGAAGCCCACGGTCAGACGCGGGTTTAAAGAGGCGTAGGGATCCTGAAATACCATCTGGATTTCGCGGCGCAGCGGTTGAAACTCCGCCTCTTTCAGATTAGCGATTTCATTGCCCTGGAAATGAATGCTGTCAGCCTGACTCTTAATCAGGCGCATCAGCGCGCGGCCGGTAGTGGATTTGCCGCAGCCGCTCTCACCCACAATCGCCAGGGTTTCACCCGGCCACAGGCTGAAGTCGATCTGCTCCACCGCATGCACTTGATGGGTCAGGGCTGAAAAGATGCCACTGCGAATCGGGTAATAGACTTTTAAACCGCGCACATCCAGCAATGGCGTTTCGTCATAACGGGCGGTGCGCTGCTCACCGCTATCGGCGGGCTGAGTGGCGCCCAACAGTGGGAAGCGCTGCGGCCAGGATTGTTCACGCATGTCGCCCAGTTTCGGCACAGCAGCAAGCAGCGCTTTGGTATAAGGATGCTGTGGCGCGTTGAAGATGTCCGCGACCGTCCCCTGTTCCACCACTTCGCCGCGCAGCATCACCACCACGCGGTCGGCAATTTCCGCCACCACGCCCATGTCATGGGTGATAAACAGCACTGCCATCTGCTTCTCGCGTTGCAGGTCGCGCAGGATGTGCAGAATGCGCGCCTGCACGGTGACGTCCAGCGCGGTAGTGGGTTCGTCGGCAATCAGCAGCTGTGGATCGCACGCCAGCGCCTGCGCAATCATCACGCGCTGGCGCATGCCGCCTGACAGCGAGTGCGGGTAGCTTTTCATCACGCGATCGACATCGGCGATGCGCACCTGGCGCAGCAGTGCCCGCGCACGCGCATCCGCAGCGGCTTTGTCGCACATCTGATGGTCACGCAGTGCTTCCGTCAACTGATCGCCCACCCGCAATACCGGGTTGAGCGAGGTCATCGGCTCCTGAAAAATCATCGCCATTTCGCGCCCGCGCAAGGTGCGGCGTTGGGTTTCATCCAGCGTTTCCAGCGTGTGGGCTTTACCCTGACGATCGCGGAACTGCATGCTGCCGCGATCGATACGGCCTGAAGCGGCCAGCAGGCCCATCACCGCCAGCGAAGTGACCGATTTGCCCGAGCCGCTTTCACCGACCACGGCGACGACTTCACCGGGATAAATGGCAAAACTGATGCCTTTCAGTGCCTGATTTACGCCGCTGCGGCCGCGAAACGAGACGCTAAGATCCTGTATCGCGAGTACCGGCGCGGGACCGGCAACGCTGGCGGCGTTGGGGGTAAGTAAAGTGTCCGTCATCGTTGCCTCTTGCGGTTACAGCCAGATTCGGCCTTGAGCGTAGGAAAGGAAGGGTGAGCTATCGGCGGCCAGCCAGATGGGGCCATCGAGATCCACGTGTTCTGCAGCAATCGCCACCGGCAGCGCAGCTTCCATTGCGAGTGAGGAGCCCAGCATGCAGCCGACCATCAGACGCATATCCAGCTTTTGCGCTTCTTCGACCATCGCTAAGGCTTCGGTCAGGCCGCCGCACTTATCCAGCTTGATGTTGATCATCTCGTAGCGATTACGCAGCTCGGCGATGTCTTCACGCGTGTGGCAACTCTCATCGGCGCACACCGGGATCGGATGGTTAAACCGTTGCAGATCCTGGTCTTGTCCGGCAGGCAGCGGCTGTTCAACCATGGCGATGTTGTACGCTTGCAGCGCGATAAGCAGGCTTTGCAGATCGACGCCCGACCAGGCTTCGTTGGCGTCAATGATCAAGGTGGCACGTGGCGCAGCCTTTCTGATGGCCGCCACTTTCTCTAAAATCTCGTCACGATTCAGTTTGATTTTCAGCAGGATGGCGCCACGCGATACGGCATCAGCCGCCGCAGCTGCCATGTTTTCGATGGAGTCGAGGCTTAAGGTCTCCGCCGTGATCACCGAAGGCGGTGCAGTGCGTTCGCACTGCTGCCACAGCGTCTGCTTCGCCAGCGCGGCATCAAGACGCCACAGCGCACAGTCCAGCGCATTACGCGCTGAACCGGCAGATATACGGCTTTGCAGATCGATCCGGCTTAAGCCCGCTTCGACATCCTTACGCATCGCTTCCAGCTGCGCCTCGACGCTGTCTGGTGTTTCATCGTAACGCGGCGTCGGCGTGCACTCGCCACGACCAATAAAGCCGTTCTGCTCCAGCGTGACGCGAATGACAGTGACGGCGGTACGTGTACCACGCGAGATAGCGAAAGGACGCGCCAGCGGCAGCTCCAGCACTTCAATCTGCATGCGCCGCATCTTAGCCACGCTCCTGCAGCAGGGCGGCGATATCCGCGATACCAAAACGCACCGGATCGGTGGCAGGCACGCCGAATTCAGCGCTAACTTCCGTACAATAGGCGCGAGCTTCTTCTTCGCTGTAGTTGGAGGTGTTGATGGCAAAACCGGCCAGTTGCACGTTATCGCTGGTGACATCTGCCGCGCGCAGGTTAGCCTCTACGCAATCTTTCAAACTCACCATCGGCTGATGCGGTAAATGACGCATGTGCGGACGGCCCATTTCGTGGCACATCACCAGCCAGTGCGGCTGCGCACCGTGAATCAGGCCCATGCTGACGCCCGCATAAGAAGGATGGAACAGCGAGCCCTGGCCCTCGACGATATCCCAGTGGTCGGCATCATTGGCGGGTGACAAAGCTTCCACTGCACCCGCGATAAAGTCGGCAATCACTGCATCAATGGCGATGCCTGCACCAGCAACCAGAATGCCGGTTTGACCGGTGGCGCGGAAATCCGCCTTCATGCCGCGCTCACGCATCGCCGCTTCCAGTGCCAGCGAGGTGTACATCTTGCCGACTGAGCAGTCTGTACCGACAGTAAGTACACGCTTACCTGTACGCTTTTTACCGCTGCCAACATTCAGTTTTGGACGCATATGGCGCAGGTCAAACAGCTCAACGCCAAACTCCTGGGCTAACGCCACCAGCTCTGGCTCATCCACCAGGCGATGGTGCAAGCCGCTCGCCACGTTCATGCCTGCTTTGATCGCACCTTTAACGGTATCGAGCCAGTGCTCCGGCAGATAACCACCGGCATTGGCGGTGCCCAGTACCAGCGTTTTTGCGCCACGTTCTTTTGCCGTGGCGATATCGAGTACGTCCAGACCTAAGCTGACAGTACAGCCCGGCAGTTTAATTTCGCCGACGCACTGCTCAGGGCGCCAAACGTGAATGCCGCGCGCCGTTTTAGCGGCCAGTGGATCGGTGACATCGCCAAGGAACAATAAATAGGGTTGAGGGATCAGCATGATGTTTCTCGTTTCAGACGGGTTAGAGGGTCTGAATCGACTATTCCATGCGGGTTAAGAGGTGACGAATGCTTGTTTGGTAGCGGGGTATAACATCAGGCTATAGCCAGATCCAAAACTGATGGTTAAGGGTACTAAGCCATTGATAGAGAGAAAATTCGAGGCGATATTGAGCGGGGGAGATAAGAAAATCATTGATAACCACAGGTCGATCCCTGACCGCGATTATCGAGGGTATAAGTGCGATTAATGCAGTGCGCCTGGTGGGACGTGCTTGAAAGTCTCAACATATGCACGAAACACGTAGCGGAAAAAACGTTTCATTGGATACCTGGCTCAAAAATTGTTGAAGAAATACGCGAAAAGTATAACTAACGCGCGTTTTTCACGCAATTATTTTTGAGCCAGATCACAAAATGAGGGGTTTGGCAGATGCCTGAATTAGCCGAAGAGGTTGAGATGTTGATTAAGGATGGTGCAGCCGATGCTGATCAGTACCAGTCCACCCAGCACTTCCGCCCATTTACCCATCACCGGACCGATAAAGCGACCCACCATCACGCCAGTCGTGGCCATGATGGTGGTAGCGGCACCAATGGTCAGCGCGGTAAGCACAATATTCACCTGCAGGAATGCCAGGCCGACGCCCACCGCCAGCGCATCAAGACTGGTGGCCACCGCGGTCAATGCTAAGACCATAAAGCCATGACGCTGTGGTGCTTCGCAGGGTTCATCCGCCGTCTGACGGAAACCTTCCATCATCATGCGGCCGCCGAGAACGGTTAACAGGGCAAAGGCCACCCAGTGATCCCATGCCATGATGTAGCGACTGGCCGCCAGGCCAATCGCCCAGCCAATCAGCGGCGTCAGCATTTCAATCACACCAAAGATCAGGCCGGTGCGCAGCGCTTCTTTGAAGTTCGGGCGATGCAGCGACGCGCCTTTGCCCAGTGCTGCGGCGAAAGCGTCCATCGACATACCAAAGGCCAGAATCAGAGTTGCGATAAATGTCATGGGTTTTCAATCAATGCCGCGAAAAATGCCTTCAAGCGAGCGATTTTCCGCATCTATTGTTCAGTAATGAAAAAGTGCGCGCAGTCTAGCACGCAAAATCACCAAAAAAAAGACAGTAAAATCATGGATTTAAGTATAGCAAAGGCTATAACTCTTAACTTGCGCTATTTATGACGCTAAGTGGATGGAATAGAAGAATTTTCTTAGGGTGACCCGGCACAGGGATTGCACGCCAGCACGCTTTTATGCGCTAATGCCCGCGCTAATTGATAGGAAACCTGCGATGAAAAACCCGTTTGAAACGCTGATTATCCCTGGCGGAATCCTGCTGCTGGGCTTTCTCTCCGCGCTGCTGTTGCCCGCGCCGCAATTCGGCCTGGAATTATCCAGACGGATTCAGGAGATGCTGCATTTGCAGGACCTGAATCAGCTCTACACTATCGTGTTTTGCCTGTGGTTCCTGCTGCTGGGCGCGATTGAATTTTTTGTCATCCGCTTTGCATGGCGTCGCCTCGCTAAGCAGTGATCCCCACCGCCGCGTAATGCTTTTTTCCTCTGACCACTGTCTGACGCGGCGAAAAATTAACACTCACAGAAATGTAACATTAGTTTTACACGATCTGGCGAAATATCACGCAACATAAAAACCGCATAAAAAATCAATCCACTACAAATTGATATTAATCATACATTTAAAGTGTGATGCCGCTCACTCTCCGAACATTACCCTGTGCATTCCTCTCACAATATCGCAACAACTGCATTACCATAACCCTCTGATTAAGGGATAAAAATCCCTTATGACAGCGGGGTCGAGCTGATTAATTCTTATGCTGAATCATTTCGGCCTTTAAAAAATAAACAAACGTTTAATTCCGATACGAGAATGTTATATTCAAATGCATATGCATAACGTGCAGTTAACCGTTATCGTCCCCTGACTTAAACCTGAGTCTTAACCTTTGAGAAATAGCGCGACGCGCTCGAAAGAAGCGTGGCTGTTTCGCCTGCGAACCTGTTGAACTTCAGGTCAACAGAGAGAGGAGATGTCGCCTCATGAGTACTACTGCGGTAAACCTGGCGCTCGCCGCCGCTGGTATGGATAGCGCAAACCTTCAGGAACGAAAGGATGTCGACGTACTGCTGATCGGCGCAGGCGTGATGAGTGCCACCCTTGGCGCATGGCTGCAGGATCTGGAGCCGGACTGGTCGATTGAGATGGTGGAACGCCTCGACGATGTCGCGGTGGAATCCTCCAATGGCTGGAATAATGCCGGGACCGGTCACGCTGCGTTGGCCGAGCTGAACTATACGCCGCAGAAGGCGGATGGCAGCATCGACATTGCAAAAGCGGTGGCGATCAACGAATCGTTCCAGATTTCTCGTCAGTTCTGGGCGTACCACGTTCAGAAAGGCAACCTGCGCAATCCAAAAAGCTTTATCCACAGTACGCCGCACATGAGCTTCGTCTGGGGCGACGATAACGTTGAGTTCCTGCGCAAACGTTTCCAGGCGCTGCAAAAAAGTACCCTGTTCCGTGGCATGAACTATTCAGAAGATCGCGACCAGATCACCCAGTGGATTCCGCTAGTGATGAACGGCCGTGACAGCAAACAGAAAGTGGCCGCCACCTGGACCGAAATGGGTACCGACGTTAACTTCGGTGAAGTGACGCGTCAGCTGATTGCCTCTTTACAGAAGAAAGCCAATTTCCGCCTGCGTCTGCGTCAGGAAGTGCGTGATATCAAGCGCCTGAGCGATGGCCGCTGGCAAGTGACGCTACACAATCTGGCCAGCGGTGAAAATCGCCTGCTGACCACGCGCCAGCTGTTTATCGGTGCGGGCGGTGCGGCGTTGCCACTGCTCCAAAAGTCCGGCATCCCGGAAGTGAAAGGCTACGCCGGTTTCCCGGTGGGCGGTTCCTTCCTCGTGACCGAGAATCCAGAAGTGGTGCAGCAGCACATGGCGAAAGTGTACGGTAAAGCCAGCGTGGGCGCGCCGCCGATGTCGGTGCCGCACGTTGATACTCGCGTGCTGGATGGCAAGCAGGTGCTGCTATTTGGCCCGTTCGCCACCTTCTCGACCAAATTCCTGAAACAGGGTTCGCTGCTGGATATGTTCGGCGCGATGAACGGCAGCAACCTGTTGCCGATGATGCAGGTTGGCCTGAAGAGTTTTGACCTGGTGAAATACCTGGTCGATCAGGTGCTGCAAAGCGACGACGATCGTATGGAAGCGCTGCGTGCTTATGTTCCGCAGGCGAAACAGGAAGACTGGCGCCTGGTCACTGCCGGCCAGCGCGTGCAGATCATCAAGAACGATGAGAAAGAGGGCGGCGTGCTGCGCTTAGGCACGGAAGTCGTGACCTCTGAAGATGGTTCGATTTCAGCCCTGCTCGGCGCTTCGCCGGGGGCATCTACTGCGGCGCCGATTATGCTGGAGCTGATGGCGAAAGCCTTCCCTGAGCAGATGCGTTCACCAGAGTGGCAGACCAAAATTCGCGCGGTGATCCCAACCTGGGGCCGTAAGATGAACGGTGACGTAGCGCTGACCGAGAAGATTCTGGCGGAAACCAGCCGCGTACTGCAACTCGACTACGCACCGATCGTTACGCCAGACGCGGCGAACGACGAAGCCCGCGAGACGGCGCACGTGGTGGGGAAGTAACCAGGCAATCCTGATTGCCCGTCAATAATGATAAGGCCGCGCAAGCGGCCTTTTTTATGGGTGAATGCGAGAAATGTCCCAAATTGGGATATAAGTTTGCTATAGTCCCAAAGCGGGACTAAGATGCGCGACATGAGAATCATATCGGTACGGACACTCAGGGAGTTCATGACGGCGAACCCCGACTCAGCTCAGCCGTTGAGAGCCTGGATTGATGAAGCGCAAAAGACCAATTGGTTAAATCCAGCAGACATCAAGGATCAATACCGCAGCGCTAGCATTTTGAAAGGCAGTCGCGTGGTGTTTAACATTAAGGGAAATGATTATCGACTGGTTGCGGCCATCGCTTACCCGCAGAAGCTGATTTTTATAAAATTTATCGGCACACACCGGGAATACGATGCCATTGACGCAAACACAGTGGAGCAACGTAAATGACACTGACCATTAAACCCATTCGCAACGAACTTGATTACGAAGCGGCCCTGGAGGCCATCTCTCCGCTCTTTGATGATGTACCTGAGCTGGGCACGCCAGAAAGCGATTATATGATTGTGATGAGCATGCTGATTGAAGCGTGGGAGAAAGAGCACTATCCCATTGAAGCTGCTGATCCGATTGAGGCGATTAAATTTCGTATGGAACAACAGGGATTGACTGCCAAAGATCTGGAGCCTGCCATAGGCCGACGTAATCGCGTCTATGAAGTGTTAAACGGCAAACGCTCTTTGTCTCTGGAGATGATTCGCAATCTGCACAAGCAGTTTGGCATTCCTTTAGAGAGCCTGGTGGGTCTCTAAAATTGCAGGGGCGCCAATGATAGCGCCCCATTTGCTTCTATTGCATGCTTGGTTTTAGCTCAGCAGTACCGCGTCGTACAGCATCCAGGCCGTGGTGGCCACCAGCGACATTGCCATCAAACTGTTAAACGCCTGACGTTTCCACGCCACTTGCAGATGACTGCGCAGACGATCCCCCATCGCGGCCCAGATCAGGATGCAAGGTAAGTTCAATGCGGCAAATCCTAGCAATACTGTGATGACGCCGTTGCTGTTGGCGTACATCAGCGCCACGTTAGTCACCATCAGCCAGGCTTTAGGATTCACCGCCTGAAAACAGATGCCGCCCACTAGCGTCATCGGGCGCGGACGCTCACGCGCTTCTGGCGCTGCGGCACGAAAGATTTTCCATGACAGCCAGAGTAAGTAACTGCATCCCACCACCGTGAGTGGTAAACGAATGGATGCCATCCAGTGCAGTAATACATCCAACGCCATGCTTGCCAACAGCATCTGTATCGCACAGCCCATCAGAATGCCAAACAGCATCGGCAAGGTGCGCTTGAAACCAAAATTGACGCCCGATGTGGCGAGCAGCAGGTTGTTCGGGCCGGGGGTGATCGACATCACCGTGACGTAGCTGAAGAATGAAGGGTCGAGCATGATGCGCTTCCTGATGGTCCAAAGTTAACATCATGCTAATGCGTACCGGGTGATGGAAACAGAGACACAAAACCACTATTGTAATGGATACAGTTAACATTAATTTAGATTGTACCCATCGCACGCGGAGGCTTTTGTGTCCCTTCCCCTTTCATCCGGTCAAACGCTGTATCAGCAGCTGGCAGATAGCTTTGCCGAGTCGATTCATCAGGGCACGCTGAAACCGGGAAAACGGCTGCCCGCCATCCGCCGCGTGGCACAATCGCATCAGGTTAGCGTCAATACTGTGCTCAATGCCTGGCAAATCCTTGAAGATCGCGGCTTAATCGAAGCGCGCCCGCAATCGGGCTATTACGTGCGTGGCGTGATGCCAGCCGTGACGCGTCCGGTCAAACCGCTGCCCGCGAAAATCAACGACCCGAGCACGCAGAAACTGGAACTGATTGAGCAGGTGTTTGCCGCGCAGAATAATGCCGATTACACCAATATCTCTTTGGCCTGTCCGCAGGATGGCACCTTTTATCCGGCAGCGCGCTTAGGCCGAATTACCTCGGGCATTTTACGGCACAATCCCGACATCGTCGGGCGCTATGCGCTCCCGCCGGGTAGTGAGCGCTTACGGGAGGAGATTGCACGTCGCAGTCTGCACACCGGTATCAATCTGACCACGCAAGAGATCACCCTCACCCATGGCTGCATGGAAGCGTTACAGCTGGCGCTACGTGCGGTAACCAAGCCTGGCGACTGCATTGGGCTGGAATCCCCCACTTACTTCTTCCTGTTCCCCTTGCTGGCGTCACTGGGCCTGAAAGCGCTGGAGATTCCCACCGATCCTCAGCAAGGGTTGTCGCTGGATGCGCTGGAGATGTTGTTACAGGAGAAGCGCATTCAGGCGCTGATTGCCATGCCCGGCGCGCAGAATCCTCTCGGCTATGTGATGCCACTGGAGAATAAGAAGCGACTGGCGAAGTTAGTGAATACTTACCACGTCCCGATGCTCGAAGATGGGCTGTATGACGAGCTGCAGTTCGATTGGCCACTCTCGCCGCCGGTGAAAGCCTTTGATAGCGATGGCTGGGTGATTTACTGCACCAGCTTTACCAAAACCGTGGCGCCGGATTTCCGCGTGGGCTGGACCGCGGCCGGTCGTTTCCATCAGACCATCGCCCGTTTGAAAGCTGTCTCTTCGATGTCTGAATCGCGGTTGCTGTGTGAAACCCTCGCCGAATTCCTCGCCAGTGGCGGATACGATCATCATCTGCGCTCGCTGCGCCGCCGCTATGCCGCCAATCTCGATGCGGCGCGCGGCATCATGGCGCGCCATTTTCCGCAGGGGACACGCGCCACCCTGCCCAAAGGAGGTTTTGTGTTTTGGGTGGAGTTGCCAGGGAAAGTGGATACCGTGGAGATGTTTCATCGGTTATTGCAGGAGCAGATTTGCGTCACACCGGGCGCGCTCTACACGCTGAGCGATCGTTATAAACACGCGCTGCGCCTCTCCTGCTGTTACCCGTTTGATGAACGTTATACGTGGGCACTAAAACGCACCGGCGCGCTAGCCTGCGAAATCACAGGCCTGGCACCGGGACAGGATCAGGGTTTGCCGTTGCGGCCCCAGGTGGTGTAGCCCTCACGCTCGGTCAGACGCTCGTAATAGAGTTGTACGGCGGGAAATTCAGGGTGCTCCAGCGGGGTTTCAAACCAGCGATTGACTGCAAGTCCCACCGGAATGTCTGCCAGCGAGAAATTGCGTCCTGCGACGTAGCGCCCGGTTTTTTGCAGATGCTGGTCAAGAATATTCATGGTGTGCGTCCAGCCTTTAATCGCGGCGGCCAGCAAACGCGGATCCTGATGGGCGGGCGAGTTGCGCACCAGTGACATAAACGCATAGCGCCAGGAAGTATTGAGTTCGGTGGCTTGCCAGTCCATCCACTGATCCACCGGTGCACGCGCTCGTGGGTTTTCAGGATAGAGCCAGTCGCCGCCATTGCTGTTGGCGAGATAGCGCAGAATGGCGTTGGATTCCCACATCACGAAGTCATCTTCGATGATCACCGGCACCATGGCATTAGGGTTGAGCGCCATGAATTCCGCCGAGTGCAGCGATTGCGGGTCTTCACCCCAAGGTTCGAGCTCATACGCGAGATCCAGTTCTGAACACAACCACAGAACTTTGCGCACGTTGATTGAAGAAGTACGACCAAGAACTTTTAACATAGCGGACTCCGATTCCAGAATTCTTAACCTATTCATAGTCCTGTTGGCTGCCATTAGCAATCTGCAGGATGTAAATCAGGATGTCAGAGTGCCTCAACCAGCAAGGAGTGAAAATGAAAGTCGCGTTTAAGCAGGTGGATGTGTTTACCTCATCAGCGTTCAAAGGTAATCCGCTGGCAGTGATCATGGATGCAGAGGGATTAAGTGACGCCCAACTGGCCGCTATCGCCCGCTGGACCAATTTGTCGGAAACCACCTTTGTCCTGCCACCACAGGATGCTGCGGCCGATTATCGGGTGCGCATTTTTACCACTGAAGGGGAATTGCCCTTTGCCGGTCATCCAACGCTGGGCACGGCTCACGCCTTGCTGGAAGCGGGCTGGCAAGTGAAAACGCCGGGTAAGATCGTGCAGGAGTGCGGCGTTGGACTGGTGGATGTGCGCATTAGCGAGGATGGCGCGCTGGCATTCGCCGCACCCGACGTCACGCTGACGCCATTTGATGACGCGTTAATGAGCAGCGCACTGAACAGCGAAGCCTATGATACCCACCAGACGCCGACCATTGTCGATATGGGCATTCGCTGGCTGCTGATCCCGATGAACAGCGCGCAGGCGGTGCTGGATGTGCAGGCCAGCGCGGCGGATCTGCTGCGCTTGCAAAAGCATGCCGACGTCAATGGGACTGCGCTGTTTGGCCCGCTGCCAGAGGATTGCGGCGAGCAATACGAAGTGCGCGCGCTGCTGGTTGAGAACGGCAGCCTGACCGAAGATCCGGTAACAGGCAGCGCCAACGCCTGTCTGGCACGTTACTTTGCGGCGCAGGGGAAAACCGAAGATTATCGCGCACGTCAGGGTAGCGCTATCCAGCGTGAAGGACGAATTCAGGTGAGTTTTGGTGGTGAGACCATCTGGATTGGTGGCCAGACAGTGACCGTGATTGACGGGACGATTGAGATCTAAAATACGCGCAATAAATTGCGCCGCTACGGCCATCTGCATGGTTAAGTAGCGGCACGATTGAAATCTAAAACACGCGCAATAAATTGCGGGCGCTACGACCATCCAAAGGATGGCGTAGCGCCGCGATTTATCGTGCATGAACGCTGCGTCACTCCGCGTGCATGATTACAACGCCTGCCCACCTGAAGCTTCAATACGCTGCGCGGTGATCCAGCCGGTTTCTTCGCTCAGGATGGCACTGATCGCGTCACCAATATCATCCGGTTGACCCACACGGCCCAGCGATGTCACCGAGGCAATGTGATCGTTGAGATCTTTGGTATCGCGCACGCGTCCACCGCCGAAATCAGTTTCAATCGCACCCGGCGCCAGAATATTGACGCGAATACGACGCTCGCCCAGCTCTTTGGCCTGATAGCGCGTCAGCACTTCCATCGCCCCTTTCACCGAGGCATAGGTGCCTGAACCCGGCAGCGTCATGCGTGTTAATCCGCTGGAGATGTTCAGGATGCGGCCACCATCGATAATCAGCGGCAGCAGCTTCTGCGTCAGGAAGTAAGGCCCTTTGAAGTGCACGTTGATCAGCGCATCAAACTCCTCTTCGGTGGTTTCCGCAAACAACTTGTAGTGACCGTGACCGGCATTGTTCACTAAATAATCAAAGTTGTCGCGTTGCCAGGTTTTTTGCAGTCTCTCTTTCACCTGCGCCACGAAGCTGTCGAAGGTGCTGCTGTCGCCGACATCCAGCTGTAACGCCACCGCACGTGCGCCCAATGCTTCAATCTCTTTCACCACGGCCTGCGCTTCTTCCGCGTGACCACGATAGGTAAAAAGGATATCCACGCCTTTGGCCGCCAGTTTCAGCGCACCATTCTTGCCCAAACCGCGGTTGCCGCCGGTAATCAATGCAATTTTATGACTCATGTTTCGCTCCAGATGGAAAATTGAACACGGGATAAGGATATTCGCTATAAATTGATCTATAAACGCAGAGGAATACGCAGCACTGTTTCACTAACAACAACAATCGGTGAACAACATGGATAAAATTCACGCAATGCAGGTTTTTGTGCGGGTGGCAGAAATGGGCAGTTTTACCCGTGCAGCTGAAAGTCTTGGACTACCGAAAGGCAGCGTATCGCGCCAGTTACAGGCGCTGGAAAATCAAATGGGCACGCGTCTGCTGCATCGCACCACGCGACGTGTTCATCTCACCCAGGACGGGCTGGTCTACTACGATCGTTGTCTTGATCTGTTGTCGATGCTCGACGATATGGACAGCCTGTTCCAGCACGATCCCGCCACCCTGAGCGGCAAGTTGCGCGTCGATATGTCGGTAGCCATGGCCACCGGATTTATCCTGCCGCGTTTGCCTGAGTTTCTGCAGCATTATCCCGGCATCGAAATTGAGCTTAGCAGCAGCGATCGCCAGGTGGATGTGATTCGTGAAGGTTTTGACTGCGTGATCCGCGTGGGCGAGCTGAAAGATTCGGGTCTGATTGCGCGAAAAATCGGATCACATGCCTTGATTAACTGCGCCAGTCCCGACTACCTTTCCCGCTTCGGCATGCCGGTGCGCCTCGAAGATCTTGCACAGCACGCGATGGTGCATTACACCCAGCAACTGGGGCAGCCTTCTTTGGGGTTTGAATATTTTGATGGTAAGCAGTGCCACTATGTTCAGACCGGCGGCGTGGTGACGGTGAACAGCACCGAAACCTATCGTGCCGCCTGCATCGCGGGATTAGGCATTATTCAGGTGCCCGCGATTGGTGTGCAGCCACTGCTGGAATCAGGCCAGTTAGTGGAAGTGCTGCATCACTTCCCCGCCAAGCCGATGCCGATTTCGTTGCTTTACCCACATCGCCGCAACGTAGCACGTCGCGTGCGGGTGTTTATGGAGTGGCTGAGTCAGGTGTTGCAGGAGTATGTGACATAAAGGGCTATAATTTTAATTTCGCAGTGAACAGGATGATTATCGTCTATGACAGACAAACCTAACCAAGAACCCACGGCTGAAAAGAAGCCGCTGATAGATATCAAGACCGGTAACAAAACCGTGGATGGCTCAATCCAGAACGTGTCGCGCTTTGCGGCCTGGTTCCAGGCCATTCCGGCGGTGGCGCATTTTATGCGCGCGCTGGATCGGTTTAACGATCGCCTCGGCAGCCAGTTTGGCGCAGCGATCACTTACTTCTCCTTCCTATCTCTGATACCGATTTTGATGGTCTCCTTTGCGGCAGTCGGTTTTGTGCTGGCGTCGAATCAGGATTTACTCACCGAGTTGATCAACAAAATCGTTAACAGCATCAGCGATCCGACGCTGGCCACTACGCTAAAGAACACCGTGAACACCGCGATTCAGCAGCGCGCGACGGTCGGGTTAACCGGTTTGCTGCTGGCGCTCTACTCTGGCATTAACTGGATGGGCAATTTGCGCGAGGCGGTGCGCGCGCAATCGCGTGATGTTTGGGAGCGTAAGCCGGACGATCAAGAGAAGTTATGGAAGAAATATGCGCGTGATTTGGTGTCGTTGCTGGGTCTGATGCTGGCGCTTGTGATTACCCTGTCGCTAACCTCCATTGCCGGTGCCGCGCAGAATGCCATCGTCAACGCGTTGGGATTGGAGGATATCGAGTGGCTGCGCCCGGCAATGACCATCATTGCGCTGTCGATTTCCATCTTTGCCAACTATCTGTTGTTCCTGTGGATTTTCTGGATTCTGCCGCGCCATAAGCCGCGCAAAAAAGCACTATTTCGCGGCACGCTGCTGGCGGCGATTGGTTTTGAAGTGATTAAGTTTGTGATGACGCTGACGCTGCCAAAGCTGGCCACTTCGCCCTCTGGGGCAGCCTTTGGTTCAGTGCTGGGATTAATGGCGTTCTTTTACTTCTTTGCCCGTCTGACACTGTTCTGCGCCGCGTGGATAGCCACCGCAAAATACAAGGATGATAAAGAGATGCCGCAGCCGCATCAGGGCAATTAACATCGCAAAATTGTTACATTTGCCGCAACAGCTAAAAATGTTTCCTGCTGGCTATTATTCCAGCAAAAACCAGCAGGAAACGCTAAAGGGTCACTTTAATTTGGCCCTTTTGCAGAGATTCCCGCCAAAAAAGTGACACTTCCCGTTCCCATCACCCGCCGATTGCCGCAACTCAGAAATTATCCACTTTTTCGCCGAAAATGCCTGTTCTGGCGCGGGTTTTCATCATTGAATGCCGCAAAACAGGTGCGTAAGATTCTCTGTCTACATTTACAATTAAGAAACAGTCATGCAAGCCTCCATCACAGAAACACTCGACAAAAAACACGACGACACGCCCGTAAACTCACGCGGCAAAGTGGTCGTGGCATCGCTTGTCGGCACCGCGATCGAATTCTTCGATTTCTATATTTATGCCACTGCGGCCGTCATCGTCTTTCCGCACATTTTCTTCCCGCAGGGTGATGCCACCGTGGCAACGCTACAGTCGCTGGCTACGTTTGCTATCGCCTTCGTCGCGCGCCCGATTGGTTCTGCGCTATTCGGTCACTTTGGCGACCGTGTAGGCCGTAAAGCCACCCTGGTGGCATCGCTGCTGACCATGGGCGTCTCTACCGTATTGATCGGTCTGCTGCCTGGATACCAAACCATTGGCGTTGCTGCTCCGCTGCTGCTGGCGCTGGCACGCTTTGGTCAGGGCCTGGGTCTTGGTGGTGAATGGGGCGGCGCCGCTCTGTTGGCAACCGAAAATGCGCCAGCGAAAAAACGTGCGCTCTATGGTTCATTCCCGCAGCTTGGCGCGCCAATTGGCTTCTTCTTCGCCAACGGTACTTTCCTGTTGCTCTCCTGGCTGCTGACCGATGAGCAGTTCATGAACTGGGGCTGGCGTGTGCCGTTTATCCTTTCAGCCGTACTGGTACTGATTGGCCTGTATGTGCGCGTTTCGCTGCATGAAAGCCCGGTGTTTGCCAAAGTGCAGAAAGAGAACAAGCAGGTCAAAATGCCGATCGGCACGCTGCTGAGCAAGCATCTGACCGCTACGATTCTTGGCACCTTCATCATGCTGGCGACCTATACGCTGTTCTACATCATGACCGTTTACTCGATGAGTTACGGCACTGCACCGGCGCCAGCGGGCTTAGGCTTTTCCCGTAATAGCTTCCTGTGGATGCTGATGGTGGCGGTGATTGGCTTTGGTGTGATGGTACCGATTGCGGGCCTGCTGGCAGACCGCTATGGCCGTCGTCGCACCATGATCACCATTACTTTGTTGATCATTGCCTTCGCACTGATGTTCCCGATGCTGCTGGGTTCAGGCTCACAGATTCTGGTGATGGGCTTCCTGCTGCTAGGCCTGAGCATTATGGGCCTCACCTTTGGGCCGATGGGTGCTCTGCTGCCAGAGCTGTTCCCGACCGAAGTCCGTTATACCGGCGCGTCGTTCTCCTATAACCTGTCGTCAATTCTCGGTGCCTCGGTTGCGCCTTATATTGCAACATGGTTGAACGCTAACTACGGTTTGCAGGCGGTCGGTTTTTATCTGGCTTCCATGGCCGTGCTGACGCTGATTGCGCTGATTGCCTGCAAAGAGACGCGCCATCAGACGCTGTACGAAGCGGTGTGATGGTTGCAGATTGATTTGATGAACCCGGCTCAGGCCGTAATGCCAGTCAGTTAAGGATCAGTTGAACGATCCAGTGGCTGTGTAAGAATCCGGAAACGCTTCGTTTCCGGATTTTTTTATGCAGCTCAGTCAGGCCCTTGATATCGTCTCTCGTTACGATTCTCTTCGTAATCCTCTGAATACGCTCGCGGATGTTCTTGACCCTGCGCTCATCAGCCGCTGCCTTGAGGAAGCTGGC